>JBCBCT010000073.1:0-16073 GCA_038530365.1 Pseudomonadota bacterium | reverse complement strand
GTAGAGCAACTTCGATTTGGATGACATCGCCGAGATTGGTGTGTCCGTTCCCATGGACCCGATCCCCTCCTGGCCCGTCGTTGCCATGGGTGCCATCAGGATCTTGATGTCTTCCTGGGTGTATCCAAAAGCCTGCTGGCCATCGAGCAGATCATCGCCGGTGTATTTGCGGGGCGAGCTTTTCTTGCCCTTCATGTCTTCCAACACGATTTGCGTGTTTTCTAGCCATTTGTCGTAGGGGTTGGCGGCGGACAGCTCTTTTTTGATCTCCTCGTCGGAGACGATTTTACCCTTCTCTATATCAATCAGCAGCATTTTGCCCGGCTGAAGCCGCCACTTGGTGACAGCCTTCGCCTCGTCAAACGGCAGGGTTCCTGCTTCCGAGGCGAGGACGACCGTGTCGTCATCCAAAACGAAGTAGCGGGCGGGTCGCAAACCATTGCGGTCGAGGGTGGCACCGATCTGGCGACCATCCGTGAACGCGACGGCGGCGGGACCGTCCCACGGTTCCATCAATGCGGCGTGGTATTCATAAAACGCGCGGCGTTTCTCATCCATCAGCGGATTGCCGGCCCAGGCTTCTGGGATCAGCATCATCATGGCGTGGGAGATGGAATAGCCACCTTGGTAGAGCAGTTCCAAAGCGTTGTCGAAGCAGGCTGTGTCGGACTGGCCTTCGTAGGAAACGGGCCAGATTTTTGAGATGCCGTCGCCGAATTTCGGGTTGGACATCGAGGCTTCGCGGGCCGCCATCCAATTGACGTTGCCACGCAACGTGTTGATCTCCCCGTTATGGGCGACCATGCGATAGGGGTGGGCGAGTTTCCACGATGGGAAGGTGTTGGTGGAAAAGCGCTGGTGCACCAGGGCAAGGGCCGAAACGAAACGCTCATCGTTCAGATCGTCATAGTAAGGGCCCAGCTGATCGGCGAGGAACATGCCCTTGTAGACGATCGTGCGGCTGGACAACGAGACCGAATAAAAATCATCGTGCTCGCCGCGGGCTTTGATCACGCTGTTGGTGGACACCCGACGCATCAGATAAAGACGGCGTTCATATTCATCATCGGTCAGTCCCTCCGGACGACCATAAAACGCTTGCCAGTGGACCGGCTCTGAGGCGGCGATTTCGGGGTCTTGGGAGAGGCCCGCATTGTTGCAGGGGACTTTGCGCCAGCCTAGAAATTCGACGCCCTCGTCGGCAGCAACCTTCACCAAGACATCTTTGATGAGCGCTTGTTCCGCCTCGTCCTGCGGAGTGAAAAAGAAGCCGATCCCGTAGTCGCCTTCCTTCGGCAAATCTAAGCCGATCTTGGCGCATTCTTCTTGGAAGAATGTATGCGGGATTTGCACCAACATGCCGGCGCCATCGCCCATGAGCGGATCGGCACCGGTGGCTCCTCGGTGTTCCAAATTTTCGAGAATTCGAAGGCCGTCCCGGACGATCTTATGGGACTTCTTGCCTTTCATATTTGCAATAAAGCCGAGGCCGCAGGCATCATGTTCGTTGGCAGGATCGTATAGACCACCGGCGGTTTTGCGGTGCTCCAGAGCGTGGGCCGCTGAACTTATGGTGTTTGCCGCGCTGTTGATTGAAGGCGTATCAGTCATGGTCCAACTCCTAAAACCTGCCCGCCGCGCGTCCCCCTGAAACGATGCTGTCAGCACCTGTTTCGGCCAAATTGTCCCCGACTTGGTTCGGTGGCGCGCTGCGACCCGCCATCGTTTGCCGTTCAATTCTATCAAACGGCGCGCGAGTTTGGGTATGATGCCCATGTTAATGGGAAGCGTGAAGCGTTGCTACCGCAGCGATGGTTCAATTGCAATAAGGACAGCATCTCTGTCCTATCCCCATTGTCGCAGCAGCCAAGGCGGCTGGGACTAGGAACTCTAGTCTTGAAAAGCCGCGCAATAAGCCAAGTTTGGCTGTTTTTACACGTTTCTACAGAGGAAACGTTTGGCACGCCCTTGCGTCATGAAAAGCGTTCATAGAGCGCCAATGCTGGCGGTGCGGGGCGTTGCCTCTTATGAGACTTGAAGATCGGGTATTGCTTTGGCCTGCACCCTGGCGAAGCTATGCCGCTCTGGACCAGAATTTTCGAAGGCCGGACATAGGCGGGACGCCCCCCTTTTGTCAGTCGTGCGTGGTGCGCAAGTGGTCTTGTCAGGGGGCGTTGAAGGCAAAAAAGGCGCAGCCACAGTGTGGCCGCGCCTTCCTTCAACGTTCGAACCGAGACGGTCTTCTGCAGACCTTCGGGATTCACTTTGGAATGATCATCCCTTAAGCGTCAGTCTTGGCCTCGATTTGCTTGGTTTTCGGCTTACCGGCTTTGGCAGCCACCTCGCCCGAAATGGCGATTTTGCGCGCCTTCATGGCTTCCGGGATTTCGCGAACAAGCTCGATGTGGAGAAGGCCGTTTTGCATATGCGCAGAACGCACTTCCACATGGTCGGCCAGTTGGAAACGGCGCTCGAAATTGCGGGCCGCTATGCCGCGAAAGAGCATTTCCGTCCCGTCGTCTTCCGGCTTGTCTTGGTTGCCCTTCACAAGAAGCGTGTTTTCTTTGGCTTCGATTTCCAGATCATCTTCGCCAAAACCGGCAACCGCCATGGTGATGCGGTACTGGTTATCTCCGGTGCGTTCGATGTTGTAGGGTGGGTAGCTGGGGGACGATTGCTCCGGCTGGCCCATGTTGTCCAGCAGGCTGAACAAGCGGTCGAAACCCACGGTGGAACGATACAGGGGGCTAAAATCAACGTGTCTCATCGGTATATCCTCATGTTTGAGCGATAGGGTGTGGTCTCATAGCGAGGACTGATCTTTGCCCTCGCCACTTTTCGCCAGCCCTTCCGGCGCCGGCTCCACAAACATGGGACATGGTCCAAGATTTTCAAGGTTTGGAAGGAATGTCGCTTGAGCCGTTTGATGGTGAAGGGTACCTCAAAACCCATGTCGGATGATGCCAAACACAAAGCGGACCGCGCGGGTGATGCCAGCCTCACAGTGCGTGAGGGCTTGTCAAAGTCTGATGTTTCGAGGCCCGTTGTCCCGGCTGAGCAAACGCCTTCGGCCGCCCGCGCCGATGCTCCACCGCACATGGACAAGCCGTCACCCGCGCTTTCTTCCGAACAAAAGCAGGGCGCTGACGAACCTGTTCTTGTGTCAACCCGCGCCAACCCAATTCCCGATGGCGTCCATGCGGGCTTTGTTTTGACCGATGATGACATGTCCCTGCGCTATGCTCGTTGGCCGGCGGTCAAGCGCCCGATGAAGGGCACGGTTCTGATTCTCCAGGGGCGCAGCGAGTATATCGAGAAGTATTTTGAGACCGTTGAAGACCTGCGCGCCGAAGGGTTTGAAGTGCTCACGTTTGACTGGCGCGGTCAGGGCGGCAGCGACCGGTTGCTCGACGATCCCAAACGCGGGCACATAGAGCATTTCGACCAATATTTGATGGATCTTGACACCATCATGACCAAGGTCGCACTGCCGGATTGCCGTGGGCCGTTTTTCGTTTTGGCGCATTCCATGGGCGGTTTGATCGCGCTTCTGGCTGCACCCGGTCTCGGCAATCGCATCAGCCGCATGGTGGTGCTGGCCCCTATGTTGGCGTTACAGGGGTTGCCGGTGTCGCAAAGGCTCTTAAGGCGATTTACCGGTCTCATGACGTTTATCGGCTTTGCGCCCAGTCCAACCCGGCGGGACACGTCAAACGCTCTCACGCGCCCATTTTTGGGCAACAAGCTCACCAACGACATCGAACGCTTCCAGCGCAATCGAGGAACGGTAGAAAAGCGCGAAAGTCTCGTGCTGTCGGGGCCCACATTCGGTTGGACCTATGCTGCCTGCCAAGCCATGGAAACGGTGCATGAGGATGGGTTTTCCAGCGCCATTGCTGTGCCCACGCTTCTGGTGGCCGCCGGGGCTGATGAGGTGGTGCGGGCGTCCGCGGTTGAAGCCTATGGCCGCAAAATGCGCGCCGGGGCGTTTTTGACCGTCACCGCTGCCAAACATGAATTGTTGCACGAACGCGATATCTTGCGCGAGCAGGCGTTGGCTGCGTTTTTTGGCTTTGTGCCGGGATCAAGCCTGGAAGATCTCAAAAACAGGCGGTCGCCGACCGCCTCGTGAACGGGCGGTAAGGTGGGCGCTGAAAACCATCATAAGCGGCATTAATAGCCCAGGACCGCCATGGCGGCTGCGTGTATCGTTGGATTTGCCGCCGCCAGAATATCTCCACCTTGGCTTGCGTCCCCCCCGGACCAAGACGTGACGATGCCGCCGGCATTTTCAATCAGAGGAATGAGCGCGGCGATGTCGTAGGAATTCAACCCGCTTTCCACCACCAGATCGACCTGCCCCGCTGCAACCATGGCATAGGCGTAACAGTCACAGCCGTATCGGGGCAGTTTAACGTGGGCCTCGAGGCGGTCATACCTGGCCTTGTCTTTTGCATTGAATATGCGCGGACTGGTGGTCATGAGGATGGCATCGCTCAACGTGTCCGTTTGGCGGGTTTGGAGCGTGCGGGGTTGGCAGCTTTCCCGGTGCAACTGGCTGATCTTTTGCCCATCGGCGCGCGGGTAGCCGAGGAAGCGTTCACCCGTGAACGGTTGATCCAGCATACCTGCGTAGGGCGCGCCTTTGCAGTAAAGGCCGATCAAGGTGCCCCAAACCGGTAGTCCGGAGATGAAGGCGCGGGTGCCATCAATGGGGTCGATGATCCATTGCCATGGCGCGTCCGATTGATGATGGCCCGCCTCTTCCCCCAAAATCCCGTGGTCCGGGAATAGGCTCATGATAACCGCCCGGATGGCCGTTTCTGCCTCCTGATCGGCTTCGGTTACGGGGTCAAAAGCCCCTTGGGCGGCATTTTCAATCGAACTTGCCAGCTTGTTGGTGATGGCGGTGCCGCTTCGAAACCGCGACAGCGTTTCCTTGGCCGCGGCATCGGCTGCCTTGTTCATAGCTTCAAGGAGAAGGCTTTCCTCGATCATAACGCAGATCGCCCGTTCGTTTGGTGTCCTGTGACGGGTCTACTCCGCCGCAATGGCATTTGAAAGAAGTGGTGCATCCGGCATGGACACGAGCGCGCTCATCACGGCTGAAATGTCTTTCTTCAAACGGTCGTAACCAGCATGGGGCCGCAGGGTTTCTTCGTCCACGTATAGCGCGCGGTTAATCTCGATTTGCACGGCGTGGAGGGATTTGAGCGGCTTGCCGTAGTGCTCGGTGATAAAGCCTCCGGCGTAGGGTTTATTGCGTGTGGTCTTGTAGCCCAGGGTTGCAAAACTCTGCACCAATTGCCGACTTATCGCGCTGTTGCACGACGTGCCATAGCGGTCACCGATAATAATGTCGGGGCGGTCTGCCCGCTCAATGCCGCCGCCTGTGGAGGGCATGGAGTGGCAATCCACCAACACACCGTAGCCAAATTCCACCACGGTTTTGGCCATCAGATGGGTCAGCGTTTCGTGGTAGGGGCGGTAGACGTCATCGATCCGGGCCATGGCTTCGGCCAGCTTCGGTCGGCTTCTGTAAATGGGCAGGTTTTCCGCCACCAGCCGAGGGACTGTTCCCAGACCTCCGGCGACTCGCATGGAGCGCGTGTTGGCATGGGTTGGCAGCTTTTCTCGAAACAGTTTTGGGTCGAGTTCATAGGGCTCGCGGTTCACGTCCAACCACGCACGGGGGAAATGGGCGATCTGAAAGGGGCAGCCCAAGGCGACCACATCGTCAAACAGGGCATCCACCAACACATCTTCCGACCGTCTGATTTGCAGATCGGTGAGAGGGGAGACGTCGAGAAATGTTTTGGGGTAAATCCGGCCGCTGTGGGGCGCGTTAAAGACAAAGGGCACACGTTGCTCCGCCGGTTCAAAAACCGAAAACGGCGGTGTTCCCAAGGTGTCGCTTTGCCAGGCGGCCACGGCCAAACCTCATTTATTTGTCGCCAATTACCCGTCCAGGCACCAGTCCAGCCACCGAACCAGTCAACAGTCAGATCGGGAGTTGGCCAAGGCTTTCGAAATATGGCCCACAAATGAACCCCCAAAGGGCATCTCCAAGCGGCCTCACTGAGCGACCTCTGTGGGCTTTGCGGTCTGTGCCCGGTGTTTGTTTGCCCCGCTCGACGTCAAAAGCGCAAACCAACGGATTTACAAGGCCTGCAACGGTAGGGGTTCGATGGACGACTGTCCAGAAAGCTGGGGCCATGTGGGGGATTTCGTCGCTAAATTGGGGAGAATGCGGCTTTGCAACGCAGCCGTTTTAGGGAATGTTTACGCTGGTTGGTTTTAACCGGTTAACCAGCGGGCCTGCTGGCGGACGCAAAGGCAGCGCCGCCCATGCCTGACAAAAACGCAGCACAGAAGGCGGGACATGAACGGCGTCAATAAAATATTGCTTGCAGAAGATGACAACGACATGCGCCGCTTTTTGGCCAAAGCCTTGGCGAATGCGGGCTATGACGTCATTTCCTACGACAACGGGGCAAGCGCCTATGAACGCCTGCGGGAGGAGCCGTTCACGCTGCTTCTGACCGATATTGTTATGCCGGAAATGGATGGGATCGAACTGGCCCGCAAAGCAACGGAACTCGACCCGGATCTGAAAGTGATGTTTATCACGGGATTTGCAGCCGTCGCGCTCAACCCGGAAAGCAACGCCCCTCAGGACGCCAAGGTGCTGTCCAAACCTTTCCACCTGCGTGACCTCGTCAACGAGGTTGAAAAAATGTTGGCGGCCTAGAAACCCTTCGGTTCCCGATGGCAACGGGAACGTTTCGTTCCTTAAACAGTCGGGGACCCTGCAGCCTGCGTGCCGTTTGGACGAGGCAGTGTCTGTCTCTTAGCCATCTATCGGCCATCTATCGTTCTGGGGCGCTGTTGATCACTCAATCCTTCCGTGCAGGATACTCACTGTTGATTCCTTGCCTTCACGCTGTCGGCGGTTTTACCGCCTGCGCACGGCTTGGATGAGCGGTGGGCAACGCGTTCACTTCGGGTGGAATTTCGCCACCTAGGCAATAGTCTGGCGTGGCCCTGTTCTGTCGGTATGACGCCTCACCCAAAAAGGGCGACCTTCGGCAGTTTGTCAGTTGACGAGAAAACGCTAAGTGTGGTCTATGCCGTCGACAAGCACGACACCAAGTGCTTCCAGTTTGCGGTCCTGCCAGGTCGCGCAAACGTGCCGACCACACCATGGACGGGCGATTAGCTCAGCGGGAGAGCACTTCGTTGACATCGAAGGGGTCACTGGTTCAATCCCAGTATCGCCCACCATCGGCATTTTGGTTAACCAAGCAGGAAACTTGGGCGCTTAACCTGTTTTGGGCCGGGGTTTTACAAAGCGAAGGACGTTCCTGATCACTTGGTTTTGCAACCTTGGCTGTTTTTCTATGTTGAAATGGCCAATGGTTTTGCTTTTTGAGAAGTCGATGTTTTTGAAGCGCCCTCGGAAGCCGGGGCCTTTCGTAATCGGCTCGCCCCATCCGTTCGTTTTGAAATAGTAGTTGGTCACTTTGCGCACGTTTGAAGGGATGGGCGTCGGATTGGTTGCAGCAAACGTGACCAAATAGTCGACCCGAACGCGGCGTTTACGCAGCGCGTCGGCCAGTAAAATGGCTTTGTTTGCGCCCAACGAGTGACCGATCAATACAACCGGCTTACGCCCATGCTTACGACGGTTTGTTAGGATCGTGTTGAGCGCGGTTTGCCAACTACCGTGGGGAATGACCTTCGCTTCGATCCCGCGCTTTTGCAGTTTGCTCCCGATCTCATCCAAGCCGCGGGAAAACACATTTGCAAATCCACGCAGTAGAAAAACATCGCCTTGATGGCCACGAGCCGCCGCGATTTGTGTCGTGGCTGCCGTGTTATTGCCTGCCGTGGGTTGGCTGAACAGCAGATCCGTCACCGTTTGCGCGTGTGCATGGTGCGGCAGGTTTATGGCCAAGACCCCAGACAGTGCCATCACCAACGTGAAGAATGCCCTTCGGTAGCCGCGTCTCAGGTTAGATTTGATTGGAGCCAAGAGGGGCATGATAGATGTTCCGCTTGTGAGCAGGTTTAGGTCGGGCAGGTTTTAATTGGATTCCGTGGACGCACTCCCGAGAGTCTCAGACAAATCGATATTTGGCTGTGGTCTCCTTTCGGCCGTCTCACCCAGCGTTAGTGTTCAAATCGCTGCGCTATAAGTAGGTGAATCGGGAGTATGACGGCAAGGTGTAATGCGGGCTGCCGGCGTTGATTTTTTTGAGGTCACGGCGTCCTCAGAACAACGATTGAAGTGCCTCTCAATCTACCTTTGAAACGCGGTTAGCTTTGGGATAATGCGTCCGGTTTTTTGGCTGTAGGTTTCGTAGTCTTGGCCGAATTGGTTGCGCATCATGTCCTCTTCTTTGTTGACGCGGGTGAAATAGAGGAGCGCGACGCTGGCTATGCCGGCGAGACCGGCCGCCATGTTGGGGACAATCAGGGCCTGGCCGAGGCCCCAGAGCCAAAATGATGAATACATGGGGTGGCGCACGTAGCGGTAGAGCCCCTCTTGAACCAGGGTATGGTTCTCGCGCACCTCTAAGGTCACGGACCAGTTGTCAGCCAGTTGTTTGTGGGCGAGGTAAAAGACCCACAGAAACGCGCCGAGAGCCGCCACACCCAGGAGGCTCTGAGCGATGCTGGGTCGGTAATTTGCACCCGCTGGCCAGCCGCTCAAAAAGTAAGCGAAGGGGAAAACAAACAAGCCCAGGATGCACAGCCCCAGTGCCGTGCGCTCCCACAGGCTGCGCTGATGGGCGACGACTTTGCGTTTCTTGGCCTTGCGTCGCCGTGGCATGCGGATGGCGACCCAGGCGAGGATCGCTAATCCCCAGATGATGCCTAAAACGGTTGTGCTCATGGGTTGGTGTCCGTTGATGTGCCGTCCGTTGCCGTGCCTGTGGCCGGAGGAAATTTCGGGTGAAGGGCCGCGCTGAGCGTGTGTTTGTCTTTTGCCCTCAAGGCCAGTTTCGCCGGTCCAAAACAGATCGCTGGGAAGTCGTAGAGATAGGGTCGGGTGTTGCCGTACACGAACTGGTAATGCAGCCGAAAGAAGTTTTTACGAACGCGCCTGTAGGTTTTCAGATCGAGCATTTTGCTCATGCGCACGCGGATGATCTGAAAGAACGGCGCATCGGTTTGCGACAGGCCCATCAACGCAGCCGGGTTGGTGCCGGGAAAGTTGATGACGTCCGTTGGGCATTGGGCTTCGATCCAGCGCAGGTTGGCGGTGGAAAACGCTCGATCCAATTTTTGGCGATACCAGCCCGCTTTGGGATGAAGGCCGACTTTGAGGGCGGTGGAACCCACGGTCATGATCCAGAAACGGTTGGGGATACGGGTCAGGCCTGGCTCCTGTTCCAGGGCGCGGGCTGCGGCGTCCAAGATGAGCGCTCCGCCGGTGCTGTGGCCCACTATGATGATTTCATCATAGTCGTCTTGGCGCATTGCGACGGTCTCGGCGAGGTCGTCTAAAACATCTTCGATGTCCGTTCGCCGTTGATGGACATAGTCGGCTGAAAAACTCCACAGATCGGCGAGGTGGAAGACGAAGTTTCGTTTTGCGACCAGTTGGACGAACGAGGCCATAGAGGCCACGAAAATGATGGGTGCGGTGAACCATGCCAGAACCACGCCAGAATTTGCGATTAAGCCTGCAAAGAAAAGACTGACGCTGAGGCCCAGCAGCATCATCACAAACGGGTAGAGAAAATAGCCGAAAAACCGCACCGCATGGCGGGCGAAGGAAAAGGCGGTGCCGGTCAACACATAATCGAAAAACGTGCGCAGATAGCGCAGGACACGGGTTCCCAAAGGTTGGGCAAAATCCTTTTTGACGATGGTGTCGAGGCACACGAAATGAAAATCCGTCTGTGTCGCCCAGCGCCCGTGCTCATCTGTCGTGTGGCTGGTTTGACATGTGATGTGCGCGCTGACCCGACTTGGCGGCTCGGGGTCTGACAGGGTGTCCCACAGCGTCTCAAAGCGGCCTGTTTCGCGGTTCAACCGGTCAAAAAACGCCTCCGGTGACTTTGGGTCATATCCCCCAATGAAGAAGACCGCCCGCCGCTGAACGGGCTCCAGCACCGACGGATCGTCAAGGGCGGCGATGGGCTCTGCGTTGGAGGGAACTGCAGGGGCTGGCTTCGCCATGGGCTGAGTGCTGCTTGCTGATGTTGCGGATGCTTTGGATGCGGGGGCTCTCGCGCGGGCGACACGTCGATGTCATGCCAACCGCCACGGAACGCTCCGCTCTTAAGGGAATGGTTCCCCAAGGTCTAGGTTGGGGTTGAATGCAGCAGCTTGGTTTCCGCGCAGCCAGAAATGGCGTGTGGGGACTGTTCAGGCTTCCAAATCGATGGCCCGGCCGATGACGTCTTCCAGCATGGCTGGCCGGCCCGGGGAGACGCTCTCTGCCATTACGCCTAGGGCTTCGATGTCGGAGGGAATGGCTTGGTTGAGGGCGAGCGCTGCGGCCAGGCGCGCGGCTGCGGGTGCGCCCATGACACCATTGCCGCCTTGGCCGGCGAGCCAGACGAAACTTGGGTCCTCCGGGTCCGGTCCGATGACGGGCTCGTGGTCGGATGCGAAGGTTCGAAGACCACCCCATGTGTGGGACGGGCGCACGATGTCCAGTGTCGTGTGCCGCTCTATCCGATCTATGGTGACCGCGACTTCGAGCTCTTCGGCTTGAACGTCCCCCGGTGGGCAGGGGGTCATGTCTACAGGTGAGGCGATGATCTGACCGGCCTCGGGTTTGAAATAGAAGGTTTCGGTCACGTCAAACACGATTGGCCAGTTGGAAATGGTCATTTCACCAGGTGGATCAAAGGTGATGGCCGTGCGCAGAAAAGGCATGACCTTTCTGTCCGGCAGGCCGGCGAGCTGCGCGATGTTGCGCGCCCAGCCCCCTGCCGCGTTCACCACTAAGGGTGCTTGAAATTGCCGCGTTTGCGTGTCGGCGCGCCACAGCGCGCCCGTTTTTTGAAGCGCTGCCAAAGGCTCGCCAGTAAAAATGCGCCCATTGCGCTTCTTGAAGCCGCGCTCATAGACCCGCATCAGTTCGTTGGTGTCGATGTCCTGGCAGTCGGGTTCATAGAGGCCAAGGGAAAAGCGAGGCCGTCGCAGCACAGGGCACAGTTTCAAAATATCGTCTATGCCGAGCAGGCTTGCTCGTATCCCTCGATGGGCCAGATCTTTGGCCTGTTGTCTTAGCGCGTCTTCCTCTTGGGGCTGCGCAAGGGTCAGGGCACCCCGGACCCGCAGGAGCGGGGCGTTTGCCAAGTCTTTGGGCGGATTGGCGAGGAATGCGCGGGATGCTGAGGCAAGGGCTTTCCAGAGGGGCGGGCCATAGTTTTCGCTGATCACCGATGCGGACCGCCCGGTGGCATGGTAGCCTGTGGCGCTCTCAGCCTCCACAACAGCGACGGATCGGCTTGCCGCCAATTCATAGGCGACCGACAGGCCCGCAAGTCCACCGCCGATCACGACGACATCGAACTGCTCGGCCATAGCTGCCCTTCCGGTGGTGGTTGATTAGGTCATGGGCTTTGGCGGGAAGCTCTTGGCGTGGCTCCGTCCCGTCGGCATTTACAGTCCTGCATCCTTTGCGGCTTCGGTCAGCAGCGTTTTCATATAAGGCCCGAAGGAGCGCCAGCATTCGATACGGTAGGCGTCTTCGCTAATGCGGTAGAGCACAATTTCCGCCTTGCCAAAGATGGTTCGGGAGCAGGCCCCGACGGGGAAGGCTGGATCGCGCAGGTCCCGTGGACTGGCGACAGCAAGGGTCTCTTTCGCGCGGGGGCCGCTGGTGATGAAGGCAACGTTGCGGTGGGAAATATCGGTGGCTGCAAAATGGGCGCTGCCCAGCCGTGGCACCATGGATGTTTCGGGGTTGCGCTCATCGAAGACCAACCACTCGTCCGGGCCGAGCCAAAGCGCGTGGCGGCTGCCGCGGGATGCGGAGGTGTGGGGGGCGCGGGGCAGTTTTAGGCCGAGCGATGCCTCAAACGCATTGGCCCCGGTTTCGCCGGCCCGCAGGCTGATGCGGGAGGCTGGGGGCGCAGCTTCCATCATCACGTGTTCATTGGCCAGCCGCCACCCGGCGAGGGCCGGGCTGCGCTGCAGGGTGATGGCTTGCGTCGATTCTGTGTTTTTTTGCGCTGTGTTTCTGGGCGCTATTTGGTCAGGCATGCAGCTTCTCCCCCGCCTTGTCGTAGAAAACGGTGTCGGTGACTTCGACCGTGATGGTTTCGTTTTCCAACGGCACGAACAGTTCGCTGCCCATGCGGTTGAAGCCATCTTCCACCAGCGCCATGGCGATAGAACTGTCACAGGCGGGGGACCAATAGGATGACGTGACGAAGCCCAACATTTTCATCGGGATCGGCTGGTTTGGATCGGCCACGATTTGCGCGCCCTCCGGCAGCACGGTGTTAGGATCTTTGGTTTTCAGGCCCACCAGTTGACGTCGCCTGTCTGCAATTAAGTCGGGCCGCGCCAGGCCGCGCTTGCCGACATAGTCCGGCTTGGTTTTTGCAATGGCCCAGGACAGCCCGGCGTCATGGGGTGTCACCGTGCCATCGGTGTCCTGGCCAACGATGATATAGCCTTTTTCAGCCCGCAAAACGTGCATGGTTTCGGTGCCATAAACACAGGCGCCCATGGGTTCCGCCCGTGCCCAAAGCGCTTCCCACAACGCATGGCCGTAGTCCGCCGGGACGTTAATTTCAAAGCCAAGTTCCCCGGTGAAGGAGATGCGGAACAGACGGGCGGGTATGCCGCCGACCTTGCATTCAGCCACGCTCATGTGGGGAAACGCTTCGTTTGAAAGGTCCACGCCCTCAACAAAGGGCTGGATGATATCACGGGCCTTTGGTCCCTGTACCGCGACGGTGGCCCACTGCTCCGTCGTTGAGGTCAACGCGACGTTGAGGCTGGGGAATTCCGTCTGGAGATAGTCTTCCATGTGGTTCAAAACCCGCGGCGCACCGCCGGTTGTTGTGGTGACGTGAAACCGTTCTTCGGACAGGCGGCCCACCACGCCATCATCGTAGATGAAGCCGTCCTCGCGCAGCATGATGCCATATTTTGCGCGTCCCGGTTTCAATTTGTCCCAACCGTTGGTGTACAGCAGGTTCATGAATTTGGCGGCGTCGGGGCCCACCACTTCGATCTTGCCGAGTGTTGATGCGTCAAACAGGCCTGCCGTTTCGCGCACCGTCGCGCATTCGCGGGCGACGGCTGCGTGCATGTCTTCATCGTCGCGGGGGAAATACCAGGCCCGTTGCCACAGGCTGACGGGCTCAAACTCTGCGCCATGGGCTTCCGCCCAACCATGGATTGGTGTTTTGCGCGTCGGGTCAAACAACGGACCGCGGGCGGTGCCGACAAATGAGCCGAATGTTGTGGGCGTGTAGGGCGCGCGAAAGGTGGTGAGGCCCACCTTGGGGATCGGGCGGTCGAGTTGTTTGGCGGCAATGGCCAGTCCGTGCATGTTCGACAATTTGCCCTGATCGGTTGCCATGCCGTTGGTGGTGTAGCGTTTGACATGTTCGATGGAGTGCATGCCCTCCTGCACCGCAAGGCGGATGTCCTTGGCCGTCACATCGTTTTGGAAATCCACAAAGGCTTTGCCGTTTTTTTCCTCTCCGGCTTCTGCTGTGCGCACCGGGCCGATCATGCCGCCTTCAGTGGACACATCATCGACAATCTCAATGTCTTCGGGTGTGCTGCCCACGGCAGCCACCGCGTCATCCAACACGTCGGCAAGATCATCCATGCCTTTGCAGCCGCCGATGGAGACGCAGTCTTGCGGGGATTGGCCGGGGAGAAAACGCTGGCTCGCCTCATCCCATTGCGGCTTGCCCCGAGATTGGGAGTATAGATGCAGGGATGGGGTCCATCCCGCGCTGGTGATGAGGGCGTCGATTTCGATGGTGCGGGGCTCGTCGGACCCTCGGGCCAGCACTTCCATCGCGCTCACGCGCAGCTTACCCTGGACACGTTTAACGGAGCTTCCCAGGAAAACCTCGATCTCCAATTCTTTTGCCTGGTCCAACAGGGCCTGGTCCACCGTCGCCCGTTCATCCACGATGGCGGCGATGTCGGCGCCGGCTTCGTAGAGTTCAAAGGCTGCCTGCCAGGCGGTATCGCAGGCCGTGTAGACGCCCACGTTTGTGCCAACCAGCACGCCATATTTGTTCAGCCAGGTTTGGGCCGCGCCCGCCAGCATGACGCCGGGGCGGTCGTTGTTGGGAAACACCATGTGCCGTTCGATCATGCCCTGGGCCAGCACCACTTGATCGGCCCGCACCTGCCACATGCGTTCGCGCGGAAGATCGGGGTCCGGGTTCGACATGTGGTCGGTGATGCGTTCGCAAAGCGCCACCATGTTTTGCTGGAAGTAGCCAAAACCGGTGGTGCGGGTGAGCAGTGTGACGTTGTGTTTTGATCTAAGGGACCGCAGTTGATCTGCGATCCATGCCTTGGCCGATTGGCCGGCGATGCGCACGTCGGTGTCGGACAGCAGCCATCCGCCAAATTCCGGGTTTTCGTCGCACAGGATGACGGACTTTCCCTGATCGGCTGCCGCTTTTGCCGCCGCGAGGCCCGCCGCGCCGCCGCCAATGATAAGCACATCGCAATGGGCAAAGCGGTTGGTATAGCGGTCGGGGTCAGGCTTGTTGGGTGCATCGCCCAAGCCCGCCGCGCGGCGAATGAAGGGTTCGTAGAGCTTGTCCCACGCTTTGGCGGGCCATTTGAAGGTCTTGTAGTAAAACCCGGCTGGAAAAAACGGCGATAGGAGTGAATTGATCGCACCGATGTCGAAGGTCAGCGTTGGGAAGCGGTTTTGTGACGTGGCCTCCAGGCCTTCAAAAATTTCTTGCACAGATGCGCGCACATTGGGCTGATGGCGGGCATCGTTGTTGGCCCCCGCGCGGGCAATTCCAACCAGGGCGTTTGGCTCTTCCACACCGGCTGCCATGACGCCGCGGGGGCGGTGGTATTTGAACGAGCGGCCCATGAGGTGCACGCCGTTTGCCAGCAACGCGGAGGCGAGGGTGTCGCCTTCCAAACCAACATAGGCTTGGCCATCGAAGGTAAAATTCACCGGCCGCGTGCGGCGCAGACTGCCGCGGCCTTTGACGCGAAAAGGCTGATCGGGGGTTGGGGTCATTCGTCCGCGCCTTTCGTGTCTTGGTTGGCTTCTTGAGAGTGGGCTTGTTCCGGTTCAGCGTGCGCCACGGCTTCACTTCTGAGCGGGGTATCCTTTGCGCTGGTTCCCGCCGCATTCATGGCCGCAAGAGCCACGATTTCCTCGTTCGTCGGACGGGGTTCGCTCGCTTTGTAGACCTTCAGAAATTTATCGGTGACCGTGCAGCGCGCCACGTTGAAAAAACGACCACAGCCATGGACATGCCGCCAGCGTTCCAGGTTCACACCTTTGGGGTTTTCACGGATGAACGCCATTGCTTCAAAGTCCGCATCGGACATTGTGCTCATGTCGGCCGGCCGCACCACATGGGCCTGCCCCGCATTGGCAAATTCCAATTCCGGCCGCTCTTGCTGGCAGTAGGGGCAATAGATCAGGAGCATGGTGCGATCTCTGTTGGTTTGGATTGGGGTGTTTGGATTGGAGCGGGCCCCACCCGACCCGCTTCGCGGGCCACCCTCCTCACGAGGGGGAGGGCTGGAGCTCTCAGCGACCTCCGAGTCTCGATCGTTGGCAAAGAACGTGCGGCAGCCAAGCCCTCCCCCTTGTGGGGAGGGTGGCCTCGCGACAGCGAGGTCGGGTGAGGTTCTATCAATGAAACATCCATCAATGGGCAACCGCCGCTGCGGCGGCCTCATCAATCAGGCGACCCGTTCTGAACCGTTCCAGCGTAAACCCTTCGTTGATTGTGTGGGGGGCGTCATTGGCGATGGTGTGGGCGAAGACGTGGGCAGAACCGGGGGTGGCTTTGAAGCCACCGGTGCCCCAGCCGCAATTGACGTAGAGGCCTTTGACCGGGGTTTTGGCGAGAATCGGCGAA
>JBCBCT010000072.1:5649-16225 GCA_038530365.1 Pseudomonadota bacterium | reverse complement strand
GCACTGGCCGCAGCTTTCATCTTCGAAAAAGCGCAGCATATTCAGCGCAGCCTCTTTGGCGCTGTCCTGATCGGACAGGATGATGACGGCGGCGGAGCCGATGAACGTGCCGTGCTCCTGCAACGTGTCAAAATCCAAGGGCACATCATTCAGGCTTGCAGGCAGCAGGCCAGATGACGGGCCGCCGGGCTGGTAGGCCTTGAAAGTGTGACCATCCAGCATGCCACCGGCGGCGTCTATGATATCAGTGATGGTGGAGCCGGCTGGCAACACATGGACACCGGGATTTTTCACCCGACCGGAGACCGAATAGCTGCGCAGGCCTTTGCGGCCATTTTTCTCCACTGAAGACAGAATTTCCGGTCCTTCCCGGCAGATCCGCGCGATCCAGTGCAGGGTCTCAATGTTGTGGACCAGCGTTGGACGACCAAACACGCCCACCTGCGCGACAAAGGGGGGACGGTGCCGGGGCAGGCCGCGCTTGCCTTCGATCGACTCGATCATGGCGGATTCTTCGCCGCAGATATACGCGCCGGCGCCGCGCCGCAGATCGATGAAGCCGGGGGCGACGATGCCAGCGTGCTCCAGCGCTGCGATTTCATCCGCCAGAATTTTCAGCACTGCCGGGTATTCGTCCCGCATATAGATAAAGCAGGTTTCGGCTTCCACGGCCCAGGCGGCGATCAACATGCCTTCGAGGAACAGGTGGGGCGTGCGCTCCAGATAATAGCGGTCTTTGAACGTCCCCGGCTCCCCTTCATCGCCGTTGACGGCAAGGTAACGCGGGCCGGCTTCGGCACGAACGAACGACCATTTTTTACCCGAGGGAAAGCCCGCACCACCCAGGCCGCGCAGGCCGGAGGCGAGAACCTTTTCCTGCACCGCATCGGGGGTTTCAGAACCGTTGCGCAGGGCTTTCAGTGCTTCATAGCCGCCTTCGGACAGGTAGGCGTCCAAGCGCTGATAGTCTGGCATCCGCGTGTGGGTGTCGTTTTTCTCAACTGCGGCAACGGTGCTTTCCACCGTCGCGTGGTCAATATGGTTGTGCCCGAGTTCCAGGACCGGCGCGGTATCGCAGCGCCCCATGCAGGGGGCGCGGACGACGCGAACTTGGCTTGGGTCGAGGCCAGCCTTCAAGCCGTCCATAAGTTGTTGGGCACCGGCCAACTCACAGGCCAAGGAGTCGCACACCCGGATCGTCAGATCGGGGGGTGGTGTCTCGCCCTCTTTCACCACATCAAAATGGGCGTAGAACGTTGCCACCTCAAAAACCTCGGCCTGGGCCATACGCATTTCTTCGGCCAGCGCACGCAGGTGCCGTGCCGCCAGATGGCCAAACCGGTCTTGGATCAGATGCAGATGCTCAATCAACAGATCACGGCGGCGCGGGCGTTCGCCCAACAAAGCGCGCACATCTTCCAGCGCAGCGTCGTCCAGTTGACGCCCTTTGGGCGTTCCACGCCCCTTACCCTTGCCCGATTTCCAAACACCGGGATTGGTTTCAATCATGCCCACGATGACGGCTCCCGCTTCATCTTACTGTGAAAGAGTGTGCGCCATACGGCCCCTTGAACAAGGGCAAAAATGCGCGGTGAATTGTGCTTTTCGCGACGTGTTGCCAGAACCTGCCCGCTCGACAATAACAATGCGGTGAGACGGTTGATCGCCCCGATGTCATGGGCGGGTGATGCAATGGGAGGCTGGCCCATGTTGTTGGGGTGCATTGGGGACGATTTTACCGGGTCGAGCGATTTGGCGAATACGCTGGCTAAGGAAGGTATGCGCGTCGTCCAATATTGCGGCGTGCCGAACGGGCCCGCGGCTGCGGATGTGGAGGCCGGTGTTGTCGCCATAAAAACGCGGTCCATTGACCCTGTCGATGCGGTTTCCCAATCGCTCCAAGCTTTAGCGTGGCTGCGCGCCCAGGGGTGTACCCAGTTTGTGTTCAAATACTGCTCCACGTTTGATTCCACCGAACGTGGCAATATCGGTCCGGTGTGTGATGCACTGGCGGAGGCTCTGGGGTCTCAAACCACCATCGTGTGCCCCGCGTTCCCGGGCACTGGCCGGTCGGTTTATCAGGGGCATCTGTTTGTCAACGACAGGCTGCTGAATGAATCGGGCATGGAAGACCACCCTCTCACGCCCATGAAGGATGCCGATCTGCGCCGAGTTCTAACCGCGCAATGCCAAACGCCGGTGGCCCATATTTCAGCGCAGACTGTGTTTGCCGGTGCAGATAGCATTCGTGCTGCGCTTCAGGATTTGGCGCGATCCGGGCCGCACCATGTTATTGTGGATGCGATCCGCGATGCCGACCTACGGGCCATTGGCGAGGCGGCGCGGGGCCAGATTTTGATCACAGGCGGTTCAGGCATTGCTCTGGGTTTGCCGACGAATTTTCGGGCCAACGGACAGACGGGCCGGGAAGCAACCGATCACACGCAGAACGATTGGACGGGCGTGGCGGGACCCTGTGCCATCCTCTCCGGCTCCTGCTCTACCGCCACCCGCGCGCAATTGGCCAAACACATGGCGGACCATCCGGGTTTTGAGGTGACGGCACAGGCAGTGCTGGACGGAAACGCCAGCCCGACAGAGGTTGCAGCATGGGTGATGCAACACTTTGCCGACCGGCCCGACGCACTGCCGGTGGTGTTCAGTTCCGCAGATCCAGCCGCTGTACACGCTGCGCAGGCGCGGTTAGGGAAAGACCGGACCGCTGCTGCTGTCGAAACCTTCTTTGCCGACACGGCTGTCGCGTTGCGCGCGCTGGGCGTCACCCGGATCATCACCGCCGGCGGGGAAACATCGGGCGCCGTTGTTGAGGGGCTCGCCCTCACAGACCTTGCCATCGGACCGGAAATTGACCCCGGCGTACCGGCCCTGCGGGCTGGCGATCATCTGGCGCTGGCGCTCAAGTCCGGGAACTTTGGCGCAACCGATTTCTTTGCAAAAGCTGCCCGCGCGCTTGGGGCGCACACGGGTGCATAAATCGACGCACAACACGCACGTCAAGTGGGAGGATGAACGATGACTGCTGACACACACAATGAGGGCACCATGGAACGGGTGGTGCTGGCGGCGCGGCCCGAAGGCGCGCCGAAGCCCACCGATTTTCGGCATGAAACAGCGCCTATGCCCGCAGCCGGGGACGGCGAATTTCTCGTTCGGGTGATCTGGCTTTCCCTCGACCCATACATGCGGGGCCGGATGGATGATTCCAAAAGCTATGCTGCGTCCGTTCAAATCGGCGACGCTATGGAAGGTGGCGCGGTGGGAGAAGTGATCGCCTCGAACCATGCTGGCTTTTCCGTCGGCTCCTTTGTCGAAGGCCGGTTTGGCTGGCAAAGCCATGCGGTGTCCGACGGCGAAGGCGTGCGGGTTTTGGACCCTGCTATCGCCCCCATATCCACAGCCGTGGGCGTGCTCGGTATGCCCGGGCTGACTGCTTATGTTGGCTTTAACACCCATGGCCGACCGAAGGCTGGGGAAACGCTGGTGGTGGGGGCTGCCACGGGTGCGGTGGGTTCTCTGGTGGGCCAATTGGCCAAGGCGCAGGGTTTGCGGGTCGTTGGTGTTGCCGGCGGTGCGGACAAATGCGCGTTTGCCGTCGATCAACTCGGCTTTGATGCCTGCGTCGATCACCGTGCCGCCGAAGACGCCCGGGCGCTTCGCACACAAATTGCCACCCATTGCCCCAACGGCGTGGACATTTATTTTGAAAATGTCGGCGGCAAGACGCTGGAAGCGATCATTCCCTTGATGAACGTTTTTGGGCGTATGCCGGTGTGCGGGATGATTTCGTGGTACAACGCGAACGTACTCGGCTCAGGCGGATCGTTTGACGGACCGGACCTTTTGCCCAAGGCGTGGCGCACGATCCTGGTCAACCGCCTTTCCGTTCGCGGTTTCATTATCTTTGACCATTACGATCAATACCCGCAATTCCTGTCGGACGTTGCACCCATGATCAAAGATGGAACAGTGCACTACCGCGAGACCGTTGCAGAGGGGCTGGCCGCCGCGCCGGATGCATTCATCAACATGCTCAAGGGCGGAAATTTCGGGAAGCAATTGGTGGCCGTGTCCCCCGACCCCACGCGGGGCGGGTGAGCCTAAACAGGGCGACGCCTAAGGCGCGCGGTGGCTATCCCCCAAGACCGTTTGGTTCCACCGGCCATCGGCGGGCTCAACACGGATGGGCAACGCGTTGGGCATGGGGCTGAGCGCCGGGATAATATCGACATATTCCTGCGCGGCCCGCCACAGGCCCCCATGGGCAACGATGAGCGTGTTGGGGCCCCGCGCCACGGCGCGGGCCATGGCGGCCCAAACCCGCTGGTGAAATTGTGCAAAGGTCTCACCGTTTGGCGGGTCGTAGGCCCCGGTCCAATAGTCTGCCAGCCATGGGCCGTGGGGCTCGCCCTGGTGATCCCCGAGGTGGCATTCTTTCAGGCCCTCGTCGAATTCGATGGGCAGGCCATGGTGCGCGGCCACAGCTTCGGCGGTATCCCGAACCCGACTCAGCGGGCTTGCTATGATGCGTTCAATGGGCGCGTCTTTTAGGATCTCTCCAGCCCGGACAACTTGCGCACGCCCCGTCTCGTTCAATTGCGAATCCAACTGCCCCTGGGTGCGCCTGGCTTTGTTCCAGGAGGTTTCCCCATGGCGCAAAAAGTAAAACGGGTGTTCAAATCGGCTCATGACGTTTCCTGACAGTTCCGTTTGCGTTTGCATGCTTTCTTTAACGCCCAAGCATGTTAGGCGCGGAGGAAACCCTGCGACCAGAGGCAAAGCAACGATGCCCACCGATAAGACGATTGCAAGACACCGTGGTGACTACAGGTTCTGGGCGCCGGTTCTCATTCGCTACAGCGATCAGGACCCCATGGGCCACGTCAACAATGTGGCCATCGCCGCCTATTTTGAATCCGGTCGCATGGGGCTTCTGGAGGACATTTTTCGCCAAACCGGCCTGCCGAACCAGGGCATGGTGCTCGCCCGACTGACGATCGATTATCTGCAGGAAATCACAATGGATTATGCGGGTGAGAAGCTGGAGGTCGGCGGACGCCTCGCTCGCATCGGTGGACGGTCCATGACAACGCACTACGCGCTGTTCAAAGGGGAGACCTGCTGCGCGGTCTCCGAAAGTGTGAACGTGTTTTTCGACCCCACCACCCGCCGCTCGTGCGAACCGGGTCCACAGTTTTTGGACGCCATGAACCGGTATTTTGAGGATCAGGGGTAAAGGGGAATGGCGAGGGATTTGGGTCGCTGCTTGCAGGTATAGCAGGCATCGCGCCCCACCCGACCCGGCTTTGCCGGGCCACCCTCCCCAAGGGGGGGAGGGCTGGAGCATTCAGCACCTTCCCAGCACGAATTTTATAGTCCAGAGCTTGCGGCAGCGAGCCCTCCCCCTTGTGGGGAGGGTGGCCCGCGCAGCGGGTCGGGTGGGGCAAGCGATGTCGCCCGTCCGTCTACACCTAAATCAAAGCCGCCTGCACCAACGCTTTGAGTTCGGCTCGGTTTGGGTAACTGCTGGACGGCATGAGTTGGGTGAAGAAGACACAATTGAGATCGTTGACCGGGTCGGTCCAAAAATAGGTGCTTGCCATGCCGCCCCAACCGAAATCCCCCACCGAGCCGGGGGTTCGGGTGCGGGCCGGGTCAAGCACGCAGGCGCCGCCGATCCCAAAACCCATGCCGATCATGGGCATTTCCGCAAATGACGCTGGACCCATGGAGGCGATGTCGCCCTCCATGTGGTTGCGACGCATGAATTCGATGGTGCGCGGCCCCAAAAGCCGTTCGCCATCGAGCACACCACCGCGGCGCAGCATCTCTCCAAAGCGCATGTAATCGTCCAGCGTGGAGAGAAGACCGCCGCCCCCGGACAGCATGGTGATGCGGCCATCGAGGTAGAAACTGGTTTCCGCCCGATCATGGCAGTGGAGCGGATCCTTGGGTGTGTTCACAAACAGATCAGCAAAGCGCGAAATTTTTTCGTGGGGCAGGGAAAAGTGCGTGTCAGCCATGTCGAGGGGGTCGAAAATCTCCTCTTTGAAAATCGTGTCCAACGTCTTCCCGGTCATCACCTCCAGAACCCGCCCGATAATGTCGATCCCAACGGAATAGTTCCAACTGCTGCCCGGTTGGAAGGCCAAAGGCACCGAGCCGAGGGCGGCTGCGGCATCCGCCAACAGGCCTTGGTCTGCACCGAAATCGAGCTTGTGGGTTGCATAGTGTTCGGCCAGGACACCGGGGTTGAAGCTGTAGCTCAAACCATTGGTATGGGTGAGCAATTGGTGCAGGGTTGGCGTCGGGGCAGGCTCCGTTTGGTCCATGCTTGTGGCGCCGGGGATGAGCGCCGTCATGTTGGAAAATTCCGGAATGAACGCGCTCACCGGCATGTCGAGATGCACCAAACCACGCTCCACCTGCATCATCATCGCAACCGATGTGACGAGCTTGGTCATGGAATAGATGCGGACAATGGTGTCGCGCTCATAGGGCTTGGTGCGTTCGGCATCGCGGTGACCGTCGAGGGCGCACAGCACTTCCTCGCCGCCGCGGGTCAACAACAGAGACGAACCGGTATAGCGACCGATCTCGCAGTTGCGGGCAAGCCAGGTTTCTATCCGCGACAGGCGGTGGGGATCAAAGCCCAGGTCCCCTGCCCGGCTGGACACGCCGCTCATACTTCCAACCATTCTTTGCGGATGTCTTCATTGGCCTGGAGGTCGGCTGGAGACCCTTCAAAAACGATCTGGCCGTGGCCCATGACGTAGACCCTCTTGGAAATACGCATGGCGATGGTCAGCTTTTGTTCCACCAAAAGGATCGAGACGCCCCGGGCGGCAATCATTTCCAGCATTTCGCCCACCTGCTGGACGATCTTTGGGGCAAGGCCCTCGGTTGGCTCATCAATCATGATCACCGACGGATCGCCCATCAGCGTTCGACAAATGGTGAGCATTTGTTTTTCACCGCCGGACAGAACCGAGGCTTCGACATCGGCACGGGTCTTCAGGTTGGGGAACTGCTCAAACATATCGTCGATGGACCAGCGCCCCACCCCGTCCTTTTGACCGGGTTTGAGGCCCAGCATCAGATTTTGACGTGTGGTGAGGCCGGGAAAGATATCGCGATTTTCCGGCACATAGCCGAGGCCTTTCATGGCGATCTCATAGGGCTTGCGACCCACCATTTCTTCGCCGCGAAACTGGATGGAACCTTGCGGTGGAACTTCGCCCATAATGGCCTTGCAGGTGGTGGAACGGCCAACACCATTGCGTCCCAAGAGGGCCACGATTTCCCCTTCGCCAACGCCCAAACTGACGCCTTGGAGGATGTGACTTTTGCCATAGTAGGCGTGCAGATCGTTGACCGCGAGCATGGCTGTTACGCGTCCTCTAACTCATCTTCCGGGGTGCCGAGATAGGCTTCCTGCACCTTTGCGCTGCCGCGCACCCGTTCGGGCGTATCGGTTTCAATGATTTCACCGTAGACCAAAACGGAGATGCGGTCGGCCAGATCGAAAATCACGCCCATATCGTGTTCGACGATGACCAGCGTGCGCTGTTCGGTGACCTTGCGGATCAAATCGACGATATAAGCGGTCTCCGATGTGCTCATGCCAGCGCAGGGTTCGTCCAGCATGATGATGTCGGCACCGCCCGCGATGGTTATGCCGATTTCAAGGGCACGCTGTTCGGCATAGGCCAACATGCTGGCCAGATCATCGCGTCGGTGGGACAGGTTGATCTGCTCCAAGATTTCCTCGGCACGCTCTGTCACATCGTGCTGGCGATCCACCAAATGCCAAAACGAGTATTTGTAGTTCATCGTCCACAGCAAGCCGCAACGGATGTTTTCGAACACCGTCATCTTTGGAAAAATATTGGTGATCTGGAACGAACGGCTCAGCCCCATGCGGTTGATTTCATAGGGTTTGAGGCCTGACACATCCTTGCCGTGGAGATAGACCCCGCCGGTGGTGGGCACGTATTTTCCCGTCACCAGATTAAACAGTGTGGACTTTCCCGCACCGTTTGGCCCGATGATGGCGTGGCGCTCCCCCACGGGGATCGATAAATCCACATTCTGGATGATTTTTGCCAGACCGAAACTTTTGCTGAGATCCCGCAGTTCGATTGCCGGCGAAGCGCCCGACCCAGGGGTGGCAGATTGCACGCTCATTCGGCAGCCTCCATCGCTGTTCCACCAGGCTTAGGCGCAACAACCCTCGATCCATCTGGCGGTGGCCCTCCAAGGGGTGGCTGGACGTCGATACTGTTGGCCTCATCCCACGCTTCTTTCAAACCCGGCGCCAGACGGGTCATCACAAATATGCTGATGCCCACCAGCGCAATTGCTGCAATCAAAGGAGCCCAGGCATGGCTGTCGACGGTCAGGCCATAAAGGTTCATCTCGGTGTCGCCCACCGCCGCCTCGCGGGCGTGGAACATCATCTCAAAAACCGCTGCGCCCGCCAAAACCAGCACAAGTCCCGGTACGGCCATTTTCAGGTAGGGAACTGTGAGTTGGCCGAGTTTGCCGAGCTTCAACGCACGGCCGTGCATGGCGAGGAGACCTGTGAGGCCGAAGGGGAAAAACATGACGGTCAACACAAACAGGATGCCTGCGTAAAGCTGCCAAAGCTCGGTATAGAGCGAAAGCACGGTTTGTAGCAGCGTGAACGCGATGGCCCCGATAATCGGCCCGATGAAGAAGCCGACCCCGCCCAGGAACGTGATCAAAAGGATCGAACCGGAGGTGGCGAGGTTCAGGTTTTCTTCCGTCAAGATCTCATAGTTAATGGCAAACAGGGCGCCGGCGATGCCGGCAAAAAAGCCCGACGCGCAAAAAGACATCCACCGAACGTGGCGCTGGGAGTAGCCCAAAAACTCCGCTCGCTCCTCGTTGTCCCGGACCGCGTTTGCGATGCGACCGATGGGGGTTCTGGAAAACAGATACATCGCCAGGGCCGATAGGATCAGCCAGACTGCGGTCAGATAGTAAACCTCGGTTTGGGAGGCGAAATCGAAGCCGAAGAAAGTGGGGCCCATGGTGCGGTCACCGGACACGCCCTCTTCCCCGCCAAAAAAGACAACGATGATGATGGAACACGCCGCGATCAACTCCCCCACGCCGAGAGAAATCATCGCAAACACTGTCCCCGCCCGCCGGGTGGAAAAACTGCCGATCATAAAAGCGAAAAACAGACCGAACAGGCCACCAAACAGCGGCAACAACACCAGCGGCAGGGCCAGTTCATCGTACTCAACCCAGCGCAACAGGTGCATGCAGAAAAACCCGCCAAGGCCCATATACACCGCATGGCCGAAGGACAGCATGCCCCCTTGGCCCAGCAGCATGTTGTAGGACAAGGCAAAAATGATCGTGATGGCCATCTGATTCATCACCGTCAGCGCGGAGCCGGAGCCAAACACGAAGGGCAGACATATCAGGACTGCGCTGGCCAGCAGCCAGGGCCACAGGCGGTTCCAAGGCACAATCGTGCGCCAGCGCCATTTGTGCGGAGCGAGATCGTCGGTGGGTTGGTCTTTGAGTACGCTCATGTTTCACGCTTCCCAAACAAGCCCTGGGGTCGGATGACGAGCACCATGATCATGAGCAGATATGGCAGGATCGGACCGATCTGCGGCAGGGTCAGTGTCCAAAGATCCCGCAGCATGCTGGTGGACATATCTTCGGGCGGAACGAACCCGACGGCGGTGAGAATATCCGCCATGCCCACATTGTAGCTTGCGGCAAAGGTTTGCAGCCAACCGATGATGAGCGACGCGACCAGCGCGCCCCATAGCGAACCCAGGCCGCCGATCACGATGGTCACGAAGACGATAGAACCGAGCAGAAAGGCCATGCCGGGGAAGGTGCCCAAAACCGGACCGGCGATGACGCCGGCAAGACCGGCCATCGCTGTGCCCACACCGAACACGCCCATGAACACCAGCGGCACGTTGTGGCCCAGGTTTTGCACCGTGTCGGGGTAGGACAGCGCAGCTTGAATGATCATGCCGATGCGGGTTTTTGTGAGAATATACAGGAGCACCAGGAAGATGCCGAGCGCGACAAAGATCATGAACACTTTGTAGGCGGGAAAGGCATTTCCGGCGATGGAAAAGGCAGCAAAATCAAGCGCTTCCGGGGCCTCATAAGCCTTTTGGGCCTTGCCCCAGAAAAACTGCACCATTTCTTCAATGAGCAGCGCGAGGCCAAAGGTGAAAATCAATTCGGGAACATGGCCATATTGGTGCACGCGCCTCAGCCCATAGCGCTCGATCAAAGCACCCAGGACGCCAACGGCAAGGGGCGCGATAATGAGACCAGGCCAGAAGCCCACATATTGGCTGATCTGATAGGCGAAATATGCGCCGATCATGTAAAAACTGGCGTGGGCGAAGTTCAACACGCCCATCATGGAAAAGATCAACGTAAGGCCGCTGCACAGCATGAACAGCAACAGCCCGGTGACCAGACCGTCGAGAATATTGACGATGAAGAGCGACACGACCGTGCCTCCTCAAGACTTTCGGGAAAGAATGGG
>JBCBCT010000072.1:0-5550 GCA_038530365.1 Pseudomonadota bacterium | reverse complement strand
CCACGGTGGATTCTTTCAGCAGGCCAAAGCCCGACTGGTCGAAATCATGGGCCACTTCGTTGGAATGGGCGAAGATGTGCACATCCTGGATCAACTGGTGGTCTTGCGAACGCATTTTCAGTTTCGTGCCCCAAATCGACTCATGCTCCATGCCGGCGAGCGCGTCGGCAATTTTGACCATGTCGGTGGCGGTGCCCGCTTCGTTGATCGCCTTGGCCAGCATCTCCATCACATTGGCAATGCGCGGCTGCGCGACATCCAGGGTGGGATATTTGGCTTTGAACGCTTTCAAGTAAGCATCGGCGCGGGGGGAAACCACAGGGTTCAATTGCCCTTCACCCACCAGACGCAACACGCCTTTGCCCGCTTCGCCAAATGTTTTGGTGATGCCATCTGAAGCGGCATAGTAGGTATAAATTGGGTTTTTGAAGCCCGCATCGATCACGGCCTTGCCGATGCCCACCATGTCGGAGCCCCAGTTGCCGGTGATCATGGCATCCGCTCCGGAGGATACGATTTTACGGGCATAGGGTGTGAAGTCTTTCACCTTACCGATCGGGTGGAGTTCGTTGCCGACGATCTCAATGTCAGGACGCTTTTCCTTCAAGAACCGAACGGCGGCGGACGCCACCGCTTTGCCGAAGGAATAATCCTGGCCGATCAGATAGATCTTCTTGATGTCCTGATCTTTGGCGATCACATCCGTGAGCGCGTCCATTTTGATATCGGCATTGGCGTCAAATCGGAAATGCCAGAAGTTGCATTTCGCGTTCGTCAGCGCCGGGTCCACCGCAGAGTAATTGAGGAACAGCACCCGCTGATCTGGATTGCGGCGGTTGTGCTTCTTGATCGCGTCGGTCAGTGCGTTGGCCACCCCCGATGAATTGCCCTGGGCGATGAAGCGGATGCCCTGGTCGATGGCGACCTTCAATTGAATGAGCGATTCCTTAGCGGAAATCTTGTTGTCGAAGGCGACGATCTCGAAGTTCTTGCCGCCGAGCACACCACCCTTTTTGTTGACCAGTTCCTGGGCCGCAAATTCATAATGCGCCAAACCCTGCTTGCCGGTCGAAGCAAATGGTCCCGACAGCGGATCAATGAAGGCAATTTTGATGTTGTCAGCATAGGCTGCGCTGGCGGCCAAAGACGCTACGGCAGCGCCGAGCACAATTCGAGTGAGTTTTTTCATGGTTCTCTCCTCCCAAAGAGCATGTCTCAAATGACCCGATGACGGGGCGCCAGCGGGACGCAGACTATGAATTGTGCTCCGAAGGGAAACGGCACGATCATCTGCCATGGGGCGGGGTGGCGGCTTCTGCACCTTGCCACGCCCATGAGACCAACGTTTATGACCGCTCTCGAGGCACAAACATACTCTTGCGTATGTGAAGGCTAACCCCGTTCACGGGTGAAGCGCAAGGGCGTTTGGCGACCTAAAGTCCGAGCTTTGCTTTCAGCGCGCCGTCGCGGCTGTAGCGGTCCGGTCGCAATTGCAATGTACCATCGCGGGTAGCCCATGCGGTCAAATAGGTGAGAAACAGCGGCACCGGTTTGGCCAGCACGATCTTCTCGTTCAACGTTGCGGCGGTCGCCTTTGCACCGTCTGCTTCCGTCATGAACGGTTTGAGCAAGGACAGGTTTTGAACCGCATTTCCGCCCAGCACCAGCTTGGCCTTCGGGGGAAGGGCGAGGTTGGTATTTTCCGCTTCGAAGGAAAGCGCAAGATTGCCCCCGGTCGACCGCGTTATGGCCGTCACTTGGCCGTAGAATGTCGGCAGATCCCGAAACAAGGCATCATCGCGCACCACCGCAATTTCCCCAACAGTCTTGTCGTCTCGCACCAATTTAAGGGCGGTGTCAGCAAGGTTGAGATAGAGCAAGTTTCCCGCCGCCTCCCGATTTTGCCAGCGGCGGCGCTCGATATTGACCTTCAGTTTTGTGATGCGGTCCGACAAAGGTGTTTCAAGGGCTTTGGCCGTGGCAGGCCCAAGTTTCCCATCCGCAGCGAGACCATTTCGGGCCTGATATGATTTGAGGGCCGCCCGCAAAGGCGCGTCCATGGGGCCTGCTTTCGTTGCCTGATTGATCGGCAAATCGCCGGTAATCGACAACGCCGTGCGCATGGCCTTGGGCGAAGCTGTGATGTCTCCGGATGGCCAAAAGCCGTTTCGCTCCAGCCGCTTAAACTCCACCATTTTGGCAATCAAGCGCAGGTAACGGCGATCTTTGCCAACCAGGCCCGCAATCATCTGCGGCAGGTTTCCGCTGTCCGCCGCCTGCTCGATGAGCTTTGCCGGGTCGAGCAGGATCGGATTGACCCGGTTTTCAACGATTGCGCCCGATGTTGTGGCACGGCCGTTCACCAAATCATGGGCATAATCGACGAGCGCACCGGACAAAAGGAAATCGAGCCGGGCGAGGTCCTCGGGCTTTTTGCTCGCCATCAGACGAACGATTTCGTCAAACCCGTAAAACGACGGCTGAAGAGCATGGGACAGGGACGTCTGCAATTCTCGCGCGAGGGCCCGCGCCTTCCCCTTGGGTCCGGCGTCTCGGCTCCACACGGGCTTGAAACTGCGGGATGCATAGTAGGCGCGAATTTTGTCCCGATTGGCGTCTGCCAAAGCCGAGCCGGTTTTCAACGGTGCTTCCGCAACCATGGCCTTGAGCGCAGCGCCGACAATTTCGTTGTTGGCGGCCTGGGCTGGCATAAGAAACGCACTGGCAAAAAGAGCTGCAGCCGCAAGTGTTTTCCAGACCGGCGTCCGAGGCGACAACGCCGTGGGTGGAGCCAACAGTGCGCCCCGCATTGGACCTCGCATTGGACGTAGCGTTGAGCGTCGGACGATTGACCAAAGCACTGTGCATTTCACGGTTCGTTTCTCCCCAAAAAATTCGATGCCTCAGCCATCACTTTGACCGCAGGCGTCATCGCGAAAAACAGCGCGCACCGTGGCGCTCGGCTCCGTCGCGTTTGGCTGTGGACCCAGCAGCCTGGGACGAAACTGCGCACTAGGAGGGCACAGACCCTGTGATCACATCCACGGAAATCGCCGCTTGGCTGCTGTCGTAGATCACGTTGACGGTATCGGTCCCCAACACGCCGACCAAGGTGACAACTTGTGTTCCACCAACGGTGACCACTGATTCCCCATTTCCCACGGATTCAACAATCTGGATGGTGTTTTCCGGCTCGCCGGAGGCGTTGGGGTCAAACCCAGCCAGGAGATTGGACAGATCCAGCACATCCCCTTCGAGCACGTCATAATCCAAGATATCCGTGTCGCCTGTCAGGCCGGCGGAGAAAAAGACAAAGACGTCCGCACCGTCCCCGCCTGTAATGCTGTCATTGCCGCCACCGCCGGAAATGATGTCATCGCCATCTCCTCCGTTGATCACGTCATTACCGCCCTCCGAACTGATGAAGTCGTCGCCAGCGCCCCCGTTGAGAGTGTTGTTGAAAAAGTCGGCGATGATAATGTCATTGCCATCAAGCGCATCTACGTTCGCCACACTGTTGAACGCCAAGAAGTCATTGTTCGCGGTGGGCGTGCCCGTAGCGCCTGCTGGGTCCACCGTTACGGTTGTTTGAATGGCATTACTCACCGCTCCGTCCGTGACCGTGAACGTGATGTCCCGGGTGGAGGTTGTCGTGAGGGGAAAATCGTTGGGATTAATTGGCGGAATGCTTCCAAATGTGGTCGACGCCAAAGGATCCACGCCAAACGTCACGGACTGCAAGGCTGCCTCATATTGCGCGACCGTCGCGTTGCCCGTGAGCGTGAGTGTACCCGTGGCACTGTTGTAGCTTCCTGATATTCCGTTTTGGTCGATGAAACCCAAACCATCGTAGCGCGACACGAATCCCGCGCCGATTTGAACGGTCGCCCCTGTGATCGTGCTGTTGTCAGCGTCTGACAAGGCCAGCGCGTTATCGATGACCACCGCACCATCACCCTGCGTGTAAGGCAGAGCCGCATTGCCCGACACCAAGACCGGCGGCACCGGTTCGTCCGCGCCCTCAATGACGATGGTCACGGTTTCTGTATCCGTCGCGGTGGCCGTGCCGCTTTGGTCATCGACGGTGACATCGAATTCGAGCGTGATGGTTTCGCCCGTGCCCAAGAACTGAACGAGGCTGTTGTCGACATCGTAAGTCCAGCCCGTGCCGGTCGCTTCGAAACCCGCTTGGAGCGCCGCAATATCCACAGCCGTCAAAACTGTCGTGATATCGCCCCCACTCCAGACCGGCGCACCATTGGCCGCATCTGTCACGACAGGGCTATCGTTCACGTCGACATCGGTGAACGAAAGCGTACCGGTGGTCCCGATCATCCCCAGCCCGTCAACACCGACATCCTCCGTCACGCTGCCGTTTGTATCCACCGTCAAAACAGGTGCATCATTGGTGCCGGTGATGGTGATCTGAACGGTCCGAGGGACAGTTTCCAACCCTGAAACGACATCGAACGTAACGTCAATTATGGCTTGCTCGCCTGCGCCCAGGAAATCGTAATTGGCTGTATCGACGGTAATGCCTGTCGCATTGCCGGTTCCACCCACCAAAAAGTGGTGCGGGCCAGTCATGACATCGCTGCCCGTGGCGAAAGCGAATATGACGCTGCCTTCGTCAATGGTTGGCGTATCGTTTGCATCCGCATCAGTGGCTTGGCTCAGCAAATCAAAGAGTGTGAATGTCTCATTGGACAAAACACCGACATCACTTTCGGCCACAGCGGCAGGTGGAGGGCCAACGGTCACCACAGGCGCATCATTGGTGCCGTTGATGGTGATGGTAACCGTTTCAGTATCCGTTGCGATGCCATCCGTAACGGTGACGTCGTAGACAATCGTGATCGTTTCACCTGCGCCCAGGAATTGGACGGCCGAATCCAGCACATTGTAGGTCCACACACTGCCATTGGCATTGAAGCCACTTTGCAGAGCCGACATTTCCGGGATCGACAAAACGCCAGCGCTCCACGTGGGCGGTGTGTTGACCGCCGTGGAGACCGTGTGTGTGTCGGACACATCGACATCAGCGATGCCAACGGAGCCTGAAGTGGACAAGATTGCGGCAACAGCCCCGGTGTCTTCCGTCACCGCCCCGGTTGGTGAGACCGTCAAAACCGGTGCATCATTCGATCCGGTGATCGTGATAACCACGTCTTCGTGAGCGGTGACGCCCTGAGAATCCTCAACCTCAACGGTGTAGGTGAGTTCCAGCGTTTCACCTTGTGCCAGGAAATCAAACGCTTCTGTGCCGCTGTCAAACGACCATGTCAAAGTACCATCATTGGCCGTGTTGCTGATGACGGGACTTGGGGAAACGGAGAAAAAAGCGGCCAGCGCATTGGCATCCAGCGCCACAGGAAGAGAGCCGGCGCCTGTCCCGCCAATCGAGGGCAGACCATTGGGCGAAGCTGTCACGACATCCGTCGTATCAAGATCGGAAACGGTCAACGTCTCCGAAACCGACAAACCAGCATCCGTCTCGGTCAGCGCCGCGACATCCGTGTCCGAACCAGAAAAGCTGATCGTTGGCGCGTC
>JBCBCT010000071.1:0-16257 GCA_038530365.1 Pseudomonadota bacterium | reverse complement strand
GCGTTGACGCCGTCGCTGTGTCACCGTTGGAATCCGTCGTTGTCGCCGTCAAAACAAACGGCACAGTTCCATGGAAATGCAGACCAGGGTTGAACGCCACCACAGCCAGTTCAGCCGGTGTCAATGACCAAACGCCGCCGCCCAAATCTGTTCCGACGGACAGGGAGGTTCCTGCGGGAACCCCCGCAATTTCAAAAGCTATCGTTTCCGACCCATCGGTATCCGGTGTGATGCCCGAAAGGGCGGTCAACGGCACGGGCGTATCCTCATCACCCACATAGCTTCCGCCGGTCAGGACCGGCGTGTCCGCCACCGGCACAACATCAACGGGAAGTGTGCTTGTCGTGGTTGCTGTCGACCCATCAGCATCCGTAACGGTGACCGCAACGGTCAAATCAAAATCATCACCGCTTTCCGGCGGCGGCGTCACGCCAAAACTCGCCACAACCGCTTGGATACCCGCTTCCGTTCCGGTGATGACAAAACCATCACCGCTGGGCGTTACAGTCGCACCGGGAACAGACGCAAACACCGGTGTGGAGCCGGGGGGAAAGCCCGAGATCACGACTTCGGTCACAGCTTCCGAACCATCGGTGTCGGTTGCTGCAAAGGTGATGCCGGGGCCGAAAACCACGGTTTCATCCTCGTTCACCGTGGCCGAACCGGGACTGAGGTCTGGCATGTCGGCTTGGGCATCGACGGTGACGGTGAAAGGAACCGTCGTCAGGGCCGTCGTGCCATCGGATTCTGTCGACGTCACATTCAGGCTCAAGTCGATGACACCGTGCCAGTCCGCCGGCGGTGTGAACGTCACGTTTCCAATTTGCGCGGGGTCGATCTGCCAGACGCCGGGGGCGATTTCTGTCCCCGTGCTCAAAGTTGCACCGACCGGCACCCCTGTGATGGTGGTGGTCAAAGTTTCAGAACCGTCGGTGTCTTCCAAAACCGCCGATAGGCCAACGAGCGCAACCGGCGTGTCCTCTTCGGTCACAACATTGGTGGCTGTTGCCGATGGTATATCCGCAACCGGAGTGACGGTAAGCGTTACGGCTTCAACGGTGATCGTGTCCGATGCCGGGTCGACCAACTCGTACTCAAACACCACGTCGCCGGAGAAATCGGGGTTTGGGTCAAACGTAAAGCTGCCGTCGGGGTTGAGCACCAAGGTGCCATCCGTTGGTCCGGGCCCCACCAATTGATAAGTCGCTCCCAGATTGGGCAAATCGTCATTCAGTGACAAATCGCCCACAATTTGCGTGTCTTCCGCACCGGTAAATGCGTCAGGTTCCGTAACTGGAACCGCAACCGACCGCACACCATCGTCAATCGGCGAAAAGACGGTGGGATCGATGCCATTTGCATAATCCTCATCCGGGAGCGGTGGCAGGTGGTAGAGGTCAACCCCCACGCCCGCATTCACACGACCAAACAGGTTGGTGAACGTCTTCAGATCAAGCGCAACAGAGAAGTAATGCAGGTTCTCATCAAGACCATGGAGGTGGTTGAGGAGCGTCGTCTGATTGTCGATCCCATGGCTACGCAGACCGTCGGTCAAGGCCGCGTCGGACAGCGCTTTCAGATCAAACGCCTGCCCCACCGGGACACTGTGCGCCGCCATGAAACCGGCTTGGAAATCAGCACCCAACTCAGCTGGTGAAACGAGGTTCGCGGCCTGTGCCAGCGTAATCAGCAAGGCCGGATCGGCGTTCAGCGCGTGGACAATCTGCTGCGCGCTCGCAGGACTAGACGCCAAAAGGGCCTCGGAGTCTGCGAGCCGCAGCGTTTGCCCCTCCGCCACAAAAGCCAACGTTTCACCTTCCAGAAGCACAAAGCCCTTTCCGTGCGTTCTAGGGCTCTCCAGAGCGATACCAACAAGTTCGATAAGGGTCTTTGGAGTGAGGTCCAGGACAGGCGTGCCAACGTTGTTTGCCATGTGACAGTCTCAGCGCAGTTTCAAAACGCCCACGGACTAACGTTGCGGCAGTTAAAATTTGTTGATTATCCTCTCAATAAACGGGGCGCGCCCTCGCTAGAGCAATCTTAACACTGCATTAAAATCCTATTTTGATCTATAAATTTTGCACAAAACGAATATAGAAATACGATATATTTTATGGATATAGCATTCAATGGATATGAAACAAGAAATCTTGCGTCGCCCCATGGCGTCGGACAGCCAAAGAAATAATTTCTCTTCCGGCTCAAATTTTGGTAGCAGTTAATCATTATACACTTATTAGTTGTATATGACCCAACTAGGATGGGGAAACGCCAGCCATCGCCACGCTAGCTCTCCAGGCGCAAACACCACGCAAGCCACCGCCCAAGCTCTGTTAAGGGCTCTGTTCAGGTCCACTTTTGGTTGCCCAGATACCGCCGGAACCAAAGCCTTTCAGACGACCGAAGGAAGACGTGCGAGATCATCGATAATCGGGCACTCCGGCCGATCATTGCCCTGACAACTCTGCGCCAAAGCGCTCAACGTGCGTTGCAAAGATTGCAGTTCGGCAATCTTGCTTTCAATGTCCCGCACCTTCTGCTCGGCCAAGGCTTTCACATCTGCGCTGGCCCGGTCCTCATCATCATACAACGACAGGAGCAACCGGCATTCATCGATGGTGAAACCCAGTGACCGCGACCGCTGCAGGAACCGCAAACGGTGGATATCGGTTTGCGAATAATTGCGATAGCCATTGCTGCGGCGTTCCGGCGCGATCAGGCCGATCTCTTCGTAGTAACGAATGGTCTTTGCTGGCAAGCCGCTGGCCCGTCCAGCGTCTCCGATATTCATGGTCGTGCTCCCATCCTAGCCTGTGGCACCCCTTTATGGCCCGTGGCCCGCTTATCAGTCTCGCAGATTAGGTCTTGACCTTCCAGTCACTGGAACCAATACAAATTAGGACACGCTAACCCCGCCGGACCCGCAACCATGGCCGCTGTCCTTTACCGAATGGAAATGAAAGAGAACGTGTGCCCTTCGGGCTTGAAGGCGCGCGCTCTTCTCAAAAGCAAAGGCATTGCGTTTGAAGACCACACCTTCAAAAGCCGCCAAGAGGTCAACGACTTTAAAAGCAAGCATGGGGTCACAACGACACCACAGATTTGGCTGGACGGAAAACGCATCGGCGGCTTTGACGCCCTCCAAGCCCACTTCGGTGACGCCAGAAAAGACAAGACGCAAACCAGTTACACCCCCGTCATAGCCTTGTTTGCGATGGCTGCCTTCATGGCCGTTGCGATGGTGGTTTCTGCGGGCGAGGCCATCATGGGGGTGCGAACACTGGAACTGTTTGTCGCCGTTTCCATGTGCCTGTTGGCCCTGCAAAAACTGCGCGACATTGAAGCCTTCGCCGACCAATTCATCACCTATGATCTGCTGGCCATGCGTTGGCTGCCCTACGCAAAACTCTATCCCTTTGCCGAAGGCGGGGCGGGTATCTTAATGATCGCCGGGGCGCTGAGCATCGTTTCCATCCCGGTCATGCTGTTCATCGGAGGCCTGGGTGCCGTGTCCGTCTACAAGGCGGTCTATATCGACAACCGTGAGCTACGCTGCGCCTGCGTCGGTGGAAACTCCAACGTCCCCCTGGGCTTCGTCTCGCTGACGGAAAATCTGATGATGCTAACAGCAGGCGCCTGGATGTTGGCCAAAGTCCTGGTCTAACGGCAAGCCAAAGAGCTATGCGCGGCGTAGAAACACCCCGCAAGCAGTAAAGTATTGTCCAAACTCTGCGCGGGGCTAAAGATCAAGCCAGACCCCAAGCCGCGAAGCGTAGCAAATGGCGCGAGTTATACGATGGCGCAGGTAAGAGCCGTAACCTCAAGCCTAATCGAGCAGGTTGGGTAGGCTGGCGGTCACCCGCATACAAAGCATGAAAAATCAGATTTGGTGCGGCCGAGAAGACTCGAACTTCCACGGGAGTTACCCCACAGCGACCTCAACGCTGCGCGTCTACCAGTTCCGCCACGGCCGCACTTGCCAGGGTGATGTCTACTGGTCGCGGGCGTGTAGCAAAAGCCTTTGGTGGGCACAAGCGCTATTGTTGGGTCGGGAGCTGAAAGACAGGACTTGCCTTCACCACCCGCCGCTGTGCACATCCTTTTTAAAATCGCAGACCATAACCAAACAGGCAACTTGGCCGTGGACGATCGAACCGCACCAACGAAACGGCTGGACGCCACCACAACGCTCAAGCGCTTTTCATCAACCGCGCCGCTGCCACCTGTGGAGTGGTGGATCAGCGATGGTCCCGTAGCGTATGATCATGCGCTTTCGGCCATGGATGCACGGGTGACTGCGGTGGCGAACGGCACAGCCGCTGAGTGTGTTTGGTTGTTGGAACACCCACCACTTTACACCGCCGGCACGAGCGCAAATCCTGACGACCTCATCGACGGGCAGCGTTTTCCCGTCCACCAAACGGGACGCGGTGGCCAATACACATACCATGGGCCCGGGCAGCGGGTCTGCTATGTGATGTTGGATCTGAAGCGAAGACAGCCGGATGTGCGCGCCTATGTGGCGGCCCTCGAACATTGGATCATCACCACACTTGCGGCGTTTAACGTGACGGGGGAGCGGCGCGAAGATCGGGTTGGGGTGTGGGTGCAAAGACCGGACAAACCGACTATGGCAAACGGCTCGGCCGTGGAGGATAAAATTGCCGCCATCGGCATTCGGTTGCGCAAATGGGTGTCCTTCCACGGCATCGCAATCAACGTGGAACCGGACTTGTCCCATTTTGCCGGGATCGTGCCCTGCGGTGTTCAAGACCACGGGGTCACCAGTCTCGTGGACCTTGGCCTGCCCGTCACGATGATGGATTTGGACGTCGCCTTGAAAAACGCTTTTGAAGAGATTTTTGGAACGGCATCCATGCAGCATGGCAGCTTAACGGACAAGCCGGGCTAGCCGGTTGAAAAGGCGTCCGGCGTATCAAAGTCCCGCAGCGCGGCTTTGCCAATGTGTTGAAACACTACGTCCTCGCGATTGTCTTGCACGATGCGTCGGGCGCCCCAATCAACTTTACCGACTTGATCGCCCTGTTCGCCTGCCAGCTGCGCAAGCGCTGCAAAATGCGCTCGCCCAAAGAGAACCGGATTGCCGGGCGTTTCTCCATCGGACGCCACAACGATGCGACGGGCGTCGCCAGCAGCAAAAGCGGCAAACATTGTGTCCACATGGTCAGCCGTAACAAGCGGCATGTCCCCCAGCATGACCAGAAGTCCCTGCATCGGCTGATCCAGCGCCCGGACGGCCTCAACGCCCCGAACCAATGATGTGGCCATGCCATCGCGGTAAGATGGGTTATGAAGGAGAGACACACCCTCCGGCACCAACTGAGCAATCGCATCGTGCTCATGACCGGTGACCGCACCCAGCCAGGACAGCCTGCTGGAGAGAGCGGCATCGAACACGTGGCTCAACAGGGGTCGTCCTTGAAACGTAGCCGTCAGCTTATTGGCGGCACCAAAGCGTGAGGACAGACCCGCCGCAAGCACAATGCCAGCGACGGTGCATTCTCTTTCAGCACTCATGATGCGCCGGTGGATGCATTGGCGGGCGCACCAGCGGACGGATGATCGGAACTGCGCACCGTCTCTCGAGGTTGCGGACGGCTGGTGATCTCCATCAAAAGACCGCCGACACCCCAGCGGGCGATGAGTTGATTGTCCACCGGCAGGCCGCAGGCCAAACGTTGCAACACCCAGTCAAACCCATTTTCCGCCGAGGAACGGGCACACCCGGGCGCGCCGATCACCGGCACATCCCCCAGCCGACCCACCATCAACAGATTGCCCGGATCAACGGGCATACCCACGCGGTCCACATGGCCGCCTGCGGCGCGCAGAGCTGACGGCAGCACATCGTTGGGGTCCGTGATCGCCGATGCGCCAAACAACACAATGAGCCCTGCCGCTGGATCAACTGCGTGCAAAGCGGCAGCCACCGCCTCCAAACTGTGCTCAACGCGTGTTTCGGGCAACAAAACCCCAGCCAGCGGTTCCAGTCGCTCTTTTAGCGTCCGGCGGGTTTTATCCATCACGCTTGGCTTCAAAGTGGGCAGTTGTGTGGAGACATGGGCAACCGACAAGCCCAACGGCGGGTGGATCGCCATCACGGGAAGGCCATCGGCCCCCTGCCCTGCGACAGCGGCGCGCGCCAAAGCGGAATGTGCCACCGCAAAGGGGATGATTTTCACCGTCGCCACCATGCGCCCGGCTTCCACAAACGTGCCGTCAGGCAATGTGGCGAGCGTAATGGCAGGATCGACCGCGTTTAACCCATCGATGCGCCCACGGTGCGCGGCAAACAGCCCAGACCGTGTGGCATGGAAATTCACCCGCCCAGTAAACGCAGGCGCCGCTTCAATATGACGGGTACCGTCGGGCAACCCATGATCGGACAGTATGGCATCAGCCAATTGGCGCGCGGCTTCGTCTTCGCCGATATCATCGCTGTCCAGCGTTGCAACAATGATGTGCGTGTGCCCCGCAACGCCCAGGTCTTTAACGTCGGCCTGCGTTAGCACATGCCCCTTTTTGTAGCGCTTTTGCGCACCGGTCAGGGCGTGACCCAGAACAGAGCCGACCGCTTCCGCTAACCGAACCGGCCCAAATCTCATGCCGCGGCCCGCGGGGCCACGGATTCGCCGTTCGTTTTGGGTTTGCGGCGCCCTTCAATGACCTCAGCCAAGATCGCAACGGCAATTTCTGCCGGCGTTGCCGCACCAATGTCCAGGCCAATGGGGGCTGCAATGCGGTCCAAAGCCTCCATGCTGACCCCTTTCTGCGTCAAACGATCCAGCCGCTTTCCATGGGTTTTCCGGCTGCCCAACGCACCCACATAAAAGCAGTCGGCGGCCAGCGCGGCTTCCAAAGCAGGGTCATCAATCTTGGGATCATGGGTCACCGCCACCATCGCCGTGTAGGCATCCAGCGGATGGTCGGGCAGCACCGTCTCCGGCCAATCGGCGATCAGGTTCGAGCCCAAAAACCGTTCCGGCGTCGCAAAGGCCGTCCGCGGATCGATAATCAAAACGTCGAAATCGCAAGCCCGCGCCATGGGCGCCAAGGCCTGAGAAATATGCACCGCACCCACGAGGACGAAGCGCGCGGGGGGCACATACACTTGAATGAAATGCTCCTCGCTTTGTGACCCGCTTTCATTCTCCCTCGAAGGCTTGACGATACCGGATTTACCGGAGCGAAACCGCGCAGTAATTTCAGCGCCGAAAGGATCATCCGCTGCATGATCAGCCAGAACGAGGCGCTTGTCCCCGCTTGCCAGATTGCTCACCACGGCCACCGCCTGGCGGGCCGCCTTCGCCTCGTTCAAACGTGTGAGAAGCTGCGCGTCCATTAAGCGACTACCGGTTCAACATAAACCCGAATGCGCCCGCCGCAGGACAAGCCGACCTCCCAAGCGGTTTCATCCGCCACACCAAATTCGAGCATCTTTGGCGTGCCTGTCTCAATCGCTTCAACGGCGTCAAACACTACAGCGCCTTCCACGCAACCGCCGGACACCGAACCCTCAAAATTACCGTCTGCATCGATCACAAGGTGACTGCCCACCGGTCTTGGCGCGCTGCCCCAGGTCTCCACCACGGTTGCCAAGGCAACCTGACGCCCTTCGGCCCGCCAGGCTTCTGCAACGCGCAAGGGATCATCTGCACCGCTGTTTGCGCCCGTGCTCTCCACCATGGCCTCACCCTTTCAAAAAACATCTGACCGAACCAATTTAAGGCGATCGGGGCGCTAAACAACTGGCACACCACACAGCCCGCACAGTCAGATCGACCCAGGACTTTACCGACGCCCACCACCCAGTGCCGCGCATAAATCTTCAATGGACGACAAGGAATGCACCGTCCGAAATTCATCCACATGGGGCAACATGGTGCGCACGCCCGCAGCGCGGGGCTCAAACCCGTCGAACCGCAACAGAGGGTTCAGCCAAATCAGGCGACGGCAGGACCGGTGAAGGCGGTCCATTTCCTTTGACAGCATGGCAAGATCATCGGTGTCGGCTGCCCGTTCCAAGCCATCGGTAATGAGCAGCACCACCGCCCCCTGCCCCAAGACGCGCCGCGCCCACAGCCGGTTGAATGTCTCCAGCGTATCGCCAATGCGCGTCCCACCTTCCCAATCCACAACGCGCCCCGAAACATCGGCAATCGCCTCATCGGGGTCTTTAGCGCGCAGGGAACGGGACACGTTGGTCAGCCGCGTGCCGAACAGAAACGTGTGGACCCGCCGCCGTTTTTCGGTCAGCGCGTGAAGAAAGTGTAAGAAAATGCGCGAATATTGGCTCATGGAACCCGAAATATCCGCCAGCACCACAAGCGGCGGTTGAATGGTGCGACGCTGCCGAAAGCGGGGCAAAATCAAATCGCCGCCCGTCGCCATGGACCTGCGCAGAATGGCGCGCGGGTCGAGTTGCGCACCTCGGTTGGCCGCACGATAGCGCCGCGTCTGCACCCAATCCACCGGCAGGCGCAGGTTCTGAAGCGCCTCGCGCGCCTGTGCAAACTCCCGCGCCGTCATCTGGGCAAAGTCTTTGTCCCGCAGCACCTCTTTGGCGTTCATCGAGAACGATGCGTCGATCTCAATTTCAGGGCGTTCCTGAACGTCTCGCTCCTGACGGTCCTGAAACAGCGCTTCAGCGACCCGCGCTTGTCCGGCTTTGGGTTTTTCCTGCGGTGCCCTAGGGTCTGCCATCGGAGAAAACATCGCGATCATTTTTTCAACCAGGTCGCGGGAGCGCCAAAACAAATCAAACGCCTCGTGAAAGACCGGATGATCTTCCTTCCGGGTCACGAAAATGCAGTGCAGCGTCCAATAGAGATCATCGCGATCGCCCAGCCCAGCTGCCTCCGCCGCGCGCACAGCGTCCACCACACTGGCCGGACCAAGCCGCAAGCCAGCGTCCCGCAGCGTGCGGGCAAAATAGAGAATGTTTTCAGGAAGCCGCCCACCCTCCGCCCGCGCAGGCGTGGTCAAGAAATCGCTGTCTGTCGTTTCCTCAGCAATCACGGAAAGCAGCTCTATATCGCGGGGGGGTGCATGGGCTCAGACCCGCCCGAACGAATCTCACGCAGGATCGCAGCACTGTCACTGCCCTGAATTTTCGAAATGTCGTCCTGATATTTGAGCAAAACGCCCAACGTGTCCGAGATGCCCTGGGGGTCCAACGCCACCTTGTCGAGTTCGAGAAGCGCGGTCGCCCAATCGAGGGTTTCGGCAACACCAGGGTTTTTGAAAAGCTCTTCCGTGCGCAGCTTTTGCACATAAGCCACCACTTCCGCCGACAGCGTTTCTCCAGCTGCAGGAAGTTTGGTGCGGACAATATCAAGCTCCCGCTCGGCACTTGGATAATCCACCCAATGGTAGAGACACCGGCGCTTCAAGGCGTCGTGAATTTCCCGCGTGCGGTTGGTCGTGATGATGACGATGGGCGGCTCTTTGGCGCGGATGGTGCCCAGTTCTGGAACGGTGATTTGAAAATCGGACAGGACTTCCAGCAGGAACGCTTCGAACGCTTCATCCGTCCGGTCCAACTCGTCGATCAACAAAATGGGTGCGCGCCCATCGGGCTGGTCTAGCGCCTGTAAGAGAGGCCTGCGGATCAGGAATCGTTCAGAGAAAACGCCGTCTTCCATGGCAGATTTCTCGGTCGAACCGGCGGCCTCGCGCATACGGATCTCCACCATTTGTGCGGCGTAGTTCCACTCGTAAACCGCTGATGAAATATCGAGACCCTCATAACATTGAAGGCGAATAAGGGGCCGGTCGAGCTGTTGCGACAAGACTTTGGCGATCTCCGTTTTTCCGACACCCGCCTCGCCCTCAAGAAACAAGGGCCGCCCCATTTTCAACGACAAAAACAGGACCGTCGCCAACGAGCGGTCGGCGACATAACTGCCCGCGGTCAAAAGAGACAGCGTTTCATCAATGGATTGGGGAACGGACGTGTGGGGTACGGCAGCGGTCATATCGCAACGATGGCCTTCAAGGATGCGCGGTGACGGCCCACGCAGATCGTGCCGCAGACACTACACACCCTCGGTAGGTTTTCGCAATCAGTCAGGTCAAATGCCATCAGACTGCGGAAGTCGAGACGCGAAAGATATGGAATGTTCTAGAAGTGCCGCTGCCAGAAGGGCAGCCAAAAAGACTGGCGAAAATGCGGCCCGCCCTCCCCGGACGGAGGAGGACGGACCTTTAGCAACCGTTCAGGGGCGATCGACGGCTGCTACCATTTAGGGGCCAGAAACTTACGGGCGACCCGAAGGTTTCCCATCCCTGACAAAATCGAACGTAAGGGAAGCATGCGAGACATGCTGTGAAAAAAATCACAAGACTCATCAAAACAACGCAAATTTCTTCGGTTGCCGCCCGGCAGCAGGCCAAGTGTTGCAAAAGCTAAACGCCTAGCCAGCGGTCAACATAGGCCAGAGCGATGCAACCAGCGCCAGCGCCATGGTGGTGTTAAATGCCTTCAAGGAGCGCGGATTCTGTAAAAACCGGCGCATGGAAACGCCAAACACTGCCCATACCGCCACGCTGGGGAAGTTAACCACCACAAAGGCAAACACCACCAGCGCCACTGAAAACGCGTAAGTGCCTTCCGATGTGTAGGCGGCCATGGCGTAGGTCGCCATCATCCACGCCTTGGGGTTCACCCATTGAAAAAGCGCCGCTTCCATAAACGTCATGGGCCGCGCCTTCCCCGCTTCGATTTCGACCGGGCCGGACTTGTAGATGCGCCAAGCCAGCCAAATCATGTAGGCGGACCCGATGATTTTCACCGCGATGAATGCAGGGGGATACAGCTGAAACACCACGCCGAGGCCCGCGCCGATTGCCGCCAACAAAACGCCAAACCCCAGGGCAATTCCAAACATATGGGGCACGGTCCGCCGCACCCCAAAATTGACCCCGGAGGCAAACAGCATGAAATTGTTTGGACCCGGCGTAATCGACGAGACGAAGGAAAACAGCATCAAAGCCGCAAATGTGGTCGCAGACATTCCAGCACCGCAGACAGCAGGAATTAGGTCAGGATCATTGACCTAATTCGCGGGCATTGCAACCCGACGGCAAAAAAAACCGCCCCGGTGAAACACCGGGGCGGCTTAAATGCTTGTCATTTTGGTCAGATCAATCGACGCTGACCAAACGAATGTTGTCAATGTTGACCACCGTGTCGGCGGAAGCCTGGCGGTACTTATGGACGCCCATTGTGATGGTCTTAGGCGCACGCAGGATAGTCAACGTTTCCGTCTCATCGGCAGCATTGAGAGGGCCACCATCGATTGACGTGAAATATTTTCGACCGCGCTTGTGGAACGTCAACGTCGTGGAGCGCTTGGCAAACTCATCGGAAACCTTCCGGTAGGGTTTGAGCTTCGCGTCCGTGCACTTACCAACATGGTGTTTCTCGGCCCGCGCGCGTTCCTTATACGCCGCATATTGCAGCGTGTAGAGCTTCATCTGGAAACCGCGGCAGTTCTGGGACGTGTACATAGCACCGATGACCGAATTGCCTTTGTCATCGGACAGTCCGAGGAAAAAGCCATCTCGACTGGTGGAAAATTCGAATCGCGCGGTCACGCTCAGATCCCAATCGCCGGACGGGAGATCAACATTGGCCAAGAAGTGATTGGGTGCGTCACCTTTTGTGGGACCGCCATTGGCTGACTGATTGATGGCAATGAGCTCGCCGCCATCCACCACAAAATTGTCCGCGTCGGCATTGCGTACCGTCCACACTTCGCCCAAAGCGCCGCCGTCAAAATTGTCTTCCCAAACAACGTTGGCCGCAGAAGATACTTTCACGGGCGCCGGCGGTGGCGCTTTCACCACGGTTTTGACCAACGCACCCGCCAATTCCGCGGTATTATTGGCCGCGATAAACTGGCCGCCGGTGTTGTCCGCCAGGCATTTCACGGCCTTGCTCTGCTCTTCATTGAGGCCAAAACCCACCACGTGGGCGGTAAAGTCCACGCCGGATGCTTCCAGCTCCGCAGCGGCAGCGCATGGGTCTGCATTGCAGGCTTCTTCTCCGTCGGTGACGAGAACAACAGTGGCCGTCTTGGTTTGGCTGTTCATATAGTCAGCAGCCGCGCGCAAGCTGTCCGCGATGGGGGTTTCCCCTTTGGGACGCATGCCGAACACGGCTTGTTCGATGGAACGGCCGGAGCCCTCTTCGGGTGCCAGCACCACTTGAATGTCAGTACAGTCCTTGGCGCGCCGGTGCCCATAGGCCATCAGGCCGATGGGAATATCCTTGGGCGCAGTGGCAACAAAGTCAGAGACAGCGCGCTTTGCGATATCCATCTTCGTCATGCCGCCGATCTTTTTTCGCATGGACCCGGAGGAATCCATGATGATCATGATTTCCGGCTGCTCGGTCGCGGAAAACGTGGGCGTCGTTGCCAGTGTTGTGGTCGCAAGCCCCGCACACAGGGCGGCGGTGAGTGTCAAAGGTTTCATGTCTAACCCCTCCTAGGTTGGCCCCTAATCGGGCTACCATAGAGCTAAGCCATGCCATGAAAAAGTTCTGTGACAGAGCGCACTGTCACATGTTCGATATCGGACCGATCCCTTGAAATGTTCCCCAACGCCTCAAAAGGCAAATCAAGGGTCGGTCTTTTCCATCCCCTGCGGACCTCGACTCAGGGCTGCAATTCCCGTCCGGCACACTTCAACCAACCCCAGGGGTTCCATAATTGAGATGAACTGTTCGATCTTGGAGGTGCGCCCCGTGACCTCAAACGTGAAATGATCCACCGAGGCATCAATCACTTGAGCGCGAAAGGCATCGGCAAGCCGCATCGCCTCCACACGATGGTCGCCGCGCCCGGCAACTTTGACCAGCGCAAGCTCCCGTTCCATGGGTTTGTCCAGACCCTTGCTGCGCGCCACCAGAGTTTGATCCACCACCCGATGCACCGGCACCATACGCTCTAGCTGGCGTTTGATCTGCTCCAGCACTTTCGGCGTCCCTTTCGCGATGATGGTGATACGCGACAGGTGCCGGTCGTGCTGGGTTTCAGACACGGTCAGGCTCTCAATGTTGTAGCCCCGTCCGGAAAACAGACCGATCACCCGCGCTAAAACACCCGCTTCATTGTCCACCAAGACCGACAACGTGTGCTGGACGATCACCTGTTTCGTCGGATCGATGAAGTAGGCGGAGGCAGGCGGGTTCACCGGCGTTTTGCCCAGATCATCGCGGGGGGCGGTTTGGTCTTGGTGGTCTTGATCGTCAGACATCGGACTTCTTTATTGTTGGGTCGGCGCTAGACGCCTTTATTGATCGACAGTGTTTTGCGTTTTGGCCGCCACCGCGCAAGGGCAACGCCAGAAAGAATGATGGGGAGAGCCAGCCAGGCATTGGGGGGCAGCAACTCTGCCAAAAACAGAACGCCGCAAAACACGCCCACCACCGGCACGAAAAAATTGAGCTGGCTTAAGAACGCAGCCCCGGTGCGCCGAACCATGAATATGGTCAGCACACCTGCGAGCGCCGTCGGAACCAGCCCCGCATACACCACAACCAGCCAAATCGCGCCGCTCATCTGACCCATCACAAACGGGTCGCTGACCGACACCAAGGCAAACGGAACCGCCATCAGCGCGGACACCAAAAGAATGCCCGCCGTCACGCTTTGCCACGGCGCGGTCTGCACCGACTTCGTCAGGATCGCATTCACGCCGAAACAAAATGCCGAGGCAACGATCGCCAGTTGGCGCACACTATCGCCATCAAACGCGGCCAGTTTGTCGAATCCGAACAGCACCACCACGCCTACCAGCGCCAAACCAAACCCCAAAACGGAAAACAGCGTTGGCTTTTCATCCCGCGTGAACACCTGCGCCAGTGCCAGGGTGAACAGGGGCATGGTCGACATGATGATGGCCGCAATGGCGGAATCCACCTCCTCTTGCCCCCACGATGTGAGCGAGAACGGCAATGTGTAGCCAAACAGTGCGCAGCCCAGCATGGGCCACCAGATGGCGCCCCGCGGCAGAGCGCTGCGCGCCCCCAGCATAAAGATGGCAAGGCCAAGCATCACCACGGCTGCAATCACCAAACGCGTCAGCACAAACACCGCCGCCGGCATGTTTTCCACGCCGATTTTGATGAACATAAAATTCGACCCGAAGATCACGGCCAGAGACATCAACAGGCCGTAATCCACTATCGTGGGCGCGCTGAGGCGTTGCATGGGTGTACGTCCCGCTCTGCGCCGGTCCGCCGAGGCCCTAAACCAGTCGCTTACCCGCCTCATCAATGGCTGAGCCCACGGCCTCGTCCGTCGCCTCATCCGGCAACAGCATTTCATTATGCGCTTTGCCCGAGGGGATCATAGGAAAGCAGTTGGCCAAGGTCACAACGCAACAATCGAAAATCACCGGGCCGGGCGTATCGATCATTTTTTGGATCGCCGCATCCAACTCCGATGGTTTTGTGCAGCGAATGCCCGTCGCACCATAGGCTTCCGCCAGTTTCACAAAATCCGGCATCGCTTCAGTGTAGGAATGGGACAAACGGTTGCCGTGTAAAAGCTGCTGCCACTGGCGCACCATGCCCATATATTCATTGTTCAAAATCATGATCTTAATGGGCGCATTGTGCTGAACGGCGCAGGACATTTCCTGGATGCACATTTGAATGGAGGCATCACCTGCAATGTCCACAACCAGAGCATCGGGATGGGCAATCTGAACCCCCAAAGCAGCCGGAAGTCCGTAGCCCATCGTGCCCAAACCGCCAGAGGTCATCCAGCGATTGGGTTCATCAAACCCGTAAAACTGCGCGGCCCACATTTGGTGCTGACCCACCTCCGTGGTGATGTAGGTTTCCTGATCCTTGGTCAGTTCGTACAGCCGCTGGATGGCGTGTTGAGGCATGATCACGTCATCATTGGGCGTGTAAGCGAGCGAATTGCGCGCCCGCCACACATCAATTTGGGACCACCAATCGGTCAGGTCGGGCAGACTTTCTCCCGCCGTCTTTTGTTCCCAAAGCGCCACCATTTCGCGCAAAACCGAGGTCACATCACCGATGATCGGAACATCCGCATGGACCACTTTGTTGATAGACGACGGGTCAACATCGATATGAATTTTCGTGGAGCTGGGTGAAAACGCATCGATCCGACCGGTGATACGGTCATCAAACCGCGCACCAACGCAGATCATCACATCGCAATCATGCATGCTCATATTGGCTTCATAGGTGCCGTGCATGCCCAGCATTCCCAGCCACTTGTCACCGCTGGCCGGATAACACCCCAACCCCATCAGCGTGGACGTGATCGGAAAGCCCGTCATATCGACCAGTTGGCGCAGCAACCGTGTCGCCTCATCGCCTGAGTTTATGACACCGCCGCCGGTGTAAAACACAGGTTTCTTGGCCCGCATCATCGCCGCCACGGCAAGGCGGATCTGCTCAGGATCACCGTGTTTGCGCGGTTGATAGGCCTTTCGGTCCAGCTTTGACGGCGGATAGTACGTGCCGGTGGCAAACTGAACGTCCTTTGGAATGTCAACGACCACCGGCCCCGGACGCCCGGTCGTTGCCACATGAAATGCCTCATGCAGAATGAGCGCCAGATCATTCACATCGCTGACGAGCCAATTGTGCTTCGTGCAAGGACGCGTGATGCCGACGGTATCGCATTCCTGAAACGCATCAGAACCGATAAGCGGTGTCGGCACCTGACCCGTGATGCAGACCAATGGCACGGAATCCATCAGAGCATCTTGAAGCGGTGTCACCATATTGGTGGCGCCAGGCCCGGACGTCACCAGAACAACGCCAGCCCGCCCGGTGGAGCGGGCATACCCTTCCGCTGCGTGGCCGGCCCCCTGCTCATGGCGCACGAGGATGTGGCGCACGTCTTCTTGCTGATGAAGTTCATCGTAAATCGGTAAGACCGCCCCGCCAGGATAGCCAAACAGATCCTGCACACCGTTGTCCCGCAGAGCTTGAACCACCATTTCAGCGCCAGTCATTTCAACGCCAGCAACAGCGCTCGGCTCAAAGGATGTGGTGCGCTCCAAAGTCTGTGTCTCGCTCATGATACGTCTTCCAGTTTGATCCCGATGCGGTTGCTGCCGTCTGAGGTCGGGTGAGGGTCATTCTTGAGGTTTGGTTGGTTTTGGCTTGAGGACAAAAAGTCGTTTGGCCAATAAAAAAGGCCCCCGAGGGAGCCTTGCGCGCGTTAGCAGTGCCGGTGA
>JBCBCT010000070.1:0-16383 GCA_038530365.1 Pseudomonadota bacterium | reverse complement strand
TGCCATTGGCCCGGTGTTCAGCACGCAGCACTGTACCGGAAATCCGTTCTGTAACCGGCGCGCCGAGGCTTGGCGTTGACAGTCTTACAACATGGCTCTGGGCCAGCGTTGCGCCCATCGATACCACAGCCACACACCAGGTCAGCCAGCGCGCAGAGCCAAATGTGGAACCGTCCCATTCAACCTGCTTGGCCAGCCGTCGGTTAAGCCAGAAGGCCAGAACAGCCACGCCGCCAAACACGAGAAAGATGGGCTCCCGCGAAAGCTGGAAATAGAGCACAATTCCAATCGCCAGAAGCACCGGGGTCCACAGCAGAACAGCCCCCCGCTCCGCTTCTCGCTCCAACGCCGCCTGCAGCTGGTCTCGCCCACGGTCAAGGCGTAGTTTCGCCCTAAACTGCAGCCGTTGCATCGCGGTCGGTTCCGCGTAAAGGTTTTTGCCAATGCCGAGACGTCCGCTCGACTTTTGCGTGGGCGGGGCGTCCAATCGGGCGTCGTCATTGGGGTCTGAATATCTGGTCTGCTCAAGGATCGCGCTTTCAGTTTGGGTAGAGCGCGCATCTGGGGTGGGCCCATCGGGCGGCGGCCAGGGCACCGGTTTCCAAACGGGCTCTTCGGTCGGGTTCCCCTCTTTGTCGGCACCATCACGGGGCCTGCTTGAACCGCCGCCGGCGGCCCTGCCTTTCCTGTCTCCCCGCTGCGTTGGCATCGCCCCGCCATCCCATAATTCCGGCAATCCGCCGACCCTCTGAAGACGAAGCAAGCCTGCAAAAATGCCCGCGCCCAACCGCCTTCCTTCTTGTATGATTGCAGTCCTGTGTTAGACGAACAACGTCCCCTTTTGTTCTCCTCTTCCCACACTCCGCGGCGTCCCGCCGTTCGCATCGTCTTTTGCAGTGCCACATATCATGACCTCACAAGCCTCCACCGGCGCGCCCGTCGTCACGCGTTTTGCCCCGTCTCCAACCGGGTTTCTTCACATTGGCGGCGCGCGCACCGCGCTGTTCAACTGGCTGTATGCCAAGGCCCAAGGCGGCACGATGTTGTTGCGCATTGAGGACACGGACCGGGAACGCTCCACGGATGCCGCCGTCGACGCGATCCTTGATGGGCTGTCCTGGTTGGGCATCGATTGGGAGGGCGACGCCATTTCCCAGTTCAGCCGTGCGGACCGGCACCGCGAGGTGGTGGATCAGATGCTCGCCACCGGCCATTGTTATCGCTGCTACGCCTCGGCCCAGGAACTGGATGAAATGCGGGAAAAGGCGCGTGCGGAAAACCGTCCCCCCCGCTATGATGGCCGGTGGCGCGACCGCGATCCCGCCGATGCGCCCCACGACGTTGAACCGGTCATTCGGATCAAAACACCCCATGATGGCGAAACGGTCATTGAAGATGCGGTGCAGGGCACCGTGCGCTTCCCTAACAAGGATCTCGATGATCTGATCTTGCTGCGATCCGATGGCACACCAACCTACATGCTGGCCGTTGTGGTGGACGATCACGATATGGGTGTGACGGACATCATTCGTGGCGATGATCATCTCACCAACGCGGCACGGCAGAGCATCATCTACAAAGCGCTTGGCTGGGACGTGCCGCGCATGGCCCATATTCCGCTCATCCACGGGCCGGACGGCGCGAAGTTGTCAAAACGCCACGGCGCTTTGGGGGCGGAAGCCTATCGCGCTATGGGCTATTTGCCGGAGGCCTTGCGCAACTATCTTGTCCGCCTGGGCTGGGCACACGGGGACGAGGAATTCTTCAGCCTGGACGAACTCATCGCTGTCTTCTCCCTTGGCGGTATCGGCAAAAGCCCATCGCGGTTCGACTTTGCCAAACTTGAAAACATGAATGGTCAGTACATCCGCTCCGCTGACGACGGGCGTTTGGTGGAGGCAATAGCCGCGGTTGTGGATGAGATCGACGATGGTGCTTGGTACAAAGAGCGGTGGGGCGCGCAACACACCGCCCTCCTCACCCAAGCCATGCCGGGCCTCAAAGAGCGAGCCAAAACGGTGCTCGATCTTTTGAATGGTTCGCGATTCCTGTTTGAAAGCAGGCCCCTTCCCATGGAAGACAAAGCGTCTGGTATTTTGGATGCCGACGATGGGGCTGGACGGGCGGTGCTCGCGAAGCTGCTGCCGCGGTTGCGCGCGTTGCCGCAGTGGACGCTCGAGGCCGTTGAAGCCGAAACCCGAGCCTTTACCGCTGAAGCAGATCTGAAACTCGGCAAGGTGGCGCAGCCCATCCGTGCCGCGCTCACCGGACGCACGACATCCCCCGGCGTGTTTGATGTGATGGCCGTGCTGGGACAGGACGAATGCTGCGCCCGAATTGACGATCAGGCCCGCGATGAGCGCGCCCGTTGAGCGCACCGCGGTTTTCGAACTGTTTTGGCGCGCGCGCACGCATTTGACGCCTTGCTTCACGTGTTCTCCATCGCCCGAATGCCACGGCCTCACCCCGGCACAGCACCACGCCCAAAGTAGCGTGTGCCAACGGGGCCATCGCCTTGTGGCGGGGGTGCAAATCGACTACCAAAAGGCCATCCGGGGCGCTTCTGGGAGGCAGCGAAATTTCGGCTATTTTCGGCCATTTCGCTTGTGTTTCAAAATTTATAGACCCGGCTTTCCTCTGCGCATAGGCGATTGCGATGCAGCGCTTGGTTCGCGGTGGAACGGTGAGAATTCGGTTTGATAGAGGGAATGGCAGATGGCTGGTGACAAAGCGGACGTGGCAAAACTGACGATTGGCGACGAAACCTACGACATGCCGATGTACGATGCGGCGGTGGGGCCATCGGTGATCGACATCACGGCGCTTTACAAGCACACAGACCGCTTCACTTTCGATCCCGGCTTTACGTCCACCGCATCCTGCGAAAGCGCCATCACCTACATTGATGGTGATGCAGGCGTTCTGCTCCACCGCGGCTACGCCATCGACGATCTGGCCGAAAACGGCAATTTCTTAGAGACCTGTTATTTGCTGCTCTACGGTGAATTGCCAACCCATGCGCAGGCCGAGGACTTCAAAAACCGCGTCACCTATCACACCATGCTGCACGATCAGATGACACGTCTGTTCTCCGGTTTCCGCCGGGACGCCCATCCCATGGCCGTCATGGTGGGTGTGGTCGGTGCGCTATCAGCCTTTTATCACGACTCCACCGACATCGGTGATGAAAACCAACGCATGATCGCTTCGCTGCGCATGATCGCGAAAATGCCCACCATCGCGGCGATGGCTTACAAATACTCAGTCGGTCAACCGTTCGTTTATCCGCGCAACGATCTCGATTACGCGTCGAACTTTCTGCACATGTGCTTTGCGGTTCCCGCGGAGGACTATCAGGTGAACCCAGTCCTGGCGCGGGCCATGGACCGTATTTTCATTTTGCACGCGGACCACGAACAAAACGCATCGACCTCTACGGTGCGTCTCGCCGGGTCATCGGGCGCCAATCCGTTTGCCTGCGTGGCGGCTGGCATCGCGTGTCTTTGGGGCCCAGCCCACGGCGGCGCGAACGAAGCGGCGCTCAATATGCTCAACGAAATTGGAACGCCGGACCGTATTCCAGAATTCATCGAACGCGCAAAAGACAAGAACGATCCATTCCGTCTGATGGGCTTTGGCCACCGGGTCTACAAAAACTATGATCCGCGCGCAAAGATCATGCAGAAAACCACCCACGAAGTGTTGGACGTTTTGGGCATCACCGACGACCCAATCCTCGACGTGGCGATGGAACTCGAGAAAATCGCCCTTGAGGACGAGTACTTCAAGGCCCGTGGTCTTTATCCGAACATTGATTTCTACTCCGGCATCACGCTGAAAGCCTTGGGCTTTCCCACAGACATGTTCACCGTCTTGTTCTCGCTCGCCCGCACGGTGGGCTGGATTGCCCAGTGGAAAGAGATGATCGAGGATCCCAAACAAAAAATTGGACGTCCGCGTCAGCTCTATACCGGCCAAACGCACCGTGACTATGTGAGCATGGACAAGCGCTAAAGCGTTTCAGCAAGCACGTGGCATCCTTGGCTCTGAGCGCAGTGTTCGCGTTCAGAGACCGATGCTAATTGCACATTTCTTCAGGCTTGTTCGTTGACTCTGTGCGTCAACGGGCGATTTTGCGGACCACTTCGGCTGCGATTGCGCCGGCAGGGCGCTGTGTTTTCAAGCGCTCCCAGACATCATCAAAGCCCGCCAATTGGGCGGCGCGATCGGGGCTATCTTGGAGCAACGTTTCCAAGCGACGCGCGATGCGTCCCGGAATCATGAACGCCGCGTAGTCTTCCTGAATCACCATCCGATCAGCGATGAGATTTGGCAGGGATGCGCTCCACGTGGTCATGGCACGGTTGGCGATGAACTGGGCGAACGGATCTAGTTTGTAAGCCGCCACGAGGGGTACACCTTGCAGCGCCAGTTGCAGGGTAACGGTGCCCGATGCCGCCAAGGCGGCCTGCGCCGTGCTGAACACGTCGTCATTGTCTTTAGAGGACACGATCCGCGGCTGCACCGTCCAAGATCGCACTCCCACTTCGATGTCCTTGCGCACATGGTCCACGGCTGGGATCACCGCTTCAAAGGCAACGCCGCGCGCCTTCAAAATGGCGAGGGTTTCCCCAAACGGTTCCAGAAGGCGGGCAACTTCGGACCGACGAGAGCCGGGCAAAACCAAAAGAACGGGCGGCCTTCCCGCCGCCGTCCTGTCGGTTTTTCTCGGCGGCAGCGCTTGCAGGCGCGTTGCCAAGGGATGGCCAACATAGGTGGCAGGCGGGCCGGCAAGCTCTTGCAACACCGTGGGTTCAAACGGCAGCAGTGCCAACACATGGTCAATATAGGCCGCCATGGCGCGCGCACGGCCCGAGCGCCAAGCCCACACACTGGGGCAAACATAGTTGATGATGGGGATGTGCGGCGCGCGCTTACGCACGCGTTTTGCCACGGCTTGCACAAAATCCGGACTGTCGATGAGCACCACCACATCGGGATTTTTGGCAACGATATCGTCCACTGTGCGGTAGACGTGGAGAACGATGGTGGGCAGGCGTCTGAAAACCGCCGCGATTCCCATGATCGCAATATCGGCAATATTGAACAACGAACGAACGCCCCGTTCGCCCAATTGCGGACCGGCAAGGCCCATGGGTTCGACAGCACTGCCGCCGTCGCATCGCAGGGCGTCCAGAAGATCGGCCCCCAAGGCATCGCCGGATTCCTCTCCGACCACGAAATAGACCTTGAGCGCAGTCATGTCTGTTCACCCTCCACCGCATTTGCCTTTTGCGGCGAAACAGGTGGTACGCCAATGATGGAAATACCCCGAATTTTTGCGTCGTGTAGCGTCTTGTCACGGTCCACGATAAGGGTGCGTTGGGCCTCCAACGCCACAACCGTCAGGCCGGCCGCGTGGGCATTTGAGATTGTGCGGGGGCCAATAGCTGGTAGATCGACCCGTTCGTCCTGTCCTGGCTTGGGGCATTTTACCAACACCCCGCCACCTCTGAGGGGCAGTCGGCCCGCCGCGCGGAGCCTCGCCACGCGGTCTAGCATGGCATCGGTTCCCTCCAAACCCTCCACGGCCACAGCGCGTCGGCCGATCAACACACAGCCCTGCCCGATGTCGAACGGCCCCAGCGCCCGTGTGATGGCAAACCCTTGGTCGGCCAGAGCGCGATCCGCCTTTGACGTACGCCCCGCACCATTGATCCCGACCTGCACAAGCAACTGAGGTGCAAGTTCCGCGACGCCTTTGACGGCAAACCCCCGTCGTTCAAACTCCCCCACGACACCGGTTAGAATGGTGTTATCACCACCAAGCAAAGCCGCCAGAATGCGCGGTACGGTGAGAACGGCACCAAAGTCGAGCTTGCTCCACTTGATTTCAGGACGTCGTAGGATCCCACCAGCGAAGGTGACATCCGCCACGCCGTGATCCTTCAGCAGACGAAACAGGCGACCGATGTGGCCCCATTCGATGATCGCATGGGGGTGGCCCTCAACTTCAGCGTCCACCTCCCCGGCAATGCCTACTACGAAATAGGGCCGTCCAACCAAGCGCAGGGCATCTATGATTTCGTAAGGCAACCGCCCGTTGCCCGCGATGATCCCGACCGTTTGGCCACTCGATCCCGCATGGTTGGCTTCAGTGTTGGAGGAATGAGCCATCTGGCGCGCAGCCTCGGGTTGACGGGCTTGTGGATGTGCTAAGTCGACGGCGTGCACAGGGCACGGTCGCCACCGGCCAAGACAAAATCGAGCATTTCGATCACCAAGGCGTCGCTTGCATCAACTTTCAACTGCGCGGCCCGCTGTTGGACCGGCGCTGAGCCATCAAACAGCTCCTTAAATGCACCGCGGACCGCATGAATGCTCGCGCGTTCCAGACCCATCCGTTTCATGCCGATGAGGTTCAATCCGCTTAGATTTGCGCGGTTGCCGATGGCCATGCCAAAGGGGATCAAATCGCCTTCCACACCGGCAAGCCCGCCGATGAAAGCGTGGTGACCGATCCGGCAAAACTGGTGCGCGGCGGACCCACCCCCGAAGATCACGGCGTCACCGACAACGCAATGGCCCGCCAACATGACATTGTTTGAAAAAATGACCTGATTGCCGACGATGCAATCATGGGCAACGTGGGAGTTTGCGAGAAACGTACAATCGTCCCCGACACGTGTCACGCCGCCGCCGCCGCCGGTGCCGGGGTTCATGGTCACACCTTCGCGAATCATGCATCGGGCACCGATGGTGAGTTGCACGGGTTCACCGGCGTATTTCAAGTCCTGAGGTTCGTGGCCAATGCTGGCAAAGGGGAAAACCCGTGCGCTTTCACCCAGGCTGGTGTCCCCTGCGATGGACACGTGGCCGACAAGCTCGCAGCCATCGCCGAGTTTGACCTGCGGACCGACATGGCAAAATGGCCCGATGCGAACGCCGGCACCGAGCTCTGCGCCCGATTCGACGACTGCGCTGGGATGAACGACGGTTTCCGTTTGGCCCGCCTCCTGGGCACTTGGGACCACTGTATCACTCGCCATCGGGCACAACCATCATCGCGCTGATCGTCGCCTCGGCAACCTTTTGACCTTCGACTTCAGCGACACAATCGTATCTAAAAATGTTGCGACGCTGTTTCACCTTCTTGATGACATACTCCAGGCGATCCCCCGGCCCAACGGTTCTGCGGAATTTTGCGTTGTCTATGGTCATGAAATAGACATCACGGGGCGTGCCGGAATAGTGCTTCTGGGCGCAAATGGCACCGGCGGTCTGCGCCATACCTTCGACGATCAGCACACCGGGCATGATCGGAACATGGGGAAAATGGCCGGTGAATTGCGGCTCATTCATCGTCACATTCTTGATGCCCCGGGCGGACTCATCGCCATCAACGTCAACAATGCGGTCGACGAGGAGAAAGGGATATCGATGCGGGAGCAATTCCATCAAACGAACGATGTCGATCTGCTCCAATGTGCTGGTCTGCGTCATGGCCGTCTCTTTCAGGCGTCAGGTCTGCGTGTCTTTATCGGATAATGCGTCGCGACGCACCCGGTTAACTTCACGGATCCAATGCATTACGGGTCGTGCGGGTGCACCACCCCATTTGGCACCGGGGGGGACATCGTCGACCACACCGCTGCGACCTGCCAGTTGAGCCCTCTGCCCGACCTTCAAATGGCCGGACACGCCCGCCTGCCCGCCTATGACAACATAGTCCTCCAGTTCGCAGCTGCCCGCCAGCCCAACCTGGCCGACAATCACGCAATGGCGACCGATAACAACGTTGTGGCCGACCATGACAAGACAGTCGATCTTCGTGCCCTCACCGATGATGGTATCGCGGTTTGCACCACGATCCACGCAGGTGTTTGCACCAATTTCAACATGGTCCTGGATGATAACGCGGCCAACTTGCGGAATTTTTTGATGGGTCATGCCCGTGGCAAATCCAAATCCGTCGCCGCCCAAACGCACACCACTTTGCAGGATCACATGATCGCCGATTAGGCTGTGGACGATGGAAACATTGCCGGCAATTGCAGTGTCGCGACCAATATGGCAGCCGGCACCGATGGTGACATTAGGCCCGATATAGGTGTCTGCTCCGATGCGCACGTCCCGACCGATGACAGCGCCCGCTTCCACGGTGGCGCCTTCTTCTAGCAGGGCCGTCTCATGAATGTGGGCTGCCTTTGAAATACCCTCCCCAAAAACTGGCTGTGGACGCATGGCTGATGGAAACAAAATTGCAGCAGCCAAACCAAAGGCGCGGTAAGGCTCCGGACTGGTCATAACTGCGATGTGATCGGGGAACTTGTCCGCGTGGCGCGCATGGCAGATCACAGCAGCTGCTGAACTGTTCTGCACCGCGGACAAATATTTGGGCTTGGTCAAGAAGGTCAACGCACCGGGTGTTGCGTCTTCAACCGGAGCCACAGAATTCACCGTCTTTGTCCCATCCTGCGCATTGACCAGCGTGCACCCGGTGCGGTTGGCAAGCTCAACAAGGGGTATGGCCGGTGGTGGAGGGAAGAACGTCGTCATCTATGATTCACGCTGTGGGAGTGCCCAAGACCCGGAGAAACCATGGGGATGAGCGCAGTGTTGTGATGATAGGGGTGTACGCGATTAAGCGGCACCAGCAAACAGCCGGTTTGACGTTGGCGCACAAATCCGGAGACCGTCGTCAATTGAGCTGTCGGCACAGCACTTGCGATCATGTGGGGTGCGACGCCCAGAGGCTGGCTTAAGACGCCAGCCTCAACATGTTCACTATCGACTTAAGAAGGTGCGAACCGGTATGGGGCTCAATGCGAGGGCTTAGAACCGCGTGCTCACGCCGAAGCGGAAGAATTGGGTTCGGTCGTATCTTTCTTTCATCAACGGGTGCGCGAAATCGGCACGCAGAGGGCCGAACGGCGAATCCCAAATCACCGAAGCACCGATCGACGCCCGAATGGACGAGTCATCGTTAGCCGTTGGATCGTTCAGGTCTGAACCAAACAACGTACCCGCATCCGCGAACAAAGCACCGCGCACACCGTAGGACCGTGGCAACACACCGATCGGGAACTGCACTTCCGCACTGACGTTGAAATAGGTTGTTCCGCCCAATGCTTCGTTAGACGGTGTCACCCCGTCCACGCCCAACGTTGCACGGGGGCCGAAACCAACCGGCGCAAAGCCGCGAATGGTTTCACCGCCAAGGAAGAAGTGATCTGTCACGCGCAGGGTATCTGAGCCGAGGGCGAAAATATTGCCTGCGCCAACTGCACCAACCAGCACGATGTCGCGATCTTCATCAGCCAGATAGTAGGCCGTAGCTTTCGCAGTCGTGCGGATATATTGCGCGTCGCCGCCGACGCCCGCGAAATCCTGATTGAACTTGAAGTAAATGCCTTCGCGAGGTGCCTTGCGGTTGTCGATGGTGTTGTAAACAAAACCCCAACCAATGGACGATGTCAGATAGGGGCTGTTGTTGATCGCGTCCGTTGCCGCAATCGACAACGAACCTGGTGCCGCATCACTGGTCGCGATTTCCTGTTTAATGGTATAATTCACCGAGAGACGAAGGTTCTCTGTGATCGGCGCGGACGCGCGCAGGCGACCCAGTGTGGTCTCCGTGTCATAGGCGATTGTATTGGTCGACTCCGTCGTTTCACGCTGAATATCGAAGCCAGCCGCGATACGGTTTCCGAGGAAATAGGGCTCAGTGAACGAAACTTGATAGCGTTGAGAGTCCGTTCCGTAACCACCCACCACGCGCAAGAACTGACCGCGGCCGAGGAAGTTTCGCTCGCTCAGTGACACCTCAGCAATCGGACCATTGGTGGTTGAGTAACCACCACCGATGGAGATTTCGCCGGTCGCCTTGTCTTTCACCTGGACGACGAGAACAATGCGATCCGGCGACGAACCAGGCCGTGTAACGATGCGAACCGCCTCGAAGAAGCCCAGGGCATCCAAGCGTGTTTTGGCGCGATTGACCAGAACGCGGTTGTAGGCATCGCCTTCGGAAATATCGAACTCACGCCGGATCACGTAGTCTCTGGTCCGGGTGTTGCCGCGCACATCAATGCGCTCGATGTAGGTGCGTGGGCCCTCATCAACGAAGAAGGTGATGTTGATACGACGGTTTTCGAAGTCGCGCTCACCGCGGGGCGTCACCTCAGCGAAGGCAAAACCCGTCTCCGCAATCGCTTCGGTCACCGAAATGAGGGACTTTTCGATTTTGCGAGCGCTATAGGTGTCGCCTTCCGCAACTTGCAGGAAACGGCGCAGGTCTGTGCCCTCGACAACCGAGAGGGAGTTGTCGATCGTAACGGTTCCGAACGTGTAACGCTCACCTTCGTCCACTGTTATTGTGATGGTGTAGGAGTTGCTCGCCTGGTCGAAATCTCCGACGGCGGAGATCACGCGGAAATCGGCGTAGCCACGGTTGAAATAGAAAAGACGCAGGCGCTCTTCATCTGCCTGCAAGCGATCTTGGTCAAAAATATCGTCGCGCTTCAACCAGCTCAGGAAATTACTCTCGTTATGAGAGATCACTTCCATCAAGCGGTTATCGCTGTAGGAATTGTTGCCGATGAAATTGATCGAGGAAATTTTTGTACGGCCGCCTTCATTGATCTGAAAAATCACATCAACGCGGTTGTTCGCCAACTGATCGACACGGGCGGTGACAGTCGCGCCGGCACGGCCCGACCGACGGACGGTTTGCGTGATGCGCTCAACGTCACTGTTCAATTTTTCCTGGGAGAAGATACCGAGGCTTTTGGACTGAACGGCAGGGCGCAGAATGTTATCTTTGACTTTCTCGTTGCCTTCGAACCGGACGAGATTGATGATGGGGTTTTCAACCACCTCCACCACCAGCGTGCGGCCCTGACGTGCGATGCGCACGTCGGCGAACAAGCCGGTGGCAAACAAGGCGCGCACCGATTCATCGGTGTCAAAAGAGGAAAACGACCGGCCCGGCTCGATGGTGATGTAGGACCGGACGGTGTCAGCATCAACACGCTGGTTGCCGCGGACCGAAATGCTGCTGACTACGGCGGCTTGGGCTGTGGTCACGCCAACAATGGAAACGCCCATCAACGCGCCCGGAACCGCAAGACTTTGAACCGCGGTAAACAATGCCAAACAGATGGCGAATGCGGCGTTCTTCAGATGCCCTGACATGAAAATCCCTGATCCATGGTGCGCGTTTGCGGTCTACTTGGTCTCACAATTGCGTCCATCGGTGCTCAGCCTTCTACTCGGCTGCAACCGTGTTCGCCCTGCCATAACCGCACGCGCAAATGTGGCGTGGTTTATGTTAAGCGTTTGTACAGGCTTTTTTTGCCTCCGCAACCACGGTGGGGGCCTCCCGTTGCCAAAATCTTGTCATCGCGATGAAAACGACACACAAAACCGTGGTCCCATTCACAAGGGTTAACAGAACGCTAACAATTTTAACGATTTACGACGGTCCGCCCCCCAGAAAGCGCATGATATCGTTGCTGGTTGCGAACAGCATAAGGCCCAAAATGCAGGCCAAACCGATTCGAAATGAGATCTCCTGAGCTTTTTCCCCAAGGGGTTTCCCGCGCACCGCTTCCAAGGCGTAAAAGACCAGGTGACCCCCGTCGAGCACAGGGACCGGAAGCAGGTTCAACAGGCCGATGCTGACGGACAAAACCGCCGCCAGGGACAGCAATTGCAAGATGCCCAGCGTGGCGACCTGCGATGTCATCTGCCCGATGCCCAAGGGGCCGCGCAGTTCGCTGGCGTCCTGCTTGCCCAAAAACAACTCGCCAATGAAATTGAACGTGCCGGTGACGACCAGCCAAATACGGTCCAGTCCCTTTAAAAACGCCTGCCAAAGGGACAGGTCTACACGTTCGATATTGGCGTCACTTGGATCGGGAGAGATGCCGAGCAAACCCGACTTGTAGCTGTTGCCAAACCGGTCCTTGCGCTCCGTCATGCGGGGCGCCGCTTCCACGGCGATCTCGTTGCCGTCGCGCAGAATAACAAAGCGCAGCGGACGGTCGGAATTCATCATGGTTTTGCGCTGAAGATCGGAAAACTGCGTGATCTTCACCCCGTCGACGCTGACGATGCGGTCGCCAACTTGCAGCCCCGCTTCGGCGGCGGCGGACGCTTCCATGACTTTCCCAATAACGGGCGCGATGCGCACGTCGTCGAGGTATACAAACAGGCCGGTGTAGATGACCATCGCGAGAAGGAAATTTGCGATGGGCCCTGCGGCCACGACGGCGGCCTTTTGCCAAAGCGCTTTGTCTTCAAAGGCCCCTGCCCGCTGTTCCTCCGACATGGCGGCAAGCGCTTCATGGTCGGGTTTGCTGCTGGCGTCTTCATCGCCCATGAAACGCACGTAGCCACCCAGCGGAATGGCGCAAAACTTCCATCGCGTTCCGTAGCGGTCGTTGAAGCCCAGCAGTTCTGGACCAAAACCGACGGCGAAGGCTTCCACCGTGACCTTGTTCCAACGGGCAACCAGGAAATGCCCCAATTCGTGAAAGAAGACCACAATGGTCAAAACGAAAAGGAACGGGATGACCGCGCCGATGATGAAACCCCAAAGGCCCGAAAAAACGCTCAAAACGTCCATGAAGTGTCATCCATTCCGTGCTTGCATCGTAACGGGTTTCATCCGTCACCACGCTGGTTTTTTAATTGAGGCTGCCGGATCGCCACTGTCAGCGCGTGTCTCAGTGCCACCCCATGTGATTATGCAAGCGGGCTAAAGCAAGACCGCCAAGGCCACGGGAAGCGCGGCGAAAATGAGCCCGTCGACCCTGTCCAGAAACCCGCCGTGGCCTGGAATCAGACCGCCGGTATCTTTTACGCCGAAAAAGCGTTTCACACCGCTTTCAAAAAGATCCCCCGCTTGCGAGATCACGGACAGGATGATGGCGCACAAAACGGCGATCCACACAACAAACAGCGGCGCAAACAGACCGTAGAGGACACCAATGACCGCCGCTGCGGCCACGCCACCGATGGCTCCAGACCACGTCTTATTGGGTGAGGCGGATGGCATCAGTTTGGCCCCGCCGAAGAAACGGCCGGTGAAGTAAGCGCCGACATCCGTCGCCCAGACCACCAAGAGCAGAAACAGCAAAAAAACAAAGCCCATCTCGTCACGAATGAGCGGCAAAGCCCAGGCGAGGATGGAGCAATACAGCGCGCCAAGGCCGAGCCAGCGCACGTCTTCGCGCTCAACGCCCTCGCTCGTCATTTCCAACGCAAGGCCAAGGACGAGAAACAAAGGCAAGGCCCAGAAAAACCAGCCGGTGATGGCGGCGAGAAGCAAGACAGCAAATCCAGCGGTGAGCAGAATTTCGGTTGCGTCGAACGCAGTGCGCGACACCATGCGGTACCATTCGTAATACAACAGGCCCGACAGCGCGCAGCAAACAAGCGCAAACAGGACGCCGCCGATGGCTCCTGTGCCCAGCACGATCACCAGCAGGGCTAAGGCGGAGACGACCCGCATCGACAGTTCAGAACGCCGCCAGCCGCTGCCCGTCGCTTCAAGACCGGCCATGGTTCCTAGCGTCCGTTTTCGGCCAACACGGCACCAAACCTGCGGTCGCGGGCGTAAAAATCGGCCAGGGCCCGTTCAAACTGGGCGCGGTCGAATTCGGGCCACATGCAATCCAGAAAGACGAACTCAGAATAGGCCGCTTGCCACAGCAGGAAATTTGACAATCGCCGTTCGCCAGACGTGCGGATGATCAGGTCGGGGTCCGTCCAGTCGGCGGTGTCCAGCGTTGCGCTCAATAACTCCGCGGTGATGTCGCTTGGGCACAATGCCCCGTTTGCCACGCGGGTGGCGAGGGTTTGGGCTGCACGGGTGATCTCGTCGCGCCCACCGTAGTTAAACGCAATCACCAGACGGGTGGATGTGTTGTCCTTTGTGAGCCGTTCGGCTTCTTCCAGAAGTGGTAGAATATCGTTGGGCACGCTCTCGCGGGCCCCAATGATGGACACGCGTACGTTTTCACGGTGGAGGTCTGCCAGATCGCGGCGAATGAACAGCTTCAAAAGACGCATCAGTTCGCTGACCTCGGCCACGGGGCGGGTCCAGTTTTCCGAAGAGAAGGCAAACAGCGTGAGCGTTTTGATGCCCAGCGCGCCGGCGGAGCGAACCGCAGCGCGCACAGCTTCAACACCCTTTCGGTGGCCGGCCGTGCGTGGCAGCCCGCGTTGCTGCGCCCAACGTCCGTTGCCATCCATGATAATGGCGACGTGTTCTGGAACCCCTGGAGACGGGGGCTTTGGTGCCGTCCGCGCTGTGTCTTCGCCCTGAGGCATTGATGTTGGCGTGTCGCTTGTTTGCACCCGGCGCAAGGGCGCGCGATTGTCCAGCGCAAAGTTGAAAGCCATGTATAGTCCCTCCGACCAATGCGGGCACGCTTAAGGCAAAATCGTGAATGGCAGGTTAGACCTGCATGATTTCCGATTCCTTCTGGGAGAGAACGCCATCGACCTCATTGACTTTGTCGTCGGTCAGTTTTTGAACCTTATCAGACGTCGCTCGGGCTTCATCCTGTCCGATTTCTTTGTCTTTCTCGGCTTTTTTCAGCGCTTCCATGCCGTCTCGACGCACGTGGCGGATCGCAACCTTGGCGTTTTCGGCATAATCCTTAGCCACTTTCACAAGTTCGCGGCGGCGTTCCTCGTTGAGATCCGGCAGGGGAATGCGCAGATTTTGGCCGTCTACAACCGGGTTCAAGCCCAGACCTGCCTCGCGGATGGCTTTGTCCACTGGGCCGACCATGCTTTTATCCCAGATCTGCACGGTGATCAGCTTGGGTTCGGGCGCGCCAACATTGGCAACCTGATTGATGGGCATTTTTTGCCCGTAGGCATCCACCATCACGGGGGCGAGGATCGAGGCCGAAGCCCGACCTGTGCGCAGGCCGCCCAGGTCTTTTGTCAGCGACGTAATCGCGCCGTCCATGCGCTTTTCAATGTCTTTTAGGTCAATGCCGTCGGCCATCGGTCTTCTTTCGTCGTTCAAAATGCTTGCCCACCCCAGCGGCGGACAAGGCTGATCAATTTAGCTGTGGGTGACGCGGGTGTAGGTGCCCTCACCCGCCAAAACACGGCTTAGCTCACCGGGTTTGTGAATCGAAAAGACGACAAGATCAATCATGTTGTCTTTGGACAGGGCAACGGCGGACGAATCCATGATGCCAAGCCCCTTCTCCAGAATGTCGTCATGGGTCAGCGCGTCATAGCGCGTTGCGTTTGCGTCTTTTTTGGGGTCGGCAGAATAAATTCCATCCACCTGGGTTCCCTTGAAAATCGCTTCAGCACCAAATTCCGCGGCCCGCACGGCGGCGGCTGTATCAGAGGTGAAAAACGGACTGCCGATCCCGCCGGCAAAAATGAGGACGTGCCCGGCGTCGCGGGCTTGGGTCATGGCGCGCTGGCTGAACGTTTCGCAAACCTGGGGCACGGCGAGGCCGGACAGGATGGTGGCCGGCACACTTTTTTCATCAAACGCCATGCGCAACGACAGAGCATTCATAACGATGGCCAGCATGCCCATATGGTCGCCGGTGACCCGGTCCGCCCCTTTGGCGGCCAGCGAGACGCCGCGAAAGATGTTACCCCCGCCCACAACAAGCGCAATTTGCGTGCCCAAGGCCCGCGCAGCGATCACGTCGGCCACCACCCGGGAGACCATGGATGGGTCGATGCCAAAAGACTGGTCGCCCATCAGGGCTTCACCGGAAATTTTATACAGGATGCGGGAATAGAGCGGGCTGCCCATTGATTCTGCGGCCTAATGTGAGCGCTTGCCGTTGCGGCAGCGGTAACATGGGACCCGGCAGCTTGTCACGGGGTGAAAATAGCGCGCTGCGGTTAGGACAAAAGGGACGGTTGAGCGGGCTGCCTGACGGCACGGGTGTCATCGTGGGCTTTGACTGATCCTGTGGTTTCGGCCGTTGGTTCAGCCGCGACGTTGAAGGATGCCTTTGATCTGGGTGAGGCGACGGCTGATGTTCACCAAAGCTGCAATGCTGCCGCAGAAAACGGCAGCTAAAACAAGACCGGTGAGCCCACCTATTATGAGCGCCGCATCTGGGTTGATGGTCCCAAACTGAAACCTGAAGTAGTCGCTGCGGGCAAATTCCATCCCGATGAGTCCGCCGCCAACAACAAGAATAATCGCGAGAAATAGGTTTATAATACCGAGTAAACCCACCAACACATCGTTCATCGCTAAAACTCTCCGCCAGACATTAACCCGTAGAAAGCCCTAGACAGACGTGCTGTCAGTTTCAAGTGTTGCAATATATTTGCACACGTATTTGGAGAGATGGATCCATTTCACCGACACGCTGC
>JBCBCT010000069.1:0-16461 GCA_038530365.1 Pseudomonadota bacterium | reverse complement strand
GGTTTCAGACAGTTTCTCGAGTTCAAACCCCGCGTGGGACGGATCATCATGGGCCCCGCCATAGGGGCCGGTGTAGAGTTCAATCCGGTCGGCACCGGTTTTTGCGGCGTAAACCACCTGTTCGGGCTCGGCATCGGCAAACATCGCCACCCGCGTGCCGGTGGCTTTCAAACGCCCAACAATGTCTGTCAAAAGCGCTTCATGCTGTTTGAAGTCCCAACCGTGATCGGAGGTGGCTTGGGCCGGATCATCGGGCACCAGCGTAATCTGTTCGGGCTGAACGGAGATCGCCAGTGCCAGAAAATCCTCGCTAGGATAGCCCTCAACATTAAACTCGGCATCTGGAAATTCATCGTCCAACAGCGCGCGCAAATCGGGCAGATCACTGCGCCGGATATGGCGTTCATCAGGCCGCGGATGCACTGTTACGCCATGGGCCCCCGCCGCCAAGGCAATACGGCCCAGACCGACCACGCTGGGCCAGGGCAGATCGCGACGATTGCGTAACTGCGCCACCGCATTCAAATTGACAGACAAAGCTGTTGCCATGACGTTAGGCTCCCCAACAAAGGCATTTGCGCCCTTCTGAGACGACGTTTAGCAGTTTCAAATCCGACCGTCGCTACTTTTTCGATCCTGACCACACACACTCGCCGCTATGTTTCACCCATTCCAAGCGCCAGCAAAGCCCTTCATCATCGGCCTTGCGCCCGTAAATGCCGACGCTTTCATTTTGCTTGATGAAGAGCGACAGGAGTTCCGGACACAAAAAGAGGCGCTTTATCGGGACCAAGCGACGGATGTTTCCCGCGCCCGCGCCGACACCGTGCCGGCTCAACGGGAGGCAGCGCTGCTTTTGGAACACACACTGCTTCGCCAATTCCCCACCCTGTTTGAACGCAAAGATAATCTCTTTATCGACCGCGAAAACGGGGCCAAAACCTCCAACGCAGCCTCCAGCGCGTCGCCCCTCGACGATGTTGCCCTGCACCTTCAAGACGATCTTCTGTTGATGCGCAAACACGAGGATGGTTGGCGTCTGGTGGCCGCCTCCTTGTGTTTTCCATCCTCCTGGAACCTGCACGAAAAGTTCGACAAGCCGCTGGAGGCCATCCACGGCCCGGTTCCCATGGAAAACAAAATGCACCAGCGCATCCGACGGATATTCGACGCCATGCGCCCGGGCGAGCCGTTGTGGCGGGAAAATTGGGGCATCTCCAACGACGGCGGCTTGCGCCATGCCCGGGCAGAAAACGAAGTGTTGGATAGTGCCGAAGATCTGTCAAAACCGCTTCATCTGCGGGTGGAATACCAAACCCTCCACAAGCTCCCAGAGAGCGGCGATATCCTCTTCACCGTCGGTGTGCGGATGAAATCCTTTCAAGACCTCGCGGCCAGCGACCACGGACGTGGCGGACTGCGCATAGTTCTCGATCACTATCGGGCCATGCCGGAGGCCCAACGTGTCTACAAAGGGCTTGCCCATAACCCCAAAGCCCTCATCCACAGCTTTGACACCGCGCTGGAGCGCTGACGGATGAGCGCATTTGAAACAAAGGGGCTCGCCGAAAAGACGCTGGACGAAGCGACGCTTCAACAGTGGGTCGGCCACAGCGAACATCGAACCGACATAATGCACCCTGGCCCGGTGGAGCGCATGGACGCGCTGCTGGATCAACCAATTCTGGAACAACCAGGCTCAGCAATTCCAAAACGCACTCTGCCACCGCTTTACCACTGGCTTTATTTCCTGCCAAACGCCCTGCAAAGCGATTTGGGTGACGATGGTCATCCCAAGCTCGGCGGATTTCTGCCGCCCGTCGACTTGCCCCGCCGCATGTGGGCGGGCGGTCGTTTGACCTTCAAGGGCAGTTTGCAAATTGGTGAAGCGGCTGATCGCGTCTCCACGGTCACCGCTGTCAAACGAAAGGAAGGCCGCAGTGGTCCGTTGTGCTTTGTCACCGTACGGCACGTCATCACCGGCCAGAAAAGTGCGGGCACGCTGACCGAAGAGCATGACATCGTTTACCGCGGCGCGGTGCAACCGGACGGGACCCGCAAAACAAAACAGGACAGTCTTGAAATCGCAGGCGCTGATCACGACGGACGAAAGCAAGCCAGCGATGCCATTGAGACAATTCGGCCCTCCGCCGTGATGCTGTTTCGCTATTCCGCGCTCACGTTCAACGGCCACCGCATCCATTATGATCGGGAATACTGCCGCGATGTAGAGGGCTACCCGGGCCTGGTATTCCACGGCCCGTTGACGGCAACACTGCTGGCCCGCTTGGCCAGCCGGTTGAACCCAGATCGGACCATGGCATCTTTTGCCTTCACCGCCCGCGCGCCGCTCCTTGATACTGCACCTTTCACCCTGCACACTCCATCGCCGGGGCGTTTTGAAGCCCGTACCCCGGCTGGCACCTTGGCCATGGAGGCCGTGGCAACGTTTTGATCAGGCAACGATGGTGATGCGCTCCGAGGCCCGTGTGATGGCTGTGTAAAGCCAGCGTTGCTGGTGCTCGCGGAATGCACGGCTCTCATCAAACAGGTAGACATTGTCCCACTGCGAACCCTGGGATTTGTGGACCGTAAGCGCGTAGCCATAGTCGAAATCATCGTAGCGGCGCTTCAACTGCCACGGCACCTCCTGATCAGGTGTCTCAAAGGCAGCCTTGAGCACTTTGATTTTCGCCGTCATCCGCTCCATCCCTTCGTCTTCCGAAGAAATCAGCAGGTTCATAAACGCTTTTGACGTTTGCGGCGCGGAGTTCACCGTCCACAGCGACCCGTTGAGCAGCCCCTTTGTCGGATCGTTGCGCAGGGCTACCAGCTTGTCCCCAGATGCGGGCAGCGGCCCCTGAAAATCCTTCAGATCCCGAAGGCGCTGATTGTACCGCCGCCGCGTTCTGTTCGTGCCAACCAGAACTTGATCGGCGGCCAACACCTCGCTTTGGTCAACGTCCCGACGATCTATAACGCGGCTTTCTCCATACTGTCCGCGTTGAAGGTCCAGACCTTCGCGCACGGTCTGAGCCAGATCGATGATGGGATTGTCCCGCGCCTGTCGGTGGATGGTTTCCAGCAGAAAATCCGGCTCCTGCTCGGTGAAAAATCCGCCACCGGACACCGGCGGCAATTGCCCCGGATCACCCAACACCAGAACCGGCGTGCCAAACGACAACAGGTCCTGACCCAGCGCATCGTCCACCATCGAGCACTCGTCAATGACCACCAGCGCGGCCTTGGCCACGGGACTTTGGCGGTTGAGGGAGAAGGTTGGGGAAAGCGAGGTCTTGCCGGTGTCTTCGTCCTCCACCAATTCCTCGCCCCGAGGGCGGTAGATGAGCGAATGGATGGTGCTGGCCTTCTTGGCACCCCGCGCGCGCAAAACGAGGGCTGCCTTGCCGGTGAACGCAGCAAACAAGACATCCCCATCCACATGCTCCGCAAGGTGACGCGCCAGGGTGGTTTTTCCGGTTCCAGCATAACCAAACAGACGAAAAATCTGCGGATAGCCCTGTTTCAGCCAAGTTGAGACGGCTTGCAGCGCATCATCCTGTTCGGGGGAGAATTTCAACGGACCGCTCCTCGCCCGGCACCTTGTCTTTCCGCCCTGCCCTTACGGCCCATGCCCGCAGAACACAAGTGGAACACGAGTGGAACGCAGCCTTCCGTTGTCTTGCGCGGCCTCGATAACTCTTGGGTTTTTTTAACAACTCAGGCAGCGTCGCAGACGCTTGGCCTAGTGGTGCCCGCGCAACCCGTTATCTAAACGCCGTAAAGCACCAGCCAGCGTTGCACGGCTTTTTCAGCCACCGCCTCCATGCGGTCAGCCGCCGGCCGCGCATCTTCACCCAGCAACAGCCTGCGCTGTCGGTCGCCAATCAAAAGCGCGGTGAAATCCTCAAACGCATCCTGTGCGCTGTAAACCACGACGACCCCTTGAGCGACGCCCGCATCCATGAGAGTTGCAAAGCGGCTGGCAACGCTCTTTCGCCAAACCTCCATGACCGATTGCCCAAGATTACGCCCTCCTTTGGAGCGGTCCTGCGCCATGGCGATCTGGTGAACGCCAAGGTACGCATCACCAGTCATCATATCCAGAAGCAGCACGGCTTGTCGTTTGAGCTGCGATGTCACGCTTTCCCCCAGCCGCGGTTCCTGCCGTTCAAGCAGCGCCGCCATGGCATCAGCTTGCTCCTCCACGAGGGCCTGCATCAAACCATCCCGGTCCCCAAACCACGCGTAGAGCGTTTCTTTGGAACATTTGGCAAGCGCCGCAATCTGTGCGGTCGACACCATCGGCCCATGCCGCCGCACGCCTTTGAGCGTAGAGGCGAGGATTTCCCTTCTTCGATTCTGGCGCTGGCTTTCACGCCGCATCTCCAATTGGCGCGCAACGTCTGTGTGACGCTGCTTGGCCTGGGGTGTCATCGTATCCATGGCAAGTGTACGGGTTGGTTCGGGGGCGTGATACAATCCATCATTGCATATTGAAGCGTTACACCCAAGCGAAAAACGCCGCCAGGCCGTCCCACACGAGCTTCACTCCGGTCGCCGTCAGCGCGGTAAAGACCACGGCCGTAAACAACCGTTCGGGTACCAAAGCGTTCAGCCAAAACCCAAGCGCCACGCCGATGGGGATAAAGGGTGCCAAAACCAGCGACCCCCACAGCGTGTCCGCCGTGATCTGCCCCAAGCCAACATAGGGAAACAGTTTCAAGATATTGATGAATGCAAACAGGTAGGCGTTGGTTCCCACAAACGCCCGCTTGGCAAGGCCGTGGCGCAGCAGGATCATTTTCGACGGCGGCCCACCGGCATGGGCAACGAAACTGGTAAATCCCGTCATCGCTCCAAACACGAAGGTAAACGCACCACCGGGTTTGGAAGCTGCGCGCCGAAGCCATCCCATCAGCAATCGTTGCGCCACAAAAAGCAACGCCAGCACACCCAGACAAAACCGCAGCACATCGGCATCAAACGCTTCAAAACTAAGCGCACCCAAAACAACGCCAAAGAAGGCCGCCGACACGAGGACAGCAACGAGTGAGCGGTCCCAGTCGCGGCGGTACCGCACCAGATTGGCCGCATCGATGGCGAGCAAAATGGGCAAAACCACCGCTGCGGCCACGGTGGGCAGGATGAACAGCGCCATCACCGGCACCACCGCCATCTCAACGCCAGCCCCGAACCCGGCCTTGGAAATGCCGGTCATGGTCACCAGCAGGGCTGCAATAACAAGAAAAAGTGGGTCGTATATCACGATAAAAGGTGCGCGCGCCTACATCCGAAACACGCCAAAGGGCGTGGGCTCGATGTCCGCACCCCGACAAGCCGCAAAGGCAAGCGACAGAACCCGCCGTGTATCGGCTGGGCGGATGATCCCATCGTCCCAAAGCCGTGCCGTGGAATAGGTCGGCAGACCTTCTTCCTCAAACTGTTCAACGATGGGCTGCCGGAACTCGGCCTCCTCAACCTCCGACCAGTTCTCGCCTTTTCGCTCCATGCCGTCGCGCTTCACCGTTGCCAAAACCGAGGCCGCCTGCTCGCCCCCCATCACAGAAATGCACGCGTTGGGCCATGTGAACAAAAACCGCGGAGAGTAAGCCCGTCCGCACATGCCGTAATTGCCGGCACCATAGGAGCCACCGACGATGAGCGTAATCTTTGGCACCCGAGCACAGGCCACCGCATTCACGAGCTTCGCGCCATCCTTGGCGATGCCGCCGGTCTCATGCTCCCGGCCCACCATGAAGCCTGTGATGTTTTGCAAAAACAGGATCGGGATATTGCGCTGGCAACACAACTGCACGAACTGCGCGCCCTTTAAGGCACTTTCAGAAAACAAGATCCCATTGTTGGCGATGATTCCGATCATTTGCCCGTCGAGACGCGCAAACCCAGTCACCAATGTGGTGCCGTAGCGCGCCTTAAACTCGTCAAACGCGCTGTCATCCACCAAGCGGGCGATCAACTCACGAATGTCATACTGCTTGCGCAGGTCCACCGGAACCACGGCATGGAGATCTTCCGCGCCAAATCGCGGTTGCTTGGCTGCCGCCAACGGCAAAACAGCCGATCCAGTGGGTGCCGGCCCAAGCCCGGCCACGATGTCCCGCACGATGGAAAGCGCATGGCCGTCATCCTGCGCCATATGGTCGGCAACACCCGAAAGCCGTGTGTGCACGTCGGCCCCGCCCAGGTCTTCTGCGGTGACAGTTTCTCCAGTCGCGGCTTTCACCAAAGGCGGACCGCCCAGAAAAATCGTACCCTGCTCTTTCACAATCACGGTTTCATCGCTCATGGCGGGCACATAAGCGCCGCCCGCGGTGCAGGATCCCATCACACAGGCAATTTGCGCGATGCCCTTCGCGGACATGCGGGCCTGGTTGTAAAAAATGCGCCCGAAGTGATCTCGGTCGGGAAACACCTCTGTCTGCTGCGGCAGGTTCGCCCCGCCACTGTCCACCAGATAAATGCAGGGTAGATGGTTTCCTTCGGCAATTTCCTGCGCCCGAAGATGCTTTTTCACCGTCATGGGAAAGTAGGTACCGCCTTTGATCGTCGCATCGTTGCACACGATCATGCACGGACGACCGGACACTTGACCGATCCCGGCAATCACACCGGCAGCGTGGATATCGCCCCCATACAGGCCGTGGGCCGCCAAAGCGCCAAGTTCGAGAAACGGTGCGCCAACATCAAGCAGCCCCAAAACCCGGTCCCGCGGCAGCAATTTTCCACGGGCCGTGTGGCGCGCGCGGGACGCCTCGGACCCGCCCAGCGCCGCCTGCGATAAATCAGCATCGAGGCGATCCAGAAGAGTGTCCCATTGCTCACGGTTCGCATCTGCCTGCGGGCCTGTGGTCGGGCTGTTTGGCGTTAAGGCTCTCATTCATCCGCACTCAAGAAGACACCACGTCACGAAGATGTATCATCGTCGGTTGGCTTTGCTGTTGGGGTTTGCGCGGCCTCTTTTGCCGGCGGAGCGTCAACAGGCAAACCCTGCTCTTTCCACGCTGAAAACCCGCCTTTGATATGCGCCACCGGCGACAGGCCCATCGCCTGCAAATCCCGCGTGGCCAGCGCCGACCGCCAAGCAGCTGCACAAAAGAAGATGTAGGTCTTGTCCGATTGGGCAAACACATCGCGGTGATAAGGCGAGTCAGGATCAACCCAAAACTCAAGCATGCCGCGTGGGGCATGAACCGCACCGGGCACCTTGCCCTCCCGCGCCAATTCCCGAACGTCACGAATATCGACCAGGATGGCCTCACCCGCTTCTTGAGACACGAGGGCATCGAACGGTGTCACGGTTTGGATGACCGCTTCCGCCTCTCTCACAAGGTCCATGGCGCGTTTCATGGGCGTTCACTGCCTCCCTGGATGTGCTTCACGCATGGTGCGACAGTCTTCTTATCGGGAAGGTGTAACGCTTTAAGACCGCGTGACCAAGAGCCCCAACACGATTGAGATACGCCCGGATCAAAGATGCTGGTGGGGGCTTTAAGTTTTACGTCGACGCGGTCACAGCCAATTGCGGCGCAGTCGCCTGCGGCTTTGCGGTCACAGCCGATGCAGCAACGGCCACAGCGACCACGACGGCCACCGTCCACAGGGTGATGCCCCAGCACGACTTCTCAGATGATGATTGCATGATGCCCCAAAATGGATGTGCCAAGCGGACGTAAAAGCCCGAGGCTGCAGCGATCTCTTAATGAAACGTTAACGGCCACACAACATGAAATTTGACCACTTTGAGGCACAAATGGGGATAACCGCCACAATGGTTAAGACAAGCGGCTAAACCCGAAATACTCACCATCGCGCGCGCCTTTAACACTCTGAAAATAGTCACAAAATCGACGCCAACGCCAAACGTTAACGCGCAGACAGCGCCGTTCAAAATCCGCCCCAGCGGACTCCAAAAAAAATGCCCACTGTCAAAAAACTGAAATCAAACCGCCATCGAAGTGTCGTCGATCTTTCATCAAAGCGCAAAATCCTCCTCCTACCGCGGTCGAGCCGGTGGTTCCCACCGTTGTACCGAGAGGAAAATCATGTCCCTGAAGAAACTTGTTTTTGCTGCAGCCTTGGCGGCGACGACCGCTTCGACTGCTTTTGCCCAAACTGAAATCACGCTTTGGCACGCCATGGGCGGAAGCCTTGGCGATACCGTCAACAAACTGGCCGAACAGTTCAACGCGTCCCAGACCGACTACAAAATCACGCCCGTTTTCAAAGGGTCTTACGAAGAAACGCTGACCGCAGGTATCGCCGCGTTCCGCGCCGGTGAACAGCCCAACATCATTCAGGTGTTTGATGCCGGTGCTGCAACCGTGATCGGCGCAAAGGGCGCGACCATCCCGGTGGCCGACCTCCTGAAAGCCAACAATGTCAACTTTGACATCAACGACTACATCCCCGGCGTCCGCTATTTCTATGCCGACAGCGACGGCAAAATGATCGGCATGCCGTTCAACTCCTCAACGCCAATCCTCTATTATAATGAAGAAGCGTTGGCCAAAGCAGGCGTCACCCCACCAAAAACGTGGGAAGAGTATGCCTCTACCACAGCGCCAAAACTGAAAGAGGCCGGTTATATCCCGCTCACCCAGTCCCACCTGCCCTGGATTTTCACGGAAAACTTCTTCTCCCGCCACAACATCCAGTTTGCCTCCAACAACAACGGTTATGATGGTCTCGACACCAAGATCAACATCAACCATCCGGCCATCAAAGCCCACTTCACCGCTCTTAAAGAGTGGAAAGACAAAGGCCTGTTTGAATGGCTCGGCACCGGCTGGGGCGACAACGCCAAGCCGTTTGAAGATGGCAAGTCCGCCATGTGGCTTGGGTCCTCGGGTTCGTTTGGTGGCTTGAAGCAGAAAGTAAACTTCAAGTTTTCCGCCACCACCCTGCCCTATTGGGAAGCGGTGACCAAAGAGCCGAAGCAAACCTTCATCGGTGGCGCAGCCTTGTTCGCCATGTCCGGCAAGTCAGACGAAGAAAACAAAGCCACGGCTGAGTTCTTCCGCTACCTCACCTCCGCACAGGCGCAGGTCTTCTGGCACAAAGAAACCGGTTACGTGCCGATCACCACGGCGGCCTACGAGCTTGCCAAGAAAGAAGGCTATTACACCGAAGCCCCGGCTGCCGAAGTCGGCATCAAGCAGTTGCAACTGCCCGCAGGTGATTGGACCAAGGGCTATCGCATGGGCTTCTACGTACAGATCCGCGACGTGATGAACCGCGAATACGGCCGCATCCTCACAGGCGAAACCTCCGTCGAAGATGGTTTCAAAGCCATCGAAGAGGAAGCCAACAAATTGCTGGCTCGCTTCGCACAAACCCAAGGCTAACTGCCTTGCCAAGGAAGCGCGCGGTTCAAACCGCGCGCTTCCCGTTTGCTGACGGTGCTCTCCATCCCAACACCGCACCCTGTTTTCAAATATTCTTTGTGACGGACCTCTGGTCCAACTGAATCGAGACTGATTGTGAAACGCGCCGCCTTTTCAAATCCCTGGATGCCCGTGATGCTGCTGGCCCCGCAGCTCATTATTATTGCGATCTTTTTCTACTGGCCGGCCATCGTCGCCCTGCACTCATCGTTTTACCTGCAAGATCCATTCGGCTTCGGGTCCACCTTTGTGGGCTGGTCCAACTACAGCGATTTGTTCGGCAATTCGGAATATCTGCGAATTGCCGGGTTTACGATCGTGTTCACCGTGGCGGTCACATTCTTTTCCCTCGCCCTAGGACTGCTGTTTGCCGTGAAGGCCGACAAAGTCATCCGTGGCGCGAGTACGTATAAGACTTTGCTGATGTGGGTTTACGCCATCGCCCCGCCGGTGGCCGGTCTGCTGGGCGTGAGCCTGTTCTACCAAGGCCACGGAATGATCACCCAGCTTTTTGGCCTGTTCGGTTACAAGTTCGTGGTGGGGGTCAATTACAACGACACCGCATTTGCCATGATCGTTGTTTCCATCTGGAAACAGATCCCGATCAACTTCATCTTCTTCCTCTCCGGTCTTCAATCCGTACCCCATTCGATCCGCGAAGCCGCAATGATCGACAACCGGTCGGGTACAAGCCGCTTTTGGACCATCACATTCCCCCTCCTCGCCCCGACAGGCTTTTTCCTGCTCATCACCAACATCACCTATTCGCTCTTCGACACCTTTGGGGTCATTGATGTGATGTTGCGCAGCGAGCCGGGCAACAACCCGTTCACCCTCGTCTACAAAGTCTATGTCGACGGTTTCCGTGGTGGTGATCTGGGGGGCTCTTCCGCCCAATCCGTCATTCTCATGGTGTTGGTTCTGGCCCTCACCGTCTTCCAGTTCCGCCTCATCGAGCGGCGCATCCATTACACATGAGCCCGTTGTGACCGTTGAAAACATCTCCCCGACCAACATCGCCGCCAACGCTTCTGCTGATGCCGAAGGAGCACGCAAAAAACCCATCAAATGGGAAGCCGTCGGTGACCACATCATTTTGATCCTTGGCGCGCTGTTGATGCTGTTCCCGGTGGTGCTGACGTTCATGACGTCCAGCTACGACAAGCTCGCCTTTGCAAAGACGGGCCTGCAATTCGGGTGGAGCGACAAGTTCATCGAGAATTACCAACGCGCCATGTTCGAACCGGGCGGCTTTAGCGGCAATATTGATGGCATGACCATGCTGACGAACTCGATGATCCTCGGCTTCGGGTTTGCCATCGGTAAAATCATCATTTCGATGCTGGCCGCTTATGCGATCGTCTACTTCCGCTTTCGGTTTGCAACCCTGAGCTTCTGGTTGATCTTCACAACGTTGCTTCTTCCCCTCGAAGTGCGAATCCTGCCGTCCTATGAAGTGGTCCAAAGCTTCGGCATGGCCAACACTTACTCCGGCCTCATCATTCCGCTGATTGCCTCCGCCACGGGAACGTTTTTCTTCCGACAGTTCTTCCGGTCCGTCCCCGAGGAGATGATCGAAGCGGCGCGCATGGACGGTGCCGGGCCAGTCAAATTTTTCATCGACATCCTCGTGCCGCTGTCAAAAACCATGATCGCCGCGATTTTCATCATCATGTTTGTGTTCGGCTGGAACCAGTATCTGTGGCCCACGCTGATCACGACCGATGAAGGCATGTTCACCTTGGTGCGCGGCATCAAACTGATCATTCAGGCGTTTTCGGACAGCAACGTCGTCCCGGAGTTTAGCGTGGGCATGGCCCTCACCATCATCACAATGCTTCCTCCGGTGATTGTCGTCATCATCTTCCAGTCCTGGTTCGTCAAAGGGCTGGTGGAATCCGACAAATAGGCATCGCCGCCCACCCCTCTCGCCAACCGCTGCCAACATCCCATCCAACGCAGGAACGACACCTATGGCCACCGTCACACTGTCCGGCATCAAGAAGATCTACCCCAACGGGTTCCAAGCCGTGCACGACGCCAATCTGGACGTTCGCGACGGGGAGTTCATCGTACTGGTGGGTCCTTCCGGCTGCGGAAAATCCACGCTGCTTCGGATGGTGGCCGGTCTGGAAGCTATTTCCGACGGTGAGCTCCACATCGGCGAACGCTTCGTGAACCACATCGACCCGGCTGAGCGGGACATCGCCATGGTGTTCCAAAACTACGCGCTCTACCCCCACATGTCCGTCTACAACAACATGGCCTACGGCCTCAAAAATCGGAAAATGGACAAAGCCACCATTCGCACCAAAGTGGAAACCGCCGCGACCATGTTGGATTTGTCGGACTATCTCGACCGTCGCCCCAGCCAATTGTCCGGGGGCCAACGACAGCGTGTGGCCATGGGCCGTGCCATTGTTCGCGAACCAGCGCTCTTCCTGTTTGATGAACCATTGTCCAACCTGGACGCCAAACTGCGCAATCAAATGCGGATCGAAATTCGCAAACTCCAGCGGAACCTCGGTACAACATCCCTTTACGTCACCCACGATCAAGTCGAAGCCATGACCATGGCGGATCGGATCGTGGTGATGAACAGTGGCCACATCGAACAAATCGGCACGCCCGATGAGATCTATAACAAGCCCGCCAGCACATTCGTTGCATCGTTCATGGGCGCACCGCCCATGAACATGCTAAGCGGCACTGTGGAGACGCCCGGCACGATTGAACTCTCGGGTATTGGCCAGATGACGATTGCTGATGCCAACGGCTATCAGGGTCCCATCAAGGTGGGAATCCGCCCGGAGAAAGTAAAAATTCTGAACCAAGCCAACGGGGCCACCTTGGCTTTTGAACATGATTTCACCGAGGAACTTGGCGCAGCCCGTCTGGTCCATGGACGGCTGGGCGACACGCCGTTCATCGTCAACCTTCCACCGGACGGACGCGTCCCAGAAGGCGACCTGCACATTACGCTTGGCGATGACACCGTGCATCTTTTTGACCCCGAAACCGGCAGGCGCATCAACACGTGATGTTCCAGCCTACACGAGGCAAAAGACCCTATGCGCCTGTTCAGAACCCGAACCATCGACGCTTTGCCGCCCGTGCCAGACGATCTGCGCGCTGCCATTGAAAATGCTGAACGGACGCCAACGCAGCACCGCACCCTCTTCGAACGTCTTGAAGCGCTGCATCTGATTGAAGCGAAGTTTCAAGCCGTCGCTCGGTCCGCCTTGCCCGCAGACATCACCGTTGCCGCATGGAATGTCGAACGTTGCCTAGACCCCCAAGGCAGCGCCACATTGCTCGCCAAGCACGATCCCGACATCATCTTGTTGAGTGAAATGGATGCCGGCATGGCCCGCACCGGCCAACGCAACGCCACACGCGAGGTCGCGCACCACTTGGGTATGGGTTATGCCTTCGGCGTGGAGTTTTTCGAAATGGGGCTCGGCAGCGCGCTGGAACAAGAGCTGGCGAGCGAAACAGAAAACGCGTTGGGCTGGCATGGAAACGCCATCGTCGCAAAAACAAGCCCCTCCGCCCTCGCGCTCATACGGCTGGACGACCATGGCCACTGGTTTTGCGAAAACCCGGGGGTTGATGCATCGCAACCCCGGATAGGCGGGCGCATGGCCATCGCAGCCACATTTGAAACCGTACATGGCACGCTGTGCGCCGTGAGCACGCATTTGGAAAGCGCCGGCAGCGTGAGCATACGCCAGTCACAGATGGATCGTATCATGGCGGCGGTGGACCAGTTTGCCCCCGGCGCTGCAGTCATTATCGGCGGCGACTTAAACACTGGAAACAACCTGGCAGAAGGGTTGGACTGGCAATCCGAAACCCTGTTTGAAGCAGCTGAGCGCCAAAACTACAGTTGGACCATGAACCCAGCCGGCACGACAACCCGCCCCAGCCGCCTGACGCGCTTCCCAGATCGAGCGATGAAACTCGACTGGTTCGCAGCGCGCGATGTTAAGGCCCAGATGGCGAGGATTGTTCCGGCGCTGGATGCGGAAAACACGCCCCTATCGGACCACGAATTGATCGTGTGTCAACTCAACCTTGAGCCACAGCTCACTGTTCGGCCACAGCAATAGCCGCCCCGCCACTTCATGCGGCCACCCTTTGCCTCGAACTGGGCCTCGAACTGGGCCTCGAACTGGGCCTCGGAAGGGTGCTGACGTAAAATTTGCGGGAAAGCGAAGATCTGGACGCACGATAGCGCTTGCGGTTGCCGCTGGTTTCCGCTGAATTATGGTTAACAGAGAGTTAAGTCCGACTATTTCTTGCGGCCAAGCCCGGTATCAAGGCTGATCTGCGACCGCAATTTGGAATAGGTCGGGGCAACCATGGGATAGCTGGGTGGAAGGTTCCACTTGGCGCGGTATTGGTCGGGCGTCAGCCCGTGGGCAACAGCGAGGTGACGTTTCAAACTGGTAAAGCTCTTGCCGCAACACATGCAGATCATCTTGTCGTTTTTGATGGACGCTTTGACGGATACGGCCGGCTCCTCGATCTCCTCAACGACCTCAACGGGGTCGGAAAGTTCGGACAGTGTCGAAAGAACGTCTCGCAGCAGGTCGGGGACCTGGGTCCGCTCCAACGGATTGTTGCGTACGTAAGCTGCGCTAATTTCCGTCGCCATCTCTAAAATGGCGAGATGTTTATCTTGGTCGACTTCACTCATTACTAATCGCCTATACTCAGAGGACACACATCGGAATTTGTCTCAATGTCCAACGTCACTTGGACGCGATCAATTGTAATACGACTCGCCCTCGAACTGGCGCATGGATGACCGCAAGGGATCCATCGTCTTACGAGAATGGCATATTTATGTCCGGAATGCTACATTTGGTTTACCGGAATGGTACATTTATGTTACGAAGCGACGGTCAGAAGGCTAGGCTTGGCCCTGCCCGCACCCTGAGCAAGGAGCTTCGAACCGGCATGGACAGCAAAAGGCTACCCTCCGTTTTCACCGAGATGCTTCGGTCCTTCACAACTTTGAGCCGAACACTGAATTTGTCGAAAGCCGTGGAGGAGTTGAGCTCGACCCGCCAAACCGTGCGACGTCACATCAACGATCTTGAAGAAGAGTTCGGCGAGAAGCTCCTCGTTCTGGAAAACCGCCAGTACCGGCTCACCCCCCAAGGTGAACAGGCCCTCGCCGGGGCTGAACAGCTTCTCGATCAGTCAAGGTCCTGGCTTGCCAGAGCCGAACACTTCCCAAAAGACTGCGCCAGTACGACGCTCGACATCGACACAGAACGCTGGCTTTACAACCAGGAGCATCCTGTCAATTCGATCTGGGGCGGGGGCCATGATCTTTTACAACGGGGCGTGGTGGCTTGGAGCAAAGCGCGGGCCCAGTTGGAAGATCCCGTTCTTGCACGGTTTCGTCCGTTCAGCATGGTCTACCGCCCTTACAAGGACGATTGGCTGTGCGTCGAGGTGGGGTCGAAGTCATCCTATGCCGAGTGGTTCGACGATTCGATTTCCAAAAGCCAAATCGGTCGCCAGTTGGTGAACGATTCCAAACAACCCGGCGTCTACGATTATCTCGTGCGGGCATACCGCTACGCCATTGATCGCGGTGGCCTCTATTATGACCATGTTGGCGCGTCGATGCCGCAAAGCCTGGATGGTCCACCGGTCCCTGTCACCTACCAACGCCTCGTCGCCGGCTGTTTCTTTCCCAATGGCGAACCGGCGGTGCTGATTGTGGTGGCGCGCACCAACAATGTGTCCATCCCTCTTCTCGACCCCTCCCGCCTCAACGTCCTGAAACCATCTCAGGAGACACAGCACTAGCGCGCGCGAGCAGTTGGCTGCTGCGACTCACAATGTCCCCCATCACAAAACCAAAAAAGAGCAACCCCGAAAGCGTAACCAAGAGAGTACCCCATGCACCCTGCGTCAAAGCCCGAAGACATCCTTCAAGCCAACATAGAAAGCATCATTCGCTTGGCGATGGGCATGGGTGTGCACGTCAGCGTTGGAGCGGATTTCGACGAATTTGTACGCTTGTGTCGGCGCACACCGGGGAAAAACGAAGTCAGCCCGGCGTTCAATCCACAACTCAGCGATATCAACTCGTCAAACGGGATTTGGATGACCGGCCATCGCGGCAAAGAGATGATCTACGCCCAAGCCATACGGCTGCTGCCGTTGGACGGCGACACGCTGGAGGCCTATCTCGAACGCGCGTTGGGAGATATTCGCATTGGCGGCATGGATGTTGACGTCGCCAACTCACCCGTTGATTTGAGCGAGCCCGCGGCAGCGGTGCGCGGCTCCGTAACGTATCACGGCGAAGTGTGGATGAAGCCGGGCTCCCGCGGCACTGCACTGACAATTCTGCTCGGTCGGCTCATCCTCATTATGGCCTATCTGCGCTGGAAGCCAGATTACCTGATCGGCATCCAACCCTTCAAAGTCTGCTGCCGGGGCCTTGGCGTACGGCAGGGCTATGCGCGCAACCATCCAGGCTTCGTCAAATGGGCCATTCGCGGCAGAGCAAACCCCATCGAAGGCTGGCTGGTCTGGATGGATCGGGAGGAAGCCCTGGCAAGCCTCAGCGTCCCACCTGTGCGATTTTACGAGGAATTCGAACAACAAGAAGAGGCTGCCCCCCGCACCGCCATGGGCGCACGCTAAGCGCACCCCGAAGGACAGAACACATCAGCTAGACGTCATCTCGAAAGTCGCTGGCGACAAGCTGAAGACGCTGCATTCGATCGTAAAGCGTGTTCCGCGGAACCCCCAGGCGTTCCGCCGCCCGGCTGACCCGTCCCCGCTCCACGCGCAGGGTCCGGGCAATGATATCGCGTTCACAAGCCTCCAGTTGTTCAGCCAAGGGTGCGTCAACACCCAAAGCCCCCTCCGCTTCGAATTGGGCTCCCAGTTGGACTTCGTAGGCGCGGTTTTTCAAAACGAGCGCGCGGTGCTGCAAAGCCCGCCCAAGGGTTTCAAGCAGACGGTCAGGATTGCAGGGTTTTTCCAGGTAATCATACGCCCCGGATTTCATCGCCCGCAT
>JBCBCT010000068.1:11856-16484 GCA_038530365.1 Pseudomonadota bacterium | reverse complement strand
AAACAGCGGCGCCTCATTGCGCGGGCATCGACGAAGCGCAAAGTTGTGAAACGGACCGCCAAGCGCACCCGGACCTTGCCAAAGGTTGGGCCAAAGCCGACGTTCTCCCCCAAAACGCAGGACAAAATCGCTCTGCGCATCGCCCGTGCCCATGCCGAATCCGCCCCAAGCCGCGTGTCAAAAGCTGAGATCGCTGCCGTTCGCAGAGCGCTTCAAAAAATTGCCGCATCTCGACGTCCGCGCCCGAGCCTTCGACCGGACACAGCATCATCTGTCATGGCCTATGCGGCCAGCCCACGCACCACGGCATCCATCAAAGCGGTGCAACTGGTGACCCGACCAAACGCTGTCCCGCCCCGTTTGCCCAAGAGCGTGAAGGGTTGGCACATTCAAATCGCGGCGACGGATAGCCGGGCCGCTGCGGAACGAAGCCTGGACACGGTTCGGCGCAAGCACCGGCGTTTGTTGCGAAATGCGCAGCTGCATATTCCCACGGTGCGCAAAAACGGACGCCTGTTTTACCGAGCGCGCTTTGCGGGCTTTGCCTCAAAGAACCGCGCGCGGGCCGTGTGCCGTGCCCTTAAGCGCAAACGCGTGTCGTGCCTCGCGGTCAAAGGATAGCGCCGTTCGCGCCTTGACCTCTGCCTCACGCTGGAAAGGCGCGGACGCGCAAGGCGCGCCCGGTCACACCAAGATACCGAACACTTTCCACCCACCAGGCCCTGCTTGTATTTTGTAAAGGACCTTATGAATGGCTTTTGAGAAGAACGTCCTTAGCCTCGTTGATTTTAGCGGCAAGAAACGTCGATCCCCCGCTGTCGGGATGGGCGTTTTTCATGAGCCTGCGGTGAGCGGATCGGATTTCATCGACCGTAGCGCCCGGACCAAGCCCCAGCACCTCATAGGCCTCTTGTTCGCCCATGGGTCCCGCGCTCGACGGGCTTCCCTGCCCCGCACCGGGGTCGAACTCTCCGTTTTCACGCCAAGTGGGAAACCGGCGGTCAAGATACGCGTCTAGCAAGGCGAGAGAATCACTGTCGTCCTGAATTTCACCGCGCAAATACGCCAGTGCGCGTTCATCAAGGTCTGAAAGCGGTTGGCCTTCAAATTGCCCTACCAGGATCATGCCATCCATATCGCCGCTGTCGTGGTTGAGTTCCATTTCAAGCGCCGCTGACCGCACCGTCGAAATCGAGGGCGTCCCTCCTTGGCCGCCCCTTCGTCTACGTCCGCCACCGGAACCGCCGAAGGTTCCCACACCGCGCGTTTGACGCCAAAGGGCCAGGCCACCAAACAGCATGAGCGAGCCCAGGCCGGCCTGTTTTGCAAACATCAAGAGTGCGCCGGCACCCATCAACACAACGGGCAGCATGGTGCGAATGATGGTTGCGAGGGTCGCCGCCGGAAGCGACAAAAACGCAATAAGCCCGGCAACCGACAGGCCGAGCAGCGCAAGGAAGGCCGTCATTTCATTTGCTCCAACAAAAGCCGGTCTTCGCGGCTTCCGCTCGCTTCTAACGCACGCCGCCCACCGCCGGCAAACCGCGCTACGGCTTTCAAAAGCTCTGCCAGTTTGGAAGCCGAACCGGGCCCAAAACGCATGAAGGCACCATTGGACAGGCGTGCGATTTCACGAAACGCTTGTTCGGCCGCCGGGTCATGTCCCTCTTGAAAGACGAAGCATGGAACCCCGAGCAGGCCAAGTTCGCCGGCTTTGTCGCACAGTAAGTCCAGGTCTTCCTCCATCGCGTCACCGACATAAACCAAGGCGCTGACCTTGCTGGATGCGGTTTTGCTTTTCGACCGGGCGGCGGATTCTTTGCGCGTGTGAGCCAAAACCTTTCCGATCTGCGTGCGACCACCACGACAATCGATTTGTGTCATCAGATCCCGAAGATCGGCGGCGTTGTCCACGAAACGAGAAGCCCGGCACTCTCCAAATCCACGAAAATAAACCAGTTGGATGTCCAAGCCGACGGTCGCATCCACCGCATCAAACATTTGTGCCTGGATATGTTGCGCTTCATCCCACGTGTGTTGACGGCTCATGGTGGCGTCCATGGCAAATACCAGACCGGCGCGGCCATCGGCTGGCGTGATCTTTGACGCCTTCTGCAGGAAATTCTGGATATCGCTTTTTGAGGACGCGACAGCACCGCCAGTTCCTTTTTGAGGCACGGTGCCGCCCTTCACAGGTGGTTTCGCCGAGTCGTGACGGGATGTGGGGTCAGTTTTGGCCATAAGATATATTTGGCGCTCACCGAACGCGGCGCAAGTCGCATTTGCGTGTCAAATGCGCACCAAGCTGTACCGATGAACGAGCGCCTCGATCTCGGTAGGAGCTCAGTCCGCAAAAATGTCCGGCATGGCGACGGGTGTGTTTTGCTTTTCGATCCAGCCCGCGCGGGCCTGCGCGCGGCGGCGACCAACATCGTCAATAGGCAAGCGCAAGGAGCCGATCAGTTTTCGAACTTCTTGTCGGGCTGACAGGTGGGACGACTGCATTTTTCCCTCAGTCGTTCTGGTGAAGCTCTCCCCTGTGGCTATGGCAGAGCTTGGATTGTCAAAAGCCGTCATACCCATCGGGAAAAATTCGCGAAAGATTACGCGCTCGCTGATCCCGTCTGCGATGCGAAACCCAAGTTGCATGGACAGTTCGTACAGGCTGGCAATCATGTTGCGCTGATTGCGCGAACCCAGGGGTGACAAACGGTTGCGCACCACGACCCAATCCAGCAGGCCATTGTCCACCGTGCGGCGCTGGCGGCGGGCATCGCGAACCATGGATGCGTAGTGGCTGACGGCGGTCACTTCGAGGGTTTTCGCATCGACCTGTCCTAAAACATCAAAATCGACGAAGGAATCGTTCAACGGCGTGACCAGTGTGTCCGCCATGGAATGGGCAAGCCGCATGAGGTAATTGTCGGACCCAGGCGTATCGATCACAACAAAATCGTGTTGGTCCTGGATTTCAGTCACGGCGCTTACAAATGAGGCGAAGTCACGGCTTTGAGCCTCCAACGCGCTGTCGGCGCGGGCCGCGTCGAAACGAAAATGCGTGGGCATTTCCAGATTGAGCCGCGCACTTTGGGACCAGGCTTTTCTATTTTGGACGTAGCGCGTCAAAGACTGCTGGCGGGTATCGAGGTCAATTGTTGCAACGCGAAAGCCTGATTTGAGCAGGCACACCACCAGATGCATCGACGTGGTGGTTTTGCCGGACCCACCTTTTTCGTTGCCGCACACGATGACATGGGCGGAGGTTTGTTTGTGCGGTTGGTGTTTGACGGCGCGCTCAACAACCGTCTTTTGCGTGTTCGTACCCATCAGTCCCCGATGCCTCAACGCCTCAGTCATCCCCCGCGCAAGAAGTATGCTGCCGTTATGTAACAATTACAAATTGAAGGACGTGTGTGTCAGGTTTTATTCAAGTTTTCCTCAGTGCGGTTAACGCGGTTTTTATTGGCCGGAAACGCGGCTTCGACACATTGCCTCCGCCCAATGCTCGGAATCGGCGCTTGGGATCGATGCTTGGGATCAGTGCGACGAGGAACAGGGCCGGCCCTTGGTGGGGCGCAGACTAAAGCAAGCCCAGTTCACCGAGCTCCTGCCGCAGATTCTGCGGGATCTCTTGATCGGTAACCCCGACATCTTGCGGTGCATCTTCTGCCTTGAAATAACGCCAGCCCTGGAACGCGCGTTTGGGTTGCCACAGGGTCGGGATGATCTCATCGTCCAGCACCAAGTGGCAGCGCCGTGTTCCACCGGCATCAACAAACGGTTCTATGTCGATCAGCTTCTGCCGCGCTTGCACCTGGCCTTTTATGACCCAATAGAGCGAGCCACCGTCCAACACTTCATCGAGCCGCTTGGGTACCATGCGCGTTGTGTGAAACAGCCGGGCTTTGGGATCGAGGCGACGCATGAACGCCAAACGCCGCTTTGCCCAATCCCGCTGCTCCTCCAGCGTGGTCACGCCGACGCAAAGTTTGATGAGATGTAATGCCATCCATCACACCTATCATCGCTGGAAGGGCGACGCACAGGGGGCAAAATGCCCAATTCACAGGATGGCGCGATGGCCGACGGCCAGCCGCCGTTCAGTCAGCCCCTTCGTCTGCCACCACCCGCAGAGCCATCGCACCGGCTGTAGCTTGCATATCTGGCGTGATGGCAAGGTCGGCTATTTTTCCGTCGAACGGCGCGACCACTGCGTGTTCCATCTTCATGGCTTCGACGGAAAACAAAATATCGCCTGCTTCCACGACATCGCCGTCGGCAACCGTGAGTGCGATGACACGCCCGTGCATGGGAACGGTGACGGTACCGTCTGCATCGCTGGCTTCGGTTTCGCTATACGCTCCGTAGTGGAGCGGTGCGACGTGCCATTGACGGCCGCCTGATAAAACAAAAACGCCGTCTCCGGTTTCCTCTTCGACGATCTTGGCATCCTTTTCAGCCTCGATAGCGCTGGCGCTATCATCCAGGACGATTGGACCTTCGGCTCCAACGATGAAGGTCTGGTCAAACCGCACGCCGTCCAATTCAAACGCTTTTGTGAGTTTCCGCTCGCCTGAAATTTGGAACCCATCGGTTGCGGCCCACGGCCCCGCGTTGACGTCAACGGT
>JBCBCT010000068.1:0-11757 GCA_038530365.1 Pseudomonadota bacterium | reverse complement strand
GTTCGATTGGGCAGCCATCTCGCGTCGCAAAAGACCGTCAATGGCGGCGGTCAAGACCGTCTGCGGAATGGGTCGATCGTCAACAAGCGTCGGCAGCGCCTGATCAATAAGGCCGGTATCGAAATCCCCTGCTACAAAGGAAGGGTGTTCCAGCAAGCGTGCGAGAAACCCGGTGTTAGTTTTCGGCCCGGCGATGGTGGCACGATCCAAAACGCTGCCCAGTGCCGCCAGCGCCTCCTTGCGAGTGTCGCTGTGGGCAATCACTTTGGCAATCATCGGATCATAGTGAGGTGTCACCGCGTCGCCGGGATCCACCCCGCGGTCGACCCGCAAAGTGGCTTTGCCGGGCAGGCTTTGGGGCTCTAAATTGAGTGCAAGAATGCGCCCCGTAGACGGTAGGAAACCGTTGGAAGGGTCTTCAGCATAAACGCGCGCTTCAACGGCATGGCCGCGCAGCGCGATGTCCTCCTGTTTCAGCGGCAGCGCCTCTCCGCTGGCCACCCGAACCTGCCACTCCACCAAATCAAGCCCGGTGACCGCTTCCGTAACTGGATGTTCCACTTGAAGACGCGTGTTCATCTCCATAAAAAAGAATGCGTTTTCTGATAAGCCATCGGCGCTATCCACGATAAATTCTACGGTCCCTGCCCCTTGATAACCCACGGCGCGGGCGGCGTCGCAGGCCGCTTTTCCCATGGCGTGGTGCAGAGCTTCTGTCATACCGGGTGCAGGGGCTTCTTCGATCACCTTTTGATGCCGCCGCTGGAGTGAGCAGTCGCGCTCAAACAGGTGGACCACATTTCCGTGGCCGTCGCCAAACACCTGTACTTCGATGTGTCGCGGTGCGCGTACAAACCGTTCGATCAGCACCGCATCGTTCCCAAACGCAGCCATCGCCTCGCGTTTGGCTGCGCTGAGCGCATCGTCAAAATGCAGGGCTTTATCGACTTTGCGCATGCCCTTTCCGCCGCCGCCGGCAACGGCCTTGATCAGGACGGGATAGCCAATTTCGTAGGCTTTGCGTTTCAAAAATGCGGGGTCTTGATTGTCACCGTGGTAGCCCGGCACGACGGGCACCCCCGCATCGGACATGATTTGTTTGGCCCGATCTTTCAGCCCCATCGCACGAATGGCCGAAGGTGGCGGGCCGATGAACACCATGCCGGCATCCGCCGTCATTTCAGCAAAGTCGGCATTTTCAGACATGAAGCCGTAACCGGGGTGGATGGCTTCAACCCCTGCCTCGCGGGCTGTTTTGAGAATGCGCCCGGCGCGCAAGTAACTATCGGCAGCTGGGGCTGGTCCGATTGCATAAGCCTCGTCGGCCATGCGCACATGGCGCGCCTCGGCATCCGCTTGTGAATAAACTGCAACGGTTTTGACGCCCAGTCTTTGGGCGGTTTCGATGATACGGCAAGCGATTTCACCGCGATTGGCAATCAGGATGGAGTTAAGCATGGCGGGCCATCGGGATCATAATAAAGAGCAACAAGGTGAGCGGCGGACAGATCACCGCGTCCCATCCATGGCGCTTTCAGAGATGGTTTGGAAGCCTTAAGCCGCGATCCCGTCTTTGCTAGCAATATCCCGACTGGCAAGACCCAGGCCCTCCACAACCGCCGTAAACGCCTCAGACCGCACAATCGCGGCGTGGGGAAGTGAGGCTTGGGCCTCCGCCACCACAAACTGCATCAGGCTCGACCCACCCACCAGCACGATGGTTTTTATATCTTGAGGTGCTTTGTTTGCCACGGCCACGGTTTTCAAAAGGGCTTCACGCAGACTTTGCCCGGCACCGTGGAGCGCGCGTTTGGAGGCCGCCTGGGTCAAGGGCGCGGACAGTCCTCGTTCAATGAAAGACAAGTCCAAAACCTCGTCAGCAGCCGACGCGTTGAGCGAAATCTTGCCGCGCTCCACCTCAAAGGCGAGGTCATGGCCCAGTTCTTCGTTCAACACGGTCAAAAACCGATCAAAAAGTCCCGGCTGGACAGCTTCCTCCCGCAGCGCTCTGATCTGCGTCTTGGTGTCTGTGTTGTAGAGGAAGGGAATGCGGGACCAGGTGGCCAATTCCATGAAAGGATGGGCCGGCACAGGCAACAAGCCCTTTGCCATCGTGCGCCGAAGCTGGCTGCCGAGACCCAGGACAAGCATCGCGGAGGCCATGGAAATCGACGCGTCAAAATCGGTGCCGCCTAAGCGAATGCCATGGCTTGCGACGATCTCAACGGCAGTTTCCTTGCGTTCAAAGACGCAGAAGTCGGATGTGCCGCCGCCGATGTCCACGATCAGGCCCAAGCCGTCATCTATAGGCGCCGCTAAAGCCGCAGCTTCCGGCTCAGCGAGAAAACGCACGGACTTAAAGCCTGCGGCCTGATAACAATCGCGCAGATCATTCTGTGCAGCGCGGTCCCGCTCCTCTTGGCCGGAATAAAAGTGGACCGGGCGACCCGACACAACGCTTGAAAACGTCAGCCCGGAGGCTTGCTCAGCTCGCCCTTTCAGCGTGATGAGAAAATCCGTGATGACATTGGCCAATGTGCGATAACGGCCACTGATGAGGCGTTTTTCGTGGAGAAGCGGTGAGCCCAAAACGCTTTTGAGCGCCCGCATGTATCGCCCCTCTTCCCCTGCGATGAGCGCTTGCGTGGCCGCCTCCCCAATGCGCACCGGCCCACCCCCGTGGGGAAAGAAAACCGCCGTCGGCAGGGTGGATGCGCTCGCCTCTACGGGAATGATCTCCACCTGCCCTCCCCGCCAAATCGCGGCAGCAGAATTAGACGTGCCGAAGTCGACGGCCAGCGTGGCCGTTGCAGCCAGTGTCTGCGCCATGGGAGTGCCTGTCGGTGCGTTGAAACAAGCCACCGGTCTTGCCAGTGGGCTACACGAGGAACAAGGCCTTTAAGTGTACGACCGGACGTTTTTTGAGCCGTCGCTTAGGTTCAGCAGGCCACCACGTTGACGGCGAGGCCGCCGAGGCTGGTTTCCTTGTAGCGCTCGTCCATGTCCCGGCCCGTTTGGCGCATGGTTTCGACACAGGCATCCAGCGACACAAAATGCGTACCATCGCCCTGCATCGCCAGAGACGCGGCGGTCACGGCTTTCACGGCCCCCAGGGCATTGCGCTCAATGCAGGGCACTTGGACCAAGCCGCCCACGGGGTCGCAGGTCATCCCAAGATGATGCTCGAGGGCGATTTCGGCTGCGTTTTCCACCTGCTGCGGTGTTCCGCCCATCAAAGCTGCGAGCCCCGCCGCCGCCATTGCGGAAGCCGACCCCACCTCTCCCTGGCATCCCACTTCCGCCCCTGAAATCGACGCGTTGTGCTTTATGATGCCGCCGATGGCCGCCGCCGTCAGCAAGAAGTCCTCAACGTCTTTTGGTGTCACGCCAGGTGTGAAGCGCTCCCAATAAGCAAGAACGGCGGGTATGACACCGGCTGCCCCATTAGTTGGCGCGGTGACCACCTTACCGCCGGCAGCGTTTTCTTCGTTCACCGCCATGGCATAGACCGACAGCCAGTCATTGGCCGCCAAGGGGCCGGGATCGTTGCTGGCCCATTTCTTTTCCAGCCCGCGGGCGAGCACCGCCGCTCGACGTTTGACCGCAAGACCACCGGGAAGCTCACCTTCCTGAGACATGCCCCGCTCGACGCAGGATTTCATGGCGCGGTGAATCGTCGAGAGCGACGCTTTCAACGCAGTCTCACCCTGGACCTTTTCCTCGTTGATCCGCTTCATCTGCGCAATCGAAAGACCGGACTGCCGTGCCATGGCCAGCATGGTTTCGGCCGATGAAAAGGGAAATGGTGTATCCGATGCGGTGTCAGCAGCACTGTCTCCGGAGGCGTCTGACAGCGCGCCCTCCTCCACCACAAAGCCGCCGCCGATGGAATAATAGATCTGTCGCAGCAAAAGGCGGCCCGAATCGTCATAGGCCTCAAACCGCATGCCATTCGCATGGCCCGGTAGCGCCTCGTCGTAGTCGAAAATCAAGTCCGTCTCCGGATCAAAACGCCATTTTGGAAACCCTTCCGCGCTGATCCGGCGATCCTTTTTTGCTCTCTCGAGCAGGCCTGCGACATCGTCTGGGTTCAAGCTGGCAGGCTCGCAGCCCATAAGACCCAGAATGATGGCGCGGTCGGAACTGTGGCCTTTTCCTGTGAACGCCAGCGAACCGTGCAGGCTGGCCTTGATGCGGTCCACCCGCGCTGACGCCGGGCGGGGCCAGGAGCCATCGCGCAGCATCTTCAAAAACATGCCCGCCGCCACCATCGGCCCCATCGTGTGAGACGAAGACGGACCGATGCCAACCTTGAACAACTCGTTGACCGACAAAAACATAGGCGCGCACCTTGATTTCAATCCACGGCATTTCTCCGCGTTGATTGCATCATTCATAAAACTGTGGCGAAAGCGACGGTGAAACGGTGAAAAAGCCGCGCCATCGGTTTAGGCAGGACCGACACGGGGAGCGCTGACAAGCCACCAACGCCATGAAATTTCCAACGCCTTTAATCCCAGCCAAGCTTCAACAACGTTATAAACGGTTTCTGGCCGATGTGACATTGGAGGATGGTCAATCCCTGACCGTGCACTGCCCCAATCCCGGCGCCATGATGGGGCTGAAGGATGAGGGCAATCGCGTTTGGATTTCAGACAGCGGGAACCCCAAACGGAAATTGCGCCACACTTTAGAGCTTGTAGAAGCCCATGGTCCTGACGGGCCGACCCTGGTTGGCATCAACACGATGATGCCCAACCGGCTGGCGGAAGAAGCGATCACCGCAGGCCGGATCGATGCGCTTCTTGGCTACGATATTTTACGCCGCGAAGTGGCCTATGGTGAAGAGCGGTCGCGCATCGATATTCTCCTGGAGCACGGTGCGGAGGATCCCGAACACAAAGCCAGAAACGCCACTAAAAACGACACGCGCCCCTGTTATGTCGAAGTGAAAAACGTCCACTTGGTCCGCACCGCCGGACTGCACGAGTTTCCCGATTGTAAAACGGACCGCGGCGCAAAACATCTACGCGAAATGGCTTCCATGGTCTCCAAAGGCGCACGCGCCGCCATGCTCTATGTGATTCAACGGGCCGATGGGGACCGTTTGTCCTTCGCCGCAGACCTCGATCCAGCCTATCACGCCGCGTTTGTCGCGGCGCGGAATGCCGGGGTTGAAGCCTATGCTATTCGATGCGACATCACTGTGGAGAGGATAGACGCTACGACCCCAATTCCCATCGTGTTGTAGGTTTGCGGGCAGACCGGCAGCGTTCTCAAAAACAGTCCAGAGGATCAACGGTTTGACGAGTTATCTCGCGGCGCAGGACGCCCCTTTGAAAAACACTGGGCAGATCAAGCTTTACGGCGATGATGGGTTTGATGGCATGCGACGCGCCGGCCAGTTGACCGCAACGTGCTTGGATGAAGTCGCTAAAATGATCCGCCCCGGCCTGGTGACCAGCAAGATCGACGACTTCGTTTATGAATTCGGTCGTGACCACGGCGCATTGCCGGCAACGCTCAATTATCGTGGTTACCAATACTCAAGCTGCATCTCGATCAATCATGTGGTGTGCCACGGCTTTCCCAGCGAAAAAGCGCTGCGTGACGGCGATATCTTGAACGTCGACATTACGTTTGTCCTCGACGGCTGGCATGGTGATTCAAGTCGGATGTATTTGGCCGGGCAGCCGAAACGCGCTGCCGAACGCCTCGTCGACTTGACCCATGATTGCTTGATGGCCGGTATTGCTGCGGTAAAACCGGGCGCGCGCATCGGCGCTATCGGGGCTGCGATCCAGCGGAAAGCGGAAGCGAATCGATGCAGCGTTGTGCGGGACTTTTGCGGCCACGGTCTGGGCCGTTTGTTTCATGACGCGCCCAATATTCTTCATTACGGCCATGAAAGCGAAGGACCCGAAATGCGCCCGGGCATGATCTTCACCATTGAGCCCATGATCAATCTGGGCAAGCACCACGTCAAGATTTTGAAAGATGGTTGGACCGCCGTCACCCGGGATCGCTCGCTCTCGGCGCAGTTTGAGCATTCTATTGGCGTCACGGACGATGGCTGTGAGATTTTCACTTTATCCCCCGCCGGCCATAGCAAACCGCCCTACATCTAAGATCGATTGGCAATGACCCTGTCCACAATCCCCACATTTGGGGGATAGGCAAAGCCCTACGTTTGCCGCCATTACGTTCCTCACGGGGTTTTAGTGGTGTTTTCGGTGGCGGTGGTCAAGGTGGCGGAAAAGGACAACGAGCTGGACGACGGACGTCTAGGGCTGGAAGAGGTTTCCTCTTTCCCATCGCCGTCAGGCGCATCAAAATCTGCGCAGAAACACTTCCACGGCCACCGCGATCGACTGCGGGAACGGTTCAGCAAACATGGTGGTGACACCATGCCGGACTATGAACTCTTGGAACTGTTGCTTTATCGCTTTGTGCCCAGAGTCGACACAAAACCCGTGGCTAAAGATCTTCTCCAACAGTTCGGCACTCTAAAGGGTGTCTTTGCTGCATCCGAGCGCGATTTGAAACGTGTTCCACGCATTGGGGAGAGCGCAGCGAGGGATATACGAATCGTTGGAACGCTTTACACCCGTGCGCTGCAATCCGACATGAAGGAACACTTGGAAACCAAGCCGGTTCTGTCCAGTTGGTCGTCGGTGATGGACTATTGCTCCGCAGCCATGGCGCACGAAAAGATCGAACAATTTCGAGTTTTGTTTTTAGATAAGAAAAACAGACTGATAGAGGACGAAGTTCAACAGCGCGGCACGGTAGATCACACGCCGGTTTATCCTCGTGAAGTCGTATCTCGCGCGTTGGAACTTGGCGCCACCGCCCTCATCCTGATCCACAACCATCCCTCGGGTGACCCCGAACCCTCCAGCGCCGACGTTGAAATGACCCAGCGCATTGTCAAAGCTGCCGCTCCCATGGGTATCACCGTTCACGACCACCTCATCATAGCCAAAGGCGCAAACCTGAGCATGAAAGCCGGGGGGTATTTTTAGGGGGTAACGGCGCCGGGGCCTGCGACCGGGATTTGCATTCTTTAATGGTCCTGAAGCGGTTTTGTTTCGCTGAGAAAAGGGGCTAGGTTGCTCCCATGCAGCGCCCGCTTTCACCATGTGCCGTATCCTCTAATCCACTGCGCTTTTGGTCAGCGTTGTTGTTGATCCTTGTCTTTTTGAGCATTACGGGCCTGCTGGATCGGGCGGTTGGTCAAACGTTTGAACGCAATCGAGCCGAGGAAAGCCCTCCAACAACGCCCAAGCCGGCAAACGCAAAATCGCTAAAAATTGGCCTGTCTCTGCCGCTGACGGGTCGGTTTGCTGCGATTGCAAAAAAGGTGGAGTTTGGGGCGCAGGTTGCTTTGCGGCGCGCGGCGGCGGTGCAAGTCCATGCGCCCGAGATGGTATTGTTCGACGACGGGTGCGCTGCTGAAAAGGCAAGTGCAGGCGCTGAGACGTTCCTGGCTGCTGAGGTCGATGTCGTGATTGGGCCGTTGTGCTATCAATACGCCAAGGCGCTCGCCGGCGCTTTGCGAAGTATGACGCAATCAGCAAGTACAACGCGGACCGTGCCACCGGTCATAGCCCTTCGAACCCGTAACAAGGATTTGGTCCGCGCGCGGCGCGTGGAAGGGCTGGCCCTCGCCAGTCTTTCGCAGGCCCATGATGGTGAGGCGCGAGCCATCGTTGATCGAATTTTTCCGATGTTTTCCGGTCGGCCCTTTGCGCTTTTGGATGATGGCAGCGTTTATGGCCGCAACCTCACCGATCAATTGCGACTGCTGGGCGAAGAGCGCGGGTTCAAAGCCGTCATAGCTGCGAATTTTCGTCCCCTACAAACCAGCCAGCGGGCGCTCCTGCGGCGGTTGGCACGCTCTGGTGTCGAAGCGGTTTTTATCGCCGCCAGCCCTGAAGATGTCATGACGATCTCCAAGGATCTTGCCGCGTTACAATTTGATTGGCTGCTGGCGACGGGGGAAACCGCCCTTCTGCTGCCCTTCACCCCGGGGGCTGCGAACCTGAAGGACGGCCTTCTGAGCGTGCAGCCGAACGTCAATCCCGACTCCCTGGCCGCCTTGGGCCCTTGGCGGCAACAGCTTTTGGCCGACGGCGCCACGCTTGAAACGCCCGTTCTGTTGGGCTTTGCGGCTATGGAGGTGGCCTTGGCGTGGAGGGAAACAATCGCAGGCACTGGCATAGCTGGCCAGTCCGACCCCGCGGGCGGATCAGGGGGTCCGCCTCTTGCTGGCCGTACGTTTGACACCGTTTTGGGACCGCTCACATTCAGTGCCGATGGCCGCGCGCCGATCTTTCCCTTCGCACTAATGCGTTGGGAAAACGGTGGGTTTGAGCCGGCGACCCCATCCAACTAGCGCTCACATGGCTGTTTTTACCCCCGGACCCAAAAATCTGATCACGGACGTCCAAGGGCTTCGCGTGGGCCACGCCCAGGACGAGGCTCTCAAAAGTGGTGTGACGGCGCTCATTTGTGATTGCGCCAATCGCGCGTGCGTCCACGTGATGGGCGGTGCTCCTGGAAGCCGAGAAACGGATCTTCTAGCGCCAGAAAACACCGTGGAGCGGGTGGATGCTTTGGTGCTAGCGGGTGGTTCAGCCTTTGGTCTCGACGCAGCCGCTGGTGTTCAGGACGTTCTGAAAGACCAAGGCCGCGGTTTTGAAGTCGGGCCGCATCGCATCCCCATTGTTCCCGCCGCGATTCTCTTCGATCTCATCAATGGCGGCGATAAAGACTGGGGGGATTACAATCCCTACCGCGCTCTGGGGCGCGCGGCGGTTCAAAATGCGGATGAAACGTTCGCCTTGGGCAGCGTCGGCGCAGGCACCGGCGCCACCTGCGGTGGGCCCGCGCATAACGGCGTGTTTGGCATCAAAGGCGGACTTGGGTCTGCCTCCACCACACTCTCTGACGGCACCACGGTCGGGGCACTTGTGGCGGTAAACGCCCTTGGCTCACCGCTTTCGGCGGACGGAGCGGCCTTTCGGGCAGCGCCCTTTGAATTGGCCGGAGAGTTTGGCGGGCATGGCTCCAGCCTTGCGGGCGACCATGGACCGCTTCCGGTGAAGTTTCGAGGCAACGGACCATCGGCCTCCATCCAGTCCATCGAACAGGCCAACACAACCATCGCCATTGTCGCCACCGACGCGCAGCTCTCCAAGGCTGGGGTCAAGCGGTTGTGCATGGCCGCCCACGATGGATTTGCCCGCGCGCTTTGGCCAGCACACACGCCGCTTGATGGCGATCTCATTTTCGGTCTGGCGACTGGCGATCAGGGGTGCGATCAGGGGGGCCATCAAGCGAAAAATCTGGATCTGGACCATCTCATCGATCTGTCGGCTGCGGCGGCGGCCACCATGGCGCGGGCCATCGCACGGGGTGTTTTTAGCGCCCGCGCCCGGCCCAACGACATCTTTCCTGTTTGGAACGCACTGTCGGCGGCTTGAGGGCACGGCTTTGGCGTACTAAGCCGCGTGGACGTGTACCGCCCCCTCCTCCGCCCGCATTTCTCAAACTCGCTTGGACGCCATGACCACCGAATTACCCCTCCTGATCGCTCCATCCATCCTCGCCTGCGATTTCTCGCGCTTGGCGGATGAAGTATCCGACGTCTTGAAAGCCGGGGCGGACTGGGTGCACCTCGATGTGATGGATGGGCATTTTGTGCCCAACATATCCTTTGGCCCTGTGGTGATTGAAAAGCTGCGCCCGCTGACGAAAGCGGTGTTCGATACCCATCTCATGATCAGCCCCGCCGACCCCTATCTTGAGGCCTTTGCGAAAGCTGGCAGCGATGTGATCACGGTCCACGCGGAGGCCGGCCCCCATTTGCACCGCTCGCTTCAGGCTATCCGCTCCCTGGGTTGCAAGGCAGGGGTGGCGCTCAATCCTGCAACGCCGGTGTCGGCGCTTGACCATGTTATTGCCGATGTTGATCTCATTTTGATCATGAGTGTGAACCCGGGTTTTGGTGGCCAGAAATTCATTCCAGAAGCAGCTGCCAAGGTCGCGCAGGCCCGCGCCCTCGCAGGGGATCGACCTATTCATATCGAAGTCGATGGCGGTATCACGCCCGACACTGCGCCCCTGGTGAGCCAAGCCGGCGCTGACGTGTTGGTAGCAGGTTCTGCGATCTATGACGGTGGTGGCTTAGACAGCTACCGTCGCAATATTGAAGCAATCCGCGCCGGCGTTGCCAAAAGCGCGGAAAACGCGTGACCGCACAAACCAACGCATCGGACCCAGCGTGAGCCGACGTCTTACAGAAGCCTTGGCCTTGGCCGCTGTTTGGGCCGCCACAGTCTACGGGTCTTACCTTGGCACCTATGTGTTGCTCGGTTGGACTTGGGGCCAAACCCTGTTTGTTGCGGGCATTCCATTTGCAATTGGTGCGGCGATGGCGGGCTTCATCACGGCATTCTTGCTGATTGGACGGAAAACGCGGGCCGACAGTGTTCAAAGGTTCAGCCGATTTTTTGGGCTGCTGTTTGGGCTCACGCTTGCGCTGACGGCCTTAATTTTCGTGTTGTCGTTTCGCAGCTATTTCTCGACGTGGCACGAACCGTTCTTGTCCGTCCCATGGCTATTTCAAACCTTCTTTACGACCCTTGCGGCCGTTTTTTTGTTTTTGGGAACAGCCCTCAAGGTCTTTGTCGGACTGCCGTTTATCGTCGCTCTGATCCTGTCTTTTGCCTTTACCCGAGGCGCTCTCGACCGCCGAAAGGTGCGTTGAAACAGCATTGAGCGGGTGCTACCTGCGGAGCGCAACGCTGGTTTGCCCGGCGCTTTGCACGCCACATTTTGCCTCCTGCCCCCTTGAAAGTTCACATTCCATGATCCCCCGCTATTCCCGACCCGAGATGACCGACATTTGGTCTCCGGAAACCAAATTTCGCATCTGGTTCGAAATCGAAGCCCATGCCTGTGACGCCTTGGCAAAACTGGGCGTTATTCCGGACACTGCGGCCAAAACAATTTGGGAAAAAGGTGGGGCGGCGACCTTTGATGTCAGCCGCATTGACGCCATTGAACGGGAAACCAAGCACGATGTGATCGCGTTTTTGACCCATCTGGCCGAAATCGTCGGACCCGATGCCCGTTTTGTGCACCAGGGTATGACCTCGTCGGACGTGCTCGATACATGCTTTAACGTTCAATTGGTGAAAGCAAGCGATCTGCTGCTGGCCGATCTCGATGCTTTGCTGGACGCGTTGAAACGGCGGGCGTTTGAGCACAAGGACACGATCACCATTGGCCGCTCCCACGGTATCCACGCCGAACCCACGACGTTTGGTGTCAAGCTCGCCCAGGCCTATGCCGAATTTTCCCGCTGCCGGGATCGTCTTGCGGCGGCGCGGGCTGAAATTGCCACCTGCAAGATTTCTGGCGCGGTGGGCACGTTTGCCAATATCGATCCCCGGGTGGAAGAGCACGTGGCCGAGGCCATGGGCCTGGCGGTGGAACCGGTGTCCACCCAGGTTGTTCCCCGCGACCGCCATGCGATGTTTTTTGCCACTTTAGGCGTCATCGCATCGTCCATCGAACGGCTGGCCACGGAAGTGCGACACCTGCAACGGACGGAGGTTTTGGAGGCGGAAGAGTATTTTGCGCCGGGTCAAAAAGGCTCGTCTGCGATGCCGCACAAACGCAATCCCGTTTTGACGGAAAACCTCACAGGCCTCGCACGCATCGTGCGCAGCGCGGCGGTGCCGGCCA
>JBCBCT010000067.1:0-16622 GCA_038530365.1 Pseudomonadota bacterium | reverse complement strand
CGTCTTTTGGACGCCAAAACGACCGCGCCCAAACGTCCCTGGCAACAACCAAGACAAGACGCGCATTAGGAAACTCAACGACACATGGCATGACACTGCGGTTAATCAAAGCGCAATGGAGTTCTCCCTCTCCCGCTTCATGCGTTTGCAGCACACCCGCAGTGTGCGCGATGTCGCCGGTAGCTCCGGCGCGGCGTACCAGGAAAACGCCAGTCGGACGCTCGATTTCGTTCAGGCGTTCATGGGTCATGTTGCCATTGAAAAAGATGGAAATGAAACGGTGCGCGCCACGCCAGACCTGCCGGAAACTTGGGCTTGGCAAAGCCGGGTTTTCGTTCGCCATGCTGACTTGGTAAGCACGGCCCCAAACCCTAAGCCCACCGTTCTGCAAACTCTCTCGCCGCGCCCGTCGTTTTCTCCCTATTATTTGCGAGCGGACAAACCCGAAGACCAGCATTGGTCGTCACCCAACGCGAAACTGGCCGGGCGCAAGCGCTACCCCGTGCGCGACCGGACCGATGCGCCTGCGGCAACCCAAAACCAGGCAGCGCGGGCCAACCAGCAGGAACCCGAAGAGGGCACAGAATCGACCGTGCATTTCCGCACGGCCAGTGACGGGAACCCCTGCCGGTTCTCCGGTCCCATGGTGCTCAAAAACGTACATCCCGTGGAGCTGGGCGGCTTGCTGTGGGCCCTCGGGTTTGGTGAAGACGTGTGGTCTGATCCAGACGCGAAGCCCAGCCATCGCCACGCCATGGGGCGCGGTAAGCCCCAGGGTTTTGGCCGGTGTTTCGCCCGGGTGACCGGCAACCAGCTGCGCAAGGGCAGCGGGGACCCTATCAAGACGGAGGACCTCAGCGCCTATGTCGAGCGGTTCAAGGCCTGGTTGGTGGCGCAGGACGTGGACGGGAAAGGCGAGGGCGACGCGGGCAGCCCCACAGCGTTTGATGATCTCGACCACATCCAAGAGCTGCGCGCCATGGCCAATCCGGCCATCGGTGCCGCGCTGCAGGGAGGAGGCAAACTCGCCTACCCAGCCGCCGAAGGGTTGACCGACGCCGAAGACGCCAGCCTCAAAGGCTATGGCGCGCTCAAACGCAGGTTGGACAGGGCACAGCCCACCTACCTGCCCAAATACCCAAGATCAGTTTCCGGCTAAACCTGACTGCCAAGCCATCAACGCTCCAACGCCGAAGCGCTGATGTGCCACGCACCCTCAGGTGACGCCGCGCGGTCTCGTTCCGAAGCCAACGGTGCGTTGATGCAACTCCGTACGACCGATCCAAATCCGCACACATTGCGGGGGTGGCTGAAGCACCGAAGGCGCTACGCTGACAGATGATGGCGTTTCAATCCGCACACATTGCGGGGGTGGCTAGAGCGAAGGGGAAGAGGGAATACGGTCCGGAGAAGTTTCAATCCGCACACATCGCGGGGGTGGCTGCAGCGCCTTTGGGACTATAGGCTTGATTTTGCTTGGGGAACAGGGGTTGGGCGCGCGAAAATTTTGTGGAATTTGCGGCTTTTCACGCTGCCATTGTTCGCTTTTTTTCGCCGCTACGTCTGCTTCTGTTGTGTTTGATGACCCGCCGCCCTCCAGAGGCGCGGACAGTCAAGCCGTTTTCAAAAATCCCACTGACCGCAAGAGAGTTTTTTCAAAGGCTCCCACAAGCCGCTCCCGAACCGACAAAAGTCCCAGACCCGTCTACCGGCAGGACAACGTCGTCCCCCAGCTGTCTCAATCCGCACGGGGCGCGGTGAGACTTCAAACCATCTTCGTTGGTTTGGAAGGTACGCATTGCGTGTCTCAATCCGCACGGGGCGCGGTGAGGCTTCAAACATCACCATCATCTTGATGGCAGGCGCTCTCTTGTCTCAATCCGCACGGGGCGCGGTGAAGCTTCAAACTGATGACCAAGACGTCCTGCTCATGGGAGCGAAGTCTCAATCCGCACGGGGCGCGGTGAAGCTTCAAACCAAACTTTCACACCTTCATGGCCAAGCAATTGGGTCTCAATCCGCACGGGGCGCGGTGGGGCTTCAAACTGCGCAAGCAGCTGCGGCGGGAACAGGTGGTGCGTCTCAATCCGCACGGGGCGCGGTGTGGCTTCAAACCCGCGCAGAGTTCGAGGCCGAGGTCGATAAATTTCTGTCTCAATCCGCACGGGGCGCGGTGAGGCTTCAAACTATATCAACCAGGCGGCTGCGCTGCCTGTTAGGGTCTCAATCCGCACGGGGCGCGGTGAGGCTTCAAACATTATCTTAAATCTAGCAGGCCTGATATTAGGTCTCAATCCGCACGGGGCGCGGTGAGGCTTCAAACCAAGCCATGCCCGGCAGCACGCCATGCGGAGCGTCTCAATCCGCACGGGGCGCGGTGAGGCTTCAAACTCACCCCTTGCAATGCCATTGTCAAGCCTTGTGAAAAAGTAGGTCGATCCACTAAGGTGCAAAAACGTGAGACTTATAAAAGAACAAAGCATGATTAAAATGCCATAGCAACATAATAATCTACGATATTTCAATAAGATAACACTTTTCCAAGAAGGTTTATACGGCCTCAATGTCAAAAACGTCAATGAAAACAAGGGGTAAGCGCGAAACGCTGATTTCGGCCACCTTTGTAGCGCGGCGGGCGTTTTGTGCGGCGGGGTTGGAGGCTGGCTGGCAGAGGGTTTATCGCAATGGCGGCGCGGCCGGGGGGGATGGCATCAGCGTGGAGGCGTTTCGCGCCGGGGTGGTGCAGCGGCTGGCGGACCTGCGCCATGATCTGGATCGCGGCCACTATCAGCCCGGGGCCATTCGCCGTGTGATGATCCCTAAAAAGAGCGGCGGCCAGCGCCCGCTCGACATTCCCTCGGTGCGCGACCGCATCGTCCACACGGCATTGTCCCAGGTGTTGATGCCGCTGCTGGATGAAGAATTTGAGACCGGCTCCTTCGGCTATCGGCCTGGGCGGAGCGTGCGGCAGGCGGTGGACCGGGTGTCGGCGCTGCGCCGGTCTGGCTTCACCCACGTGGTGGATGCGGACATTGAGCGGTTTTTTGAACGGGTGGACCACGACCGGCTGCTGGCGCGCCTGGCGGACAGTCTGGAAGACGGCCCGGTGACCCATCTGCTGGCCCATTGGCTGGAACATTCCGCCCCCGGTGGCCGCGGGCTGGCGCAGGGCTCGCCGATTTCCCCGCTGCTGGCAAACCTTTATCTGGACCGGCTGGACGAAGCGCTGTCCGGCCACGGCCTGGCCATCGTGCGCTTTGCCGATGATTTTGTGGTGTTGGCCCGCTCGCCCAAAGGCGCGGATGCCGCGCTGGAAAAAACCGAACGGCTGCTCGCCCGCGAAGGCTTGGTTCTGAACCGCGCCAAAACCCGAGTGACAGATTTTGACGCCGGTTTCCGTTTTTTGGGCCGCGCCTTCGTGCGGGCCTTTGCGTTGCCGCTATCGGCGGACGAGGACATGACGCCGGATGAGGGGGCCGCGCCGTCCGGGGTGGAGGCCCTGCTGTCAAAAATTGCAAAAGAGGACGCCGACGCCGCCGCGCGGCAGCAGGTGGTGGAAGACATGGACGCCCGGCGCGCCCGCGCGCGGCTCGACCCCGGGCAGCGCGTTCTCTACCTCACCACCCCGGGCCGTCGCCTCAGCCTGCGCAATTTTGGCTTTGTGGTGCAGGAGGCGGAAGCCGATGGCCCGCGCGACCCCATCACCGGTGAGCGCAGCGAGGTCTGGCACGATCTCATCACCATCCACCCCGACGATGTGGACCGGATTGACGTGGGCCAAGACTGCGATTTTGACCGCGGCGCCCTCGATCTTGCGCTGGCAACGGACACCAATCTTGCCTTCGTGAACGGCCATGGCCAAACCCTCGGCCACGTCACCCAAGGGCTGGACGGGCGCGCCGCCCGCCACCTGGCACAGGCGCGGTGTTGTCTGGATGCCGATCTGACGCTGGCGTTCGCCAAGCGGTTTGTCGATGGCCGGGTGCGCAACCAGCGCGCGCTGCTGCGGCGGCTGAACCGGGACCAGGCGCTCGAACCGGTCATCAAGTCCATTGCCGGCATCAACCATTTGATCTCGCGCCTGTCGGCCTGTCCAGATTTGGAAACCCTGCGCGGGCTGGAGGGCAGGGCGGCGGCTCTCTACTGGCCAGCCTATGGGCGGCTGCTTCGGGATCCGGCGCTGCGGTTTCGAAAGCGCAACCGAAAAAACACCAACGCCCCAAACACCGCGCTCAACATCACCGCAAATCTGCTGGCCCGAGACTGCGGCGCCGCGCTGCAACGGGTCGGGCTGCACCCGGGTTTTGGCATGTTGCACGTCACCCGAAACCACGGGGAGGCGGCGGTGTATGATTTTATGGAACTGTTTCGCGGACCGTTGGCGGAGGCTGTGGTGTCCAGCGCGATCAACCAACGGGTCATCGATAAGGCGTCGTTTGAGCGCGGGGATACGCCCAAAAGCCGCATGCGGCTGCGCGCCAGCGGCATGCGCGGGCTTATCCGGGCCTATGAGCGGGCCTGCCAGCGGGCGGTGCAAGACCCGGTGTCGAACAAGCGGCGCACATGGCGCGCGCAAATGACGGATCAGGCGATCCGCCTCGCCCGCGCGATGGAGCAGGAAGCGCCGGAGCAGTTTGAACCCATCATCATGGATTATTAGGCCGTGGCCACCACGCAGGACACCATCGCCTGGGCCATCGCCTACGATATCAGCGACAACCGCACCCGGGCCCGCATGGCAAAGCGGCTGGAAAAAGTGGCCGTGCGCGTGCAGGGCAGCGTGTTTGAAGCCCGCCTCACCCAGAAACAAGCCCAGGCCCTGTTCGACCACCTCAGCTCTCTCGTTGATCGCGGCGACAGCCTACGCTTTTACGCCCTGCCAAAATCCAGCCTGGACCGCAGCATGACAACCGGCGGCAGCCCGCTCCCAGAGGATGGTCCGTACTGGATTCTTTGACCTTTTTAGGGGCTGGGGGAAGCTGACAGATGGCATCCGCACGGGGCGCGTTAGAGCAGCAGACAACTCAGGACGCTCTCACTTAACACATTGCGTTTCAATCCGCACGGGGCGCGGTAGGGCTGCAGACACACGCACCCGTGGACCCATTGGTCACTGGCCGTTTCAATCCGCACGGGGCGCGGTAGGGCTGCAGACGCCATGCGTCCCGCCACGCAAGTTACACTTAGCGGTTTCAATCCGCACGGGGCGCGGTGGGGCTGCAGACGTGGTGACAATTGCCCGTAAAGCGGGGCAGGAGGTGGCGTTTCAATCCGCACGGGGCGCGGTAGGGCTTCAGACGCTTGGATTTGCAATCTAATCGCAATGACATGCCACGTTTCAATCCGCACGGGACACGGTAGGGCTGCAGACGCCTGCATGTCAACTGAAAAGCCAAAGCCGAAAGGTTTCAATCCGCACGGGGCGCGGTAGGGCTGCAGACCAGGTTGTATCCGCCGCATCGTCCGGCCTCGTCAGTTTCAATCCGCACGGGGCGCGGTAGGGCTGCAGACGGTCCAAGTGCGGCCTACGCAGTGGACACTGGAAAGTTTCAATCCGCACGGGGCGCGGTAGGGCTGCAGACGCCACGAGTTCTGCCAGAAGGCGGAAACGGCCGTTTCAATCCGCACGGGGCGCGGTAGGGCTGCAGACTTACCCATATGCAGGGGCCTGTCAAGGTTGTGAAATTTTGGGGTCTTTCCACTAAGGGTCGAGATTTGAATGGCCATAAAAGAACGTATAATGAACAAAATACCAGAAGCGATAAATTATATTATATATTTCAGATGGTTAGAAGTTTCCAAAAAGGTTTGAGGCTGCCATAGGCCCGAAATAGTATTTGTTTTCAATATTTTACTGGAAAATTTGATCTGCAGAACCGCGCCTGCGCCCGGATGGCGAAGAAAGCTGTCCGCTACGCGATGCGCACAGCACCAACGCCATGGCTAGACAGTGATGCCAAGTTTTTTCATGCGGGCGATCTCATCCTTGAAATATCCTGCTTCCTGCAACACATCGTTGGCATTTTCGCTCAACTCTGGAGGCGCGCTACGCACACGCCCATTTTCGCCGCCAATGGTGCAGCCGAGCCCTGGGACGCGAATGGTCTCGTTCAGCGATGGCACGAAGACAGAATGGAGCGCCTTGCGCGCTTCAACGTGCGGCTCGGCCAGGACTTCCGGCACGTCGCGTATCTTGCCGCAGGGCACGGACACAGCATTCAGGATGTCTTCCCATTCCAGGCCTGATTTGGTTGCGAACACGGCCTCGAACTGGCCTTGCATTTCCTCGACGAGTTCCGGATGCGCCTGCCAGTCTGCAACCCGCTCATCGTCGAGCAAATGCTCAAGCCCGACGGCTTGGCAAAGCCGCTCGGCCTGCGCCATCGTATTTCCCACAACGACGATCATGCCGTCGGCCGTCTCATAGCACCCTGAGAATGGCGATCCGGAATACGGCCTGTTTCCGGGACGTCCGGGGCGGCGCCCTGCGATGGACCATTCGGTCACGGAGGGGCCCATGATGGAGAGCGCAACATCGAGCATCGCGCAGTCAATGACCTCGCCTTTGCCGGTGCGCTCGCGCTGAACGAGCGCCGCGGAAATTGCGAAGGCGGCCATCTGACCCGCCAGATAGTCCACCAGCGGAAAGCCTGCGCGCACGGGGCCGGAGGCCTCCGTACCGGTCACCGACATGATGCCCGACATGCCTTGCACGATATGATCATAGGCTGGACGATCAACCAGCGGGCCACTTTGGCCGAACCCGGTGATCGAGCAGTAGATGATGTCGGGTTTGACGGTTTGGATGTCATCGGGACCAAGGCCGAGCGCCTTCATCTTTCCTGGGCGAAAGTTTTCAACCACGACATCACAGGTTGCGGCGATCTTCTTGAAGGCCTCCTGGCCCTCGGGGGTTTTGAGATTGAGCGCAACCGACCGCTTATTGGCGTTTTGCGTGAGAAATCCGAGGCCCATCTTCATGGCGCGGCGATCCGGGTTCTTGTCATTGATCCGCACGATGTCGCCACCATTGGGGTTTTCAACGCGGATGATATCTGCGCCCAGCAATGACAGCTGATAGCCCGCAAAGGGGCCCGCGAGTACATGAGTGGCATCAAGGATGCGAATGCCTTCCAGTGGCTGCGACATGGTTCTCTCCCTTGTATTCGGTGAGCTTACGCTTACGTTGGGCCGCGCTTTGTCAAACTTGGCACAATTCTTCCCACCGCCTCACTTGATCAGGAAAAGTGAGATTGCGGGAATGAAGGTTATCGCAATAAGGCAGGCAAGCAGGACGGCGATAAACGGCAACACGGAGCCGATAACCTTGCCGATTGGCTCCTTGAAGGCGGTGGAAGCGACCATGAGATTGAGCCCCATGGGTGGTGTGAGCAGTCCGATCTCAAGATTGACCACCATGATGATGCCAAGGTGAATTGGGTCGATCCCGTAAGCGGCGGCCACGGGAACAAGCATGGGCGCAAGGATCAGGATCGCTGACAGCGCGTCGACAAAGCACCCGACAATGAGCAACAGCACCGTCAACACCAATAAAAAGACGATCCGATCTTGGGTCAGCGATTGCGCCCAAGCGACGAGCGATTGCGGGACTTGCTCAGACGTCATGAGCAGGTTGATAGACACGGCGACCGCGATGATCGGGAAAATGGCACCAAGCAGGCGCGCGGTTTCGACACCCGTTTCGAACAGGTCTGGCAGCTTGATTTCGCGGTAGTAGCCCACTTCGACGAGGATGGCATAGAGCAGCGCAACCGCTGCGGCCTCAGTGGGGGAGAAGAGGCCAGAGTAAATCCCGCCAAGCAAAACCACGGGGATCAGCAACGCCGGCATCGAGCTTTTGTTGCCAAGGTCAACCTCGGTCAGCTGCTGCGCAGCGCCGTCATTGGTGATGTGCCGATTGGCGAACCAGGCGTAGAGCGCAAGCGCCACGGTCAGCAGAATACCGGGGCCAACGCCAGCCAGAAACAGATCGACGATCGAGGTTTGCGTTGCAATTCCGAAAAGAATGAGCGGGATGGAGGGCGGGATGATGATCCCCAGGGTTCCGCTGGAGGTAAGAACGCCGAGGGAGAAGTTCTTCGGATATCCATTTGCCAGCAGGGCTGGGTACATCACAGCGCCGACGGAGAGCAGCGTGACGGGTGACGAGCCGGAGATGGCGGAAAACACAGCGCAGGACAGGACCGCAGTGATCGCCAGGCCGCCAGGGATGCCCTTTGTCAGTCTGGAGACAGCCCGTACGATATGTTGCGAAATATGCCCACGCGACATCACCTGCCCGCACAGAATAAACATCGGGATAGACAGGATCGAAGGCTTTGCAAGCGTGTTCCACATGTCTTCGACAAGGTAGGAAACTTGGCCTGCGCCCCAGACCAAATGGACGAAAACACCCACCGTCAGCAAGACAACGACCACGCTGGCGCGCACCGCCAGAAGCAGCAGAACCAGCCCAGCAAGAAGCAATGCCATCATGGAGTTTACTCTTGCGTGTCCACCGCTTGCGGGCGGTAGATCAGGTAGAGGTGGCGCAGAGCGGTCGAGGCAAAAGCCCAGGGCATGATCGTCTGAAAGATCCAGAGCGGCCAGGTCAGATCGCGCACCCGGTCTCCCCAACTGGCGCTTTCGACCACGAAGAAAAATGCATGCCAGGCGATAAAGAGAAATAGGGCCGCAGACACAGCGTGCCCCAGTTTGCCGGCCAGCCAAGACCACCTGGAGGGTATCAGCGCATCAAAGGCTTCAACGCGCAAATGCGAACCAGACGAGGTTGCCAGGGACAAACCCAAAAATCCTGCAACAACTGAAGCAAGCACGGCCATGCTGGTGGTGCCAAGCCAGGCGGTCGCGAACACGTTGCGCGCTACCACATCAACGATCAATATGCTGGCGGCGATGAAGTAGCACAGGGCTGCGACAAAGGATTCTGCAGCCAAATGGGCTCGAGCCACCCTGTCCAAAACGGAGTGGCTCGCGCCCGAAGACGTCATTGTGCGCAGGCGCCTTTGGCCGTTTCGATCTTGGCCCAGAGGGCTTTCGCCCCATCACCCAGCGCTTCAAGCGCAGCCGGGCGCGTTGCCAGCGCATGGGCGCGCAGTGTCTTGGTGTCTTCGGCGCTCAGTTCGGAATATGTGCCGCCAGCGCCAGCCTGCATTTGCTTCACCCTTTCCATGAAGCCGTTGAGCGCAGCTGTGAACCAAGGCAGGGACACTTCCTCCATAGCCTTTTCAAGTGCCATCTTTTGCTTGTCACTCAGGCCGTTATAGACCTTCTTGGAAACGAGAAAGGTTGCCGGAATGTAGATGTGCTTGGCCTGCGTCCAATGGGGCGCAACCTTGTTTTCGCCAGTGACCACGTAGAAAACCATCGAGCCTTCGGCAGCGGAAATCCGTTTGGTGCTCAAAGCAGGCGCAATGTCGCTCGGTGGGATGGTTTGTGGCACAAGCCCCGCAGCAGACCAAAAATCAGTCGAAGCCTTTGAAGGAATCGAGCGAATGCTAGCGCCCGCAAGGTCTGCAATGGACTTAACAGGCTCAAGCGAAGAGAACCCCATCTCGCCGACCAGTGACCAGCCAACAAGGTGCATGCCCTGTGCGTCCAGAAGCGTGGCAAGCTCGGCCTTGGTCGGACCTTCCAACACACAGGACAGCTCTTTCATCCCAGACCATGCATAGGGCATCGCCAGAACAGCGGTCGCAGGTTCTACCGTTGGCAGCACGGCCGCGGTGAAGCTGCCCGCATCAAGCCGCCCGCGCTGCAGCTGACGGATGTTGTCAGCGTCGGTGCCCAGGGCGCTGCCCCAAAAGACTTCCAGCTTCAATTCACCGCCAGAATGATTTTCGACCGCGGCTGCAAACTTCGAAATCTGCGCGCCCCAGACAGATTTCTCTGGCGCGGCTGTGGCCCATTTCAATGTCGTTGCAGCCATTGCATTGCCAGCAAGCGCGCAACCCAGCGCGGCTACCAGTGCGAGGCTCTTCAGCGAAGTGGTCATGGTTTGCTCCTCCCAAAGCGATAGTGCCGCATTCGTTAGTTCTTGCGACGCCGATATCGCGCTAGCCTACAGATCGAGCTTTGGCGTGATTGTATCAAAACTGACAATCTGAAGTGTGCAGCGAACCGCGCGATGAATTTTGTGGGAACTTTTAGTCCCAATTAACCCTCGCTTGGTTCATCAAGCACGCTCTCTGAGAGCGAGAAATGAATGGTCTAGCAGACCCAAGACGAGAAGCACGGCTGATAGAAAGTTGGCAGCACGTTGGTCAAGCGGGCCAGGCGGGCCAGACGACCCCGTGCCGCTCGCCCGAGCCTTACTGAAGCTCTCGAAGCCGCCGCAGGTCGAGAACCTCAATCTGGTTGTAGCGCACGTCGATAAGTCCTTGTTCGACCAACTCTTTCAAGACCCTGTTCACGCTTTGACGTGAGACGGACAGCATCGCTGCGATGTCGTATTGGTTGATCGTTACGGTGGCATGATTTTCGACGGGCGCCGAAAAGCCCAGCTGATCGGCAATGGCAACCAGGCACCGAACGACGCGGCTTGTCTGGCTCCCAGGGGCAAAGCGCGTGACCATGACCAACGACATCCGCAGCCGTTGACACATAATCTCGATCACCTCGCGCATTAGGTCGTGATCGGCATAAACAATCGCACGGAACCGGTCTGCCGGTACGAAAACGCTCGTCGTATCGCCCAATGCGCTGGCGTGATGAATCGAGGGCTCACGATCGAGAACGGACAAGAGCCCAAAGACATCGCCTGCCAGCAAATCGCCGACCAGTAAGCGATCGCCGCTTTCGGTTAGGCTTTCCAGGCGCATCGCGCCATCGACGATAAAGTGCACCCCGTCAACGGGATCACCCAGTGGCACCACAGCCTGCCGATTGTCGAAACGGCGCACCACGGCAGCATTCGACAGAGCCTCTTTGTGGCGGTCCGCCAGCCTGCCGATGATCTGATGCGTATCCTGAAAATCGGTGAAGAGCTTTCGAGCCTGTTCACCCATGGACCTACCTTGTTGAGATGTGGGTCCTATTGTCCAAACTCTGACAATCTACCCGGTCTTGCCTTGCTAGCCTTCACTGAAACACGAGGGAGGTTGACATGTCCAAGGTTTCGTCGCCGAGCTGCGATTACCTGATCATTGGCGGAGGGTCAGCAGGAGCCGTTTTGGCCGCGCGCCTCACGGAAGACCCGAAGATCAGCGTGACTCTGGTAGAGGCGGGGCCAGAAGCAAAGGGGTTTTGGGTCTCAACGCCATTGGGTGTCGCCAAGATCGTTTTGGGAAACGCCTTTCTTTGGCAGTTCTTCACCAAAGAGCAGGAAGCGATGAAGGGCCAGAAGATATACTGGCCGCGCGGTAAGGCTCTTGGAGGCTCATCAACCGTCAACGGCATGATCTGGACGCGCGGAGACCGTGAGGCCTACGATCATATCGCGTCCCTCGGCTGCCCTGGCTTTGATTGGGATACGTTCGCGCCATACCTGAACAAAACCGAAAGCTATGAAGGAGCGCCGAGCCAGGCGCGGGGCGCAGTTGGCCCGATCACGGCCAGCCGCATTGATGCACAAGACGATTTGACCCGCGCCTTCATCAAGGCGAGCGAAGAGATTGGCTACCCTTACAATGAAGATTTTAATGACGGCGATCAGAGCGGTGTTGCCCACCTTCAATACTCGATACGCGATGGCAAACGCTGCTCCACCCATGTGGGATATCTCAAACCGGCGATGGGACGACAGAACCTGCGCGTGCTCACGGGTGTTGCCGCTGAACGGATCTTGCTTGATGGACGACGTGCCGTTGGCGCCTATGTGAAAACGGAGCAAGGCGTAGAGCTTTTGCGCGCAGGCCGCGAGGTCATCCTCTGCGCGGGGGCGTTGAAAACACCGCAAATCCTGGAAATGTCGGGTCTTGGTCAGGCAGAGCGGCTCGGCTCACTTGGCATCGATGTGGTGCAGGATATGCCCGAGGTTGGCGAGAACCTGATCGATCATGTGAACATCCGCATGACCTACAAGGCGCGCAAACCGATCACGCTCAATGATGTCATGGCATCCAAGGTCAAAACTCTGCTCGAAGGCATGAAATATGTTTTTTTGAAAAAGGGCTTCTTAACGTATCCGACGGTGACCAGTCAGGCCATCAAACAGCTTCATTCAGGCGACCGTTACTCAACGGCCAAGCTCCAGATCGGCTTGATCTCAGGCCCGGATCGCTATGCAAACACCGCAGACAACGGGCTCGACAGCTGGTCCGGCTTCAACATCGGCACGTTTCAGCTCTACCCTAAATCCCGCGGCTATGTGCATGCGACATCCGCTGATCCCCATGCCGACCCGGAGATGACGGCCAATTATTTTGCGGACGAGTATGACCGCGCACTGGCCGTCGCCCAGTTCCGCGAAGTGCGCAAATTGGCCGCGGCAAGCCCTCTCAGCCGTGAGATCATCGAAGAGAATCGCCCCGGGCCTGCCATGAGCGATGACGACGCACTGTTGAACTACGCCTTGGAAACGGGCCAGACCTGCTGGCACCCCGTCGGCTCGGCGCGCATGGGAGAGGATGACCGCGCGGTAGTGGGCACAGATCTTAAAGTAAAAAAGGTGGCATCCCTGCGCATTGTCGATGCCTCGGTCTGGCCCGACATCCCGGCCTCCAACACCAACGCCCCCACAATCGCTCTGGCTGAAAAAGCCGCCGACATGATCAAGGAGGCCCATTGATGTCAGTGTTCGACACGCCGCATCGCCAGCAATTCTTCATCGGCGGAGACTGGATAACGCTCGAAGGTCCGCGCGATCACATCACGGTTCACAACCCCAACACTGGGGCAGTCCTGGCATCTGTCACGGGAGGAACGGCAGAAGACGCTGACCGCGCCGTTGCCGCCGCAAGGACTGCTTTTACGAGCTGGTCTGAAACGTCACCAGCAGAGCGCGCTGATCTCTTGGAGGCCATTGGCGCGGAGATGGACAAACGCAAAGATGCGCTGGCGGCCACGGTCTGCGCCGAATTGGGCTGTCCACGCCATCTGACAGAGCAGTTCCACGTGGCCATCGGGATCGGCATCTGGGGCAAAACGGCCGATCTGGTGCGCAACTACGCTTGGGAAACGCACGTCGGCGGTGCCGAAGTTTTGCGCGAGCCTTTGGGTGTGATCGGTGTTCTGACGCCATGGAACGGCCCTGTCACGAGTGTCGCAAAGAAACTTGCAGCCGTCATGGGAGCCGGATGCACGGCGGTTTCCAAACCCTCCGAGCATACACCCTTTTCCGCAATCTTGATCGCCGAAGCCATCGAGGCAGCCGGCGCGCCCGCCGGCCTCGTCAATATGGTGCAGGGTTTGGGCAAAACGGTCGGCGCGCGGATCGCAGCGCATCCCCAGGTGGATGGGATCACGCTCACCGGTTCGGTCGGCGCAGGCGTTGCGATCAGTAAGGCAGGCGCAGACAATCTCAAGCGCATGTGCCTTGAGCTTGGCGGCAAATCAGCCAACATCTTACTCAACGATGATGGTTTTGCCGAAGCCGTGAAACGCGGCACGGTCGCCACCATGCTGAATACAGGTCAGGTCTGCTTCTCTCCCACACGGATGCTGGTGCCAAAGCTGCGTCTGGCAGAAGCCGAAGCGATTGCGTCGGCGGTCGCTGACGGATTGCCTGTCGGCCCGGCGGATCAGGAGGGTGTGATGGTGGGCCCGCTCGTCAGCGCCGAGCAATACGAGCGCGTAACAGGCTACATCCGCATCGGCATCGACGAAGGCGCCAGACTGATTGCGGGCGGCCCGGAGCGACCCGATGGCCTCGAAACGGGCTATTTCGTGCGCCCGACGGTTTTTTCGGATGTGACGAACCAGATGCGTATTGTGCGCGAAGAGATCTTTGGCCCGGTCTTGTCGATCTTGCCTTATGACGATCTCGATCATGCGGTTGAAATCGCGAATGACAGCCCCTTTGGCCTGGCGGCCCACGTCAACGGTTCCGACACGGATGCGCTGCGGATGCTGTCGCGCCGCTTGCGCGCCGGATCGGTTTACCTCAACGGCGCCACGATGAGTTTTGATGCGCCCTTCGGTGGTTACAAAATGTCCGGACAAGGCCGCGAGCATGGCGCGATGGGACTGGAAGAGTTCCTCGAAACAAAAGCCGTTCTCGGCCTGTGATGCGCTAACCAGGCCGTTTCCAAAAGGCATTGAGCAAGACGGATTGAGCAAGAGGCATTGAGAATGCCGCCGCGATGCATGCTGCGCATGCGTCATGTCAGCAAAACCACGCCAAAATAGCCGCCAACGCGCTTTGCTCTTCCATCGCGCGTGGCGGCCAGGGCGGCCAGGGCGGCCAGTGTTCATTTCAATCGCCTGCCAGTGCCTCAACTGATGTCGCCGCGACGTCAGCTCTGCCCGATGCTCATGTGACGACCTAAGCAATCCAAAAAATCAACCATTAGAACATGCGCAGCAAAGCGTCCTGTTGTTCGCAAATGACCTGTTTACACAAAGGTCAGCGAAAGGTCGCCGCATGAAACTTGGCAGCAAGTTTCAATCTCCACGGGCCGCGGTAGGCCTGCAGACCAAGCAACGGATGTCTGATGGCCTAGTGCTGGTGTTTCAATCCTCACGGGGCGCGGTAGGGCTGCAGACCGCTTCCGCAGAAACACGGCGGATCATGGTGGGGAAACTACGTTTCAATCCGCACGTGGCGCGGTAGGGCTGCAGACCTGGCTTTTGCCAGTGAAAATGGCTGGAGTGAACTCTCCAGTGTTTCAATCCGCACGGGGCGCGGTAGGCCTGCACACTTACCCATATGCATGGGGCTGTCAAGATTATGAAATTTTGGGGCCTTTCCACTTAGGTGAGCGAAATAAAGTCGTAAGAAAGAACGTATATAGAACAAGATACCAGAAATAAGTAATTTTAATCGTTATTTCAATGGGTTGCAATTTTCCAAAGAGGTAATTCGGCACCATAGATCAAAAATGTCGTTTATTTTCAATATGTTAAGATAATATTTCGATGCCAAATGCTCGTTTTCGCCCCAAAAGCCTGTTTAGGCCTCATCGAGGCTGTAGCGGCCCAGGCCCGCGGTGGCGCCGCGGCCTGCATGGGTGATTTCACCCAAAACAACAAAGGGCCAAACGGCCCCCACCGCAACGGCAGGTCCGGTGAAGACGAGATCGCCGAAAACCGATGGGTTCTCAAACGCCGTTTCTTGCCGGCGTGAGCCGCGGTGGACGGTGTCCTGTTCCAATCCGTCGGTGTCAAAAGTCAGCGCTTCTGCCGCTTGGCGCAATGCGCCCCAGTCCGCCTGCAGGGCCATGTCCTGCCAGCGGGCCAGGCCTTCGATGCGACGGTTGAGCCGGGCAATAAAGCTGGCGGGGGTGTCCACCAGCGAGGTTCCGGCATTGTCGAGGGCAGTTTTGATGGTGAGGCAAATGCGCGGCGGCGGGTCAGCCAGGGTGAGGCCGTGAACCGTTTCGATATGGCTGCCCTCGACCTCAAACCCGGCCTTGGTGCCGCGCACATCCACACCTTCGTCCCGGCCCAAGAACACGACATCGTGGGCAAGACTCGCTACCAGCGCGTCCCGCAGCGCCATGGTCCAGTCCGTGGCAAAGCCAAAAACCCGCAGGCGCACATCGATGCGCCGCCGCGCCAAATCGCATTGCAGCACGAAGGGGCGGGGGAGGTTGAAGCCCGGAGCGGTCTCAAGCTGCGTCCGGTAAAACACATCCAGCGTGCAGGGCGGATCGTAAGGGCAAGGCTGGCCATTTTTGGCCGCGGGGGAGGCGGAGCGCATGAGCGCTGTGCCCAGCGCACCGCGTATCCGGTTCAGCAAGACGAGGGTTTCGGCATGGGCGGCGGGGCGTTTGACGCGCACGACGATGTCTTGGAAAAACCATTGCGCGGCGGCGTCCACCACAGGGGCCACATGGACCGGATTTGCCAGCCGTTCGACCAGGCGAGAGGATATGTTTTCGGGTGGGGCGGTATCGGTCATCGCGAAGGACAGTGCGCGGGGCTAAATGCAGGCCCCTGCACCGTAGCGCAGATCGCCGTTCGGCGCGAAGCCTAACACCAATTGCCCGTTGATTTTCTGTGGTGATGAATTTAGCGCAGTCTGGAGACGCCGGGATCCGCAATGGCTGGGCCGGCGCGCCCGTGGATGCGCGGGCTTGAAGAGGGACCCGTATAAGATGGAGAGGGCTGATGATCGATTATGAAAAGGCCCGGCGGACGATGGTTGACTGCCAAATCCGCCCCAATGATGTGACCGACTTTCGCCTGTTGGAAGCGTTCATGGACGTGCCGCGGGAGCGCTTTGTTGGCAGCGCGCAAAAACCGCTCGCTTACATTGATGAAGACCTGCCTTTGGGCGGCGCCACGGAAAACCGCTACCTGATGGAGGCGATGAGCCTATCCCGCTTGATCCAATTGGCGGACATTTCAGCTGAGGATTTCGTGTTGGAGATCGGTTGCGCCAGCGGATACTCAACGGCGATCCTGTCCCGCATGGCCAATTCCGTGGTCGGCCTGGAAGCCGATGAAGCGCTGGCCGAGCAGGCAACGCAAAATCTGATGGCGCTGGGCTATTCTAACGC
>JBCBCT010000066.1:0-16944 GCA_038530365.1 Pseudomonadota bacterium | reverse complement strand
GGTGTGGGTCTGTAGAGTTGAGTGCAGGCCCTTGAATTTCGGTCCGCTGCTGCCCCGGAGGATCAGAGATCGCCTGAATCCCGATCCAAAACCGTCCCTCAATCAGCTCCGTTTCACGGTAAATGTCAGCAGCCTGTCCAGCAGGATCGCCACCACCACGATCACAAGCCCGGCTTCAAAGCCCAGCGCGCTGTTGACCGTGTTGAGGGCTCGCACCACCGGCTTGCCGAGGCCGTCGGCCCCGACCAGTGCGGCGATGACGACCATGGAAAGCGAAAGCATGATGGTTTGCGTGAGGCCTGCCATGATGTTGGGAAAGGCGTGGGGCAATTCCACCGTCCAAAGCCTTTGCAGGCGCGTTGCGCCGAAGGCGTTGCTGGCCTCCAACAAGTCGGCAGGGGTGGACGCCACGCCTAGCTGGGTGTTGCGGATGGCGGCGGGGATCACGAACACGATGGTCGCCACCAAGCCGGTCACCATGCCGATGCCAAAAAAGATGATCGCTGGAATGAGATAAACAAACGTCGGCAGCGTCTGCATGAGATCCAAGACGGGTCGCGCCAAAGCGTAGGCCCGCTTGCGGTGAGCAAGATAGATGCCCGCCGGTACGCCCAGCGCCATGCAAATTGTGGACGCAGCCAAAACCAGCGCCAGGGTCTCGGTTGTCTCTTCCCAATAGCCCTGGTTGATGATGAACAGAAGCGCGACAAACGCCCCAAGCGCCAGCCTCCACGAGCGCCGCAAAGCAAACGCAAGGCCAGCAATCAAAACCGCCGTGACCAGCGCGGGCGGAAATTGCAACACCGCCAAGAGTCCATCGATCAGCGCTTCAAAGACGATTTCCATGGCGGAGAAGACGACGGTCAGATTGTCCGTCATCCAGTCCACGCCGTCGGCCAACCAGCGGCCGACGGGTATCTTATGTTCAGTGAGCCAGTCCATCGCGTGTTGGCCGGGCTTTTCAGCCTAGTCGATCCGGTTAACCGCCCAGAGCCTTGGCGACGGCAGCTTTCGCATCACCACCGTCAAGGGTTGTAACACCGTTCAGCCAGCCCATGACGATGGATTGGTTGGCTTTCAACCATGCGGTGGCCGCCGCGCGGGGCTCCTGCTTGTCGTTAAGGATAGCGCCCATGATTTCGTTTTCCATGGCCAGCGTGAACTCGAGATTTTTCAAAAGCGCACCAACATTGCTGCACTGCGCGGTGTAGCCTTTGCGTACGTTGGTGAAGACCGTTGCGCCGCCGAGGTTGGGGCCGAAGAACTCGTCACCGCCTTCAAGGTAGGACATTTTGAAGTTTGCGTTCATGGGGTGGGGCTCCCATCCCAAAAACACGATCGGCTCGCCGCGTTTTTCCGCCCGCGCAACCTGAGCCAGCATGCCAGCCTCAGAGCTTTCCACGACCTCAAAGCCTTTAAGGCCAAAAGCGTCCTTGTCGATCATGTCCTGGATCAAGCGGTTGCCGTCATTGCCCGGCTCAATGCCAAAGATTTTGCTGTCGAGCTTGTCTTTCATTTTGGCAATATCGGCGAACGTTTTGATGCCTGCGTCCGCTGCCACCTTGTTCACGGCCAGCGTGTATTTCGCGCCCTGAAGGTTCGCTCGAACGGTTTCGACGGTGCCGTTTTCCCGGTATTTTTTGATGTCGCCTTCCATCGTGGGCATCCAGTTGCCGAGGAAGATGTCGATGTCGCCTTTGGAGAGGGACACATACGTGACCGGCACGGACAGCACCTTCACGTCGGTTTCGTATCCCAGCGCCTCCAGCACCACGGAGGTAGCGGCCGTCGTGGCGGTGATGTCGGTCCAGCCCACATCGGAAAAACGAACCATTTTGCAGGATGCATCTTCCGCCAGGGCTGCCGGTGCGGTGAACGTGGCGGACACGGCAAAGGGCACAGACAACACGGCTGCAAGGGCGAGGGATTTCAAAACACGTTTCATCATAAGGCTCCTCATTGGGCCCCCGGAGCGGGAGCGTGAATGGCTAAGAGCGGACAGGATTGGCACAGAACTAAAGAGCGCCAAACAACGACCGTCGATACCGCTATGAAACGCGTTTCAGCCGGCAATGTCACCCCTTAAAAGGGGACTTAGGTTGTGTCGGCTATGACGGCAGCGCTGGTTTTAGCCACTTAGCCTGGGAAGTTAAGACATGGGGAAGCGCAGGTTATTTTCCCGGCGTTCTGCAGGGCGCGCCTTGACGGATCACGGTTGCAGGTGAAACGTGCCGTGAACTTTTCTCCTCAAGTTTTTTCAGCCATGGCCCCCAATTTTCTCATCTTCATGGTCGACCAGTGTACCGGCACGCTGTTCGACAATGGGCCCGCCGCCCACCTCCATGTGCCCACCTTGCGGGGGCTTTATGAGGCTGGGGTGGGGTTTTCAAACACCTATTGCGCAAGCCCCCTCTGTGCGCCGTCGCGGGCCTCCTTCATGTCGGGACTTTTGCCGTCCCGCACCCAGGTGTTTGACAACGCGGCGGAATTTTCGGCGAGCATCCCGACCTTTGCCCATCACTTGCGGTTGGGCGGCTATAAAACTGCGCTCAGCGGGAAGATGCATTTTGTGGGGCCGGACCAACTGCACGGATTTGAAAAGCGCACAACAACCGACGTTTATCCGGCGGATTTCGGCTGGACCCCCGATTGGACGCAGCCCGACAAGCGCATTGATTGGTGGTACCATAATTTGGGTTCGGTCACGACGGCGGGAGTGGCGGAAATCACCAACCAGATGGAGTTTGACGATGAGGTCGCCTTCCACGCCAAACAGTTGATCCACGACTACGCCCGGGACGACCGCGACCGGCCGTTTTGCCTGACGGTGAGCTTCACCCACCCCCACGACCCCTTCGTGGCACGGAAGAAATTCTGGGATTTGTACCCCGAAGAAACGCTGCCTCCGCTGCGCGTGCCAGCGATGGCGTATGACGCCCAGGACCCACACTCAAAACGTCTGTTTAATATGTCCAACTGGCGGGAGTTCGACATCCGCGAACAGGACGTCATGAACTCCCGCCGCGCCTACTACGCCAACATTTCCTACATTGATGATTTGATGGCGGGTATTTTGCACACGTTGGACGCCTGCGATTTCGCCGATGATACGATCATTCTTTTCGTGTCCGACCACGGGGAAATGCTGGGGGAACGTGGGCTGTGGTTTAAGATGAGTTTCTTGGAGGGCTCCGCCCGTGTGCCGTTGATGGTCCACGCCCCCAAACGCTTTGCGGCAAGCACGGTGGATGAAGCGGTGTCGACGCTGGATGTTTTCCCCACCCTTCTTGATTTGGCGGGCCTTCCGTTGCCGGATGATCTCGACGGCGCGTCGCTTTTGCCCCTTTTGGATGGCACGGCGGATGAAACCCTGACCGAGCGTCCGATTATCAGCGAATATGCCGCCGAAGGCTCAATCGCGCCCATGGTCATGGCGCGGGACGGCGCGCACAAACTCACCGTCTGCCCGGCGGATCCGGACCAATTGTTTGATCTTGAGGCCGACCCCAACGAAAAAACAAACATCGCAGATGATCCTGCCGCAGCCGATGTGCTTGCAGCGATGAAGGGGAAGGTGGAAGCGAGCTACGACTTCGATGCGTTTACCGATGCCGTGCTGGACAGCCAGAAGCGGCGCTTGGTCATCTATGATGCGCTTCGCAACGGTCACTACTATCCGTGGGACCATCAACCCCTGGAACTGGCCAGCGAGCGATACATGCGCAACCACAAAGATCTCAACGTATTGGAGGGCAACGCCCGCTACCCGCGCTACACCCCCAACAAAACATAAAACGACCAACCCTCATCCTGAGGAGTCAGCATACTTTGCGTCTCCCAACCTCATCCTAAGGAGCCAGCATAGCTGGCATCTCGAAGGGCAACCCTCATCCTGAGGAGCGATCAAAGATCGCGTCTCGAAGGACACACCATGAGCCACGGCATTTCACCCGATCAGTTTGTGCAGGAAGCCGACTACGTCATCGTTGGGGCGGGGTCCGCTGGCTGCGTTGCGGCCCATCGGCTTTCGGAAGACGGCAAGCACACGGTGCTGGTACTGGAATATGGTGGCACCGATATCGGCCCCTTCGTGCAGATGCCGGCGGCGCTGTCATACCCCATGAACATGGCGCGCTATGATTGGGGGTTTGGCACAGAACCGGAGCCTCACCTCAACAATCGCCGTCTGACCACGCCCCGGGGCAAAGTGATCGGCGGATCCTCCTCCATCAATGGCATGGTCTATGTGCGTGGCCACGCCCGCGATTTTGACCACTGGGACGAACAGGGTGCCAAGGGCTGGTCTTACGCTGACGTGCAGCCCTATTTTGAGCGCGCAGAAACCAGCCATGGCGGGGCGGAGGGCGAAGGCCGCGGGACGGACGGGCCGTTACACATCAATCGAGGCGCGCGGGATAATCCGCTCCATCAGGCCTTTGTGGAGGCAGGGCGGCAGGCGGGTTTTGAACTCACCGATGACTACAATGGGCTGAAGCAAGAAGGCTTTGGCGCGATGGAACAGACCATCCACGAAGGCCGTCGATGGTCCACCGCAAACGCCTATTTGAAACCCGCATTGGCGCTGCAAAACCTGCGCAAAATGCAGTGCTTTGTGCGCCGTATCGTGATGGACGGCAATCGCGCTGTGGGGGTTGAATTGCAGCGCGGGGACCGCGTGGAATATGTGCGCGCGAACCGCGAAGTCGTTCTGGCAGCGTCGTCCATCAACACGCCTAAAATTCTCATGTTGTCCGGCATCGGTCCGGCGGCCCACCTGCGCGACCATGCTGTTACGGTGGTGGCTGACCGCCCGGGGGTGGGCGCAAATCTGCAGGATCATCTGGAGCTTTACGTTCAACAGGCCTGTGTCCAGCCGATCTCGCTTTACAAACATCTTAACGTGTTTTCCAAAGGCTGGATCGGCGCGCGCTGGCTGTTCACGAAGTCCGGGCCCGGCGCGACCAACCACTTTGAAAGTGCAGCCTTTTTGCGCTCCGCTCCCGGGGTCGATTACCCCGATATTCAGTACCATTTCCTGCCCATCGCCATTCGCTACGACGGGACGGCACCGGAGGCGGGACACGGCTTCCAAGCCCATGTTGGGCCGATGCGGTCGGCCTCCCGCGGGTCGATCCGGCTTAAATCCTCTGATCCCGCCGACAGTCCTGAAATTCGCTTCAACTACATGAGCGAACCACAGGACTGGGTGGACTTCCGCCATTGCATACGGTTGACGCGGGACATCTTTTCACAAGCGGCGTTTGACCCGTTTCGAGGCCACGAGATCGCCCCCGGAGCAGGGGTGCAAACGGACGACGAACTTGACGCTTTCATCGCCGATCATGTGGAAAGCGCCTACCACCCCTGCGGCACCGCCAAGATGGGGCGCGCTGATGATCCAACCGCGGTTGTGGATCCCGAATGTCGGGTGATCGGCGTGGAAAACCTTCGTGTGATCGACACGTCGATTTTCCCGCGCATCACCAATGGCAATTTGAACGGCCCGGCCATCATGACGGCGGAAAAAGCCAGCGATCATATTTTAGGGCGCACCCCGCTGGCGCGTTCGAACCTAGAGCCCTGGATCAACCCGCGTTGGCAAGAAAGCGATCGGTAAGATGTATCATTTGGGCGGCTCAATACCGTAGACAGCAACCGGCTTTTCTAAACCGCGTAATTCGTGATCCCCTAGGGCCTTGAGTGTTTGCCTATTGGCCAGTTTGGATGCGGTCGCATCATCCATTAAGATGGCGTGGCCAACGACTTTAGCAAACGCTTCCAGCCGCGCCGCGCGGTTCACCGTCGTCCCGTATATCGTGAAGGCGAGGCGCTGCTTGGACCCCACGCTGCCCGATGCCACCGGGCCGCTGGCAATGCCCACACGAACCTCAAAGCCAAGGTCAGGGGCGGCTTGCGCAATGGCGCGGGCGGCGGACACGGCCTTCCCTTCCGGTGCGTCCACGGCGAGGGGCGTGTTGAAAGCGGCAAGAACACCATCCCCGGTAAACGAAATGACGACGCCGGACTGCGCCGCAATCAGCTCAGTGCAGGTTGATAAAAACTGGTCTAAACTTCGGATAACCTCGGTGGGCGCGTTGCGGGCGGCGAAACCGGTGAAGTCCACCACATCCAGCACCAAAACCGTTCCATGGCTTTCCTGGGGTGCCATCGCGCCGCCACTTCGGATCACGCGATCCGCGATTTCTTCGGGCACGAACCGCCCCAAGGTTTCTGCCACCTGAGAACGCTTTTCGCGTTCCCGACGCTCTTTGGCTTCCGCTTTAATCTGGGCAAAAAACACCGAGCGGGCGCGGTAAACCACCACCGCAAGAACAAAGGCTGTGACCATCAGAAAGCCGGTTTCTTCAATCCGGTTGCCCTGCCCGATAAAATCGATGGACAGGAAGATCGCTTCATAGTCATCGCGGGTGGCCTGCAGCGGCACATCGGCCCAGGAGAGCGTGCGCGCCATGGTGGACGTGACCCAGAAAAATGCAGCCCACCACGAGGCGCTGATCGCGACGCCGGTCCACAGCACGAGCTTCCACGACAGGCTCAGTGCGCTCAGCGCAAGGATAGGAAACAGGTAGTAAATGCCGTAGGCGCGAAACGCGATGATCTGGGGAACATCATCGGCCCGGCTGACGGGAATGATCACAAACAGCGCACAAATGCTCGCCGCATCGAAGGCGTAGATGGCATATTTGATCCATGGAGAATCGTAGGCCGACCCAATCACTGAAAGGTGCGCGACTCCTGTGACCACAAACATAAACACCGCGACCAGCGCCCATGGTCGCGGTGACATATCGCCAAACAGACCCCAGCCCGCCAGATAGATCAGAACAACTCCGGCGATGAACGTTCGGCACAGGATGGCGAGCCGTAGGCCGCGCTGTTCGGCGCGATTGAAGCGAGAAGCGGCGGCTTGGGAAAACGACAAAACGGTCCCGCGGAGCAGGGAATTTCAGAGAGAGGGAAAGACACCACGTTTCCCCGGTCAAGAAAAGTGGGGGGAAACAACCAGCGCAGACGTGGGCGACCCGCCCGATACGACACAAAAGTGGGGGCCGTACCAGGCGGGTTCGGATGTCAACACCTAGGCCGCTTTGAGCAGCGCAGCATCCGCGTTGGAGATGGCCGCATCTAGGTCCACCATGGTTTGGCTGACGGGAACCGTCGTCACATCGGTAATTCCGATGAAGCCGAGGACGTGGCGCAGATAACCGGTTGCGAAATCGATGGGCCCGTCCACCTCCGTGCCGCCGGATGCAACGATGATGGTGGCTTCTTTGCCTTCAAGCAGGCCAAGGGGCCCGTTTTCCGTGTAGCGGAAGGTCTCGCCCGCCCGGCACACCAGATCAATCCAAGCCTTAAGGGCGCCAGGCACCGAGAAATTATAGATCGGTGCGCCAATGACGATATGGTCGGCGCGTTTCAGTTCGGCCACCAGTGTATCGGAGAGCGCAAGACGGGCCTTCTGGTCGTCCGACCGCTCCCCCGCCGGGGTAAAATTGGCACCAACCCAGCTTTCATCGATAAACTCAAGGCCTTCGGTGATATCGCGGGTGATGATATCAGCCCCCGGGTTTTGCGCTGACAGCCGCTCAATGAGCTTTTGCGTGTAGGCGCGGGTGTGAGACCCTTCGGTGCGGGCGCTGGAATTGATATGGAGGATAGTGGTCATGGGCTTCGGTCCTTGATTATTATTTACTGATAGGTACATAAGTAGCCATGAGTGATGATGTCAAGAATAATGTACCAAATGGTATGAAAAAACGCGGACGGCCCCGCGCCTTCGATCACGCGGGCGCGCTGGCGGCTGCGACGCAGGTGTTTTGGGAGAAGGGATTTGAGGGCGCGTCTCTGGATGATCTCACCGGCGCGATGGGCATCAACCGGCCATCGCTCTACAGCGCCTTTGGGGATAAGCGCCGCTTGTTCATCGATGCGCTTAATTATTATGGAACCCACGAGGGGGCGAAGCCGATGTTGGCCTTTGACGCCGAGCCCGACATCACAAAAGCCATCGAAGCCTTTTTGAGCGCAGCGCTCGAAACACAAATGGGCTCTGGTGGTGAGGCCTATGGCTGCCTCTTAGGCACCTGCGCCCCCACAGTGGCGGCGCGCGTTGAAGGGGTTGCGGAATGTTTGGAAGACCTCGGTGAGCGTACCCGACATGGCTTGGTGGAACGGCTGGATGCTGAAAAAGCGAAGGGCTCCCTACCGCCCGGCTTCCAAAGCGGACACGGCGCAGACCTCCTCCTCGACATGATGCAATGCCAGGCCCACCGCGTGCGGTGTGGGCAAAACCCGGATCGATTGCGGGCACAAATTCCCATGCGGGCGAGGGCCGTCCTGGGTTGCCGCGACGCTGACTAAACCTTGACGCGCGCTCCGGCTGCGCTGCGCTTTTTGTGTTCATCCCGCTGGCGGCGCTTACGGCTGCGCTCTTTTTCGATATCGACGGCGAGGTGGGGTTTGCCCCGCGTTTGGGCGAGTATCAATTGGTGCTGCCGTTGCCGGAATCCGTTCACCCGTGTGGCATCAAACGTGCCGTAACACTTAGGGCAGGACACGCCCTGTTCATATTGCGCGCTGGCCTTGTCGGCTTCGGTAATCGGCATGCGGCAGGCGTGGCAAAGATCGTGGCTGCCGACGTCTAAACCGTGGGTGACGCTGACCCGTTGATCGAAGACGAAGCACTCGCCTTCCCAAAGGCTGTCATCGGCTGAAACGTCTTCGAGATATTTCAGGATCCCGCCCTTGAGGTGGTAGACATTCTCAAAGCCTTTGGACCGCATCAGCGCGGTGGATTTTTCGCAGCGAATGCCGCCGGTGCAGAACATCGCCACCGGCGTGTCTTTGGGCACGTCGAGCGCCGCATCGACCCAATCGGGCAGGGCGCTAAAGCTCTTGGTTTTCGGGTCCACCGCACCTTTAAACGTTCCGATCTCCACTTCGTAGTCGTTGCGGGTATCGATCAGCAAAACGTCCGGGCGTGAAATAAGCGCATTCCAGTCTTGAGGGTCGACATAGGTCCCCACATTGTTGACGGGATCAACGCCGTCCGCCCCCAGTGTCACGATTTCTTTCTTGATGCGCACTTTCATGCGCAGGAACGGCTGCTTTGGGGCCCAGCTTTCCTTCACCTCAAGGTCGTGAAACTCTGCCTGCCCGCGAAGGGCTGCGATCAGCGCGCGAACCCCGGGCTCGGGCCCGGCCACCGTGCCGTTGATGCCTTCTCCCGCCAAAAGCAGCGTCCCGGCAATGCGATTTTTCAAACACAAGTCCAGCAGATGGGCGCGCCGCCCGGCAAGATCATCAAGCGCAACAAATTTGTAAAGCGCAGCCACCAAATAGGCTGCGCCCCCGCTCTTGCCATCGTTGTCGGTTGAAGGAGTGGCTGACATGTCCATGGGTTGGCTATACAAAACCCGTGGCGGTCGGCCAAGCGCTTGTGACGCCCCTTCGACCATGGTTGAACCGAGCCACCGGCACGGACGGTGCCTGCAAAAGGGGCGAAGGAGGGATCATGATACACAGGCGTTTTGTCTACATCGCGCTGGTCGTCGCGGTTGCTTTGGCCATTAACTATCTGTTCCCCACCTCGTTGCCGTGACGGCGCGGACATGTCCCGCATTGAATCAAATGCTGTGGAGTTTGACGGCCAAACCTTAACTGACGCGGTCGTTTCGCGGGTTGAGTTAAGACCCTGTTAACCCTGTCTCCCCAAAAGTTAACACGCCCGGAATCCGTTCAGATTCGGGGTGGTGACTATTTTTGTGAGCAAAACGCGTCGGGCGGACAGCGTTTTCACCTTGGGGGCAGGGGACAGCTATGCTTTCGGCATTTGGAAAGATCTTCCGCAGCAAGCGGGCAACGGTGGAAACACCGGCCCATGAAAAGCCTCTTATGCGGGCGCTGGAGCCCCGCGTTTTGCTGGACGCTGCCGCCCTAGAAACCGCGGTGGACGCCGCGCAATCTGCTGATGCCACCCCTCAAAACGAAACAGCTGAGACCTCTGAGATAACCGCCGCACCCGCCCCTGCGGCCTTCGCCGAGCGCACCACCACCGACATCGTCTTCATCGATGGCAGCGTGGAGGATATTGGCACCCTGTTGACCGAGATTGATGAGGCTGTGGAAGTTCACATCCTCGATCTTCAATCCGATGGTGTGGAGCAGATCGCATCGATCCTTTCCGGTCGTCAGGACATCGATGCGGTTCACGTATTCTCCCACGGCGGCGCAGGCTTTTTGAACTTGGGAGCAGGCCAGCTCACTTCGGAAACCATCACCCACTCCCACGTCACCGCCTTGCAGCAAATCGGTGCAAGCCTGTCCGAGGGCGGCGATATTTTGTTCTACGGCTGTAACTTTGGGGCTGGAGAAGAAGGACGAACGGTCGCCGAGCAATTGGCCGCCGTGACCGGTGCGGACATCGCCGCTTCAAACGATCTCACCGGTTCTGAAGAACTAGGCGGGGACTGGGACCTTGAGGTAATTCAGGGTTCGGTGGAAGCGGTTCCGTTTTCTGCCCCAAGCTGGAACCACGTCCTTCCCGATTTCACGATCCAGGTGAGCGCCGACCCGGTGGTCACCGGGGGCACCGGCGTGGGGGCCAGTGCACTGTGGTCCAATGCCGGGACCGCCGGCGGCCAGGCCATCGATGTGCGGGCCACGGTGACCGCCACCAGCGGCGGTGTGGTCGTCGGTTTTGAAACCGTGAGCACCACTGACCCCTCACTCGACGACATGCGCGTCACCGTCGCACAAGGCGGCACGGCAACGGTGGTGTGGGAAATTTTCCTGGCAGGCACAAACACGCGTCCGGCATCCGGCGAAGTGTCTCTAACAATTTCAGATATCGACGGTTCGGCAGGCAACCCCAATTCCGTGGAAGCTGTATCCGCCAACCTCACCGGTCTGTCCTCTTACACCGTTCAATCCCCCACAAACCAAGTGGTTGAAAACGACGGGACGACGATCACCTCGTCAGGAACGCAAAACGAAAACAACATCAACCAGGGCAGCTGGGTTCAATACACGTGGGGTTCGGTCAACCAGTTGGAATTGGTCTATTCGACGTTCACCAACGGCACGCGCTTCTTCGACCACGACGGTGATGGCGATCTGGTCTTCACCAATCCAAACACCGCTTTTGCCACTGGCATTGACCTCGATGCCAACGATTCATCCGGGGCAACGGGCTCGAACTACCAGGACATTTTCTTTGCAAACGTCGGCGGCGGCGGCACCCCCGTCGCAATCGCCGATGGCGATATTGAAATTGATAACCCCGGCGGCAGCGCAAGCAGCGCAACCATAACGCTGACAAACGCCTTTGCCGGAGACCAGCTCAACCTCAATTCTGCGGTGTTGACGAGCCTGGGCATCACCGGAACCGTCGATACAAGCACGCCGGGCCAGGTACTGATCACGCTGACAGGCGCGGCTTCGACCGACGATTATCAAGCAGCAATCCAGTCGATCACCTACGAAAACACCATCGCAGGCTTTGATCCAACGCCAAGGTCTATCGACATTCAAGTGTTCGATGGCGCGTTTGCATCCGGTATTGCCAACACTGCCATTACGTTTGGAACCATCGTTGACCAGCCCACAGCGATCCAGGACGTTTATGTGGGGGATGAAGACACCGCTTTGAGTGTGGCCACCGTCTCCGGGCTTTTGGCCAATGACACTGATCCAAACGGCGATCCGCTCACCGTCGTCTCCGCGCTCGATTCGGCAGGTTCGGCGATACCGGTCAATGCGGCTGGCGCCGGGAGCCCGACCACCCACACACTGCCATCCGGCGCGATCATTACGCTGTTTGACGACGGTTCTTTCGATTACGTCCCGCCGCTCGATTATAGCGGCGTCGAATTTTTCAACTACACCGTTGAAGACACCAGCGGAAACGGCACCACCAGCTACGCGTCCATCAACATTCGCGGTGTCGCTGACACGCCCGTACCTGCAAGTGGCGTAGCAAGTCCTGTTGGCGACGAAGATACAGCCGCCGGTCCCGTCGATCTGACCAGCGCCCAGGGAGACACGGACGGATCAGAAACGCTGCGCTACTCGGTATCTGGTATCCCGGCTGGCTTTACGCTCACAGACGGGACGCGCACAATCACCTCAACGGCGCTCACTGACTCCTTCTTCCTGGATGACTGGGACATCACCCAGGTCACCTTGCAGGCCCCCACGGCGGACAATCATTCCGACCAAGATGTTTCCATCACACTGACCGTCGAGGCGAGCGAGCCCAGCGGCTCCACCGCCTCAAGCAGCGGCACGGTGTTGTTTAATTTCGCAGCCGTCGCCGACGCGCCCATCGTGACAACGATTGCAGCTGGAACTGCGGTCGACCTGCCGCTGAATGTCAGCAGCTACGTTACAGCCGCATTGGTCGACACCGATGGATCGGAAACGCTGACGTCCATCACGTTCTCCAATATTCCAGCGGGTTTCGCTGTTCTCAACAATGGGACACCGCTTACGATCACGGGCGGCTCTGTCACCTTCCCGGCGAGTGACCTAGCTAATATCGAAATTCAATCGACGCCCGGTTTTATCGGCACCTACACCGTAGATGTCGAAGCGGTCTCCACCGAAACCAACCCGCAAGATGACGTCTCCGTTCTGACAGCCACGAGCGCGCCGGCCACCCTCACTGTAACCGTGGACGCGGTGGATGATCCCGTGACGGCACTCGATGATGCGGGCACCACGCAGATCAATGCGCCCATCACAATTGATCTTATCGCCAATGATCTGGCTCCCGACGGCGGTCCAAGCGTCACGCAAATTGACGGTCAAACACCCACCATCGGCTTGCCGCTCACCTTATCGTCCGGCAATGGCACCGCGACTTTAAATGCCGATGGCACGGTCACCTTCAGTTTCAACGGCTCATCCACAGGGCTGGAACAGGTCAGCTACGAAGTCACCGACGCCGATGGCAGCACCGATACCGGAACAGTCAGCGTTGTGATCCAACCCGAATGGTCCGTCACCACGTCGGCCACGGTTGCGGAAGGGTCCGATGCTTCTTTCAGCCTTGATCTTACAGGTGGCGTACAGGCCGGTCAGCAAGTCTCGGTTGATTTGTCCCTTTTGGACATCGATACAACATCGGCGGACTATGCTGACCTGGTCGCCGCTGTAAACGCAGCCATCGCAGGACGCCCCGATCTGTCCTTCGACGGCACAACGCTGACATACGCAAACAGCGCCTACACCTCGACCTATGACGCGACCGGCAGCCAGTTTATCGATATCAGCGGAACCGGTACGGCGCTGGGCTTGACGGACGAACAAACCACCCAGCAACCCATAGGTTTTGACTTCGACTTCTTCGGCACCGGCTATTCCGATCTGTTTGTCCATGACAACGGCTTTGTGACGTTCGGGTCAGGAATCGGCAATGCATTTAACAATGCAGATATGTCCACCGGGACGGCTCTTGGTGGTCGCCCCGCCATCGCTGCCATGTGGGACGATCTCGACACCGGCGCAGCTGGGGAAGTCTACACCCAAACCCTCGGCACGCCGGGAAACAGGCAGATGATCATCCAATGGGATGACGTTCCGATCTGGAACCAGGGCACAACGGATAACGGCACGTTCCAAATCATTTTGTCTGAGGCCACCGGCGAAATACGGGTGAATTATCAAGACGTTGATTTCATCAACACCGCCAACGATGACGGCGCATCGGCCACCATTGCAATCCAAGATGGCGTGGGCACCGGTGTGCAGCACGCCTTCGCCACGCCGGGGAGCATTACCAGCGGCTCCTCCGTGGTTTTCGGCGGCTCGGCCACGATGGCAACGCTGACCATCGATCTTGGCACAGTGTCTGATTCATCCTTTGAGGCCGACGAAGACTTCCAGCTTGTGCTGTCAAGCAGCAGCGATTCCTCCATTGACACCGCCCAGTCGTCGGCAACCACGACCATTGTCGACACCAATGTTGCACCGGTAAACACTGTGCCCGTGACCGGCGGCACTGCGATCCCCGCGACAACAACGCCGGAAGATACGCCCCTCGTCTTTAATGCCGCCAATGGAAATCTCATTTCCATTGCTGATCCTGACGGCGATACCGTCTCCGTCACTTTGACCGCAACCAACGGGACTTTGACCGCCGACGCGTCCGGCACGGCCACCATTGTCAACCAGGGCACAGCAAACGTTACGATTTCCGGCACCGAAGCGGAAGTGAACGCCGCCCTTGACGGTCTCACCTTCACCAACACGGCGGACTACAACGGCGCGGCAACGATCACACTCCTCACCGATGATCAGACCGGCACCGCCACCGCAACCACCACCAGCACCATTGATCTTGCGATCACACCGGTTGCTGATGTCCTCGACGATGCGGTCGTCGTCGATGCGGGCGCTGCCGCCACCATCGATGTGTTGGCAAACGACACGTTTGAAGGCCCCATCACGCTGGTCACGGCCACCAATGGGGCGACGGGGACCGTGGTGGTGAACCCCGATAACACCATCAGTTACACACCCACGCCAACGCCAGGTGTGTTCAGTGATACCTTCACCTACACCGTTACAGCCGGTGGGGTGACGGAGACGGCCACGGTTTTGGTGGTGACGCCGCCGCTGCCCGAACCCGACCCCGACACGGACGCAACAAACGAAGACGCCATCCTCAACGTCCCAGCCTCTGGCGTTTTGGGCAACGACACCACCATCGCGCCCGTTCCCACGCTGGACTACGACACCATCACGATGACAGGTCCAGCGGCGGGAACGTGGGACGATGGGTCCAATTCCTTCCCGTTCACCTGGACGACGGGTATTTCCGAAAACACATCGCCCACGACAGCTTTCCCGGGCATCACATCAAGCCTGACCTTTGATGGCTCAGGGGACGCCTTGGCAACCGACCTTGGCGGCTTGGCGAGCAATCCTTCCCAGGCCGATGCCACATTTGAAATGTGGTTCCAATACGATCCCGCCGACTACACGGCAGGCGAAGGGGCCATTCTTTATGAAACTGGCGGCGGCGGCGACGGCATGGCGATTGCGCTGTCCGATTCCAGCGGCGCGGGCTCCGGCACCATTGACCACGTGCTGGTTCAGTTCAACAACAACAATGGTGGCGGTGACACAATCACCCTGCTAGCCGATCTCAATCAGATCGTCGGCCCCGGAAATATTGCTGGAGAGTTCTTTCAGGTCACCGCCGTGTTTGACCGAGATTCATCCGGCACTGACGATACCCTCACCCTTTTCGTCAACGGCATAGAGGTTGCTTCCCAAACGGTGGGTTCGCTGAACGATTGGGACGGTGGGAGCGATGCCTCCCTCGGCGGCACGTCCAATGGTCCAAACCTGCCCACGTCGGAGTTCGGCACCTTTATCGGTGATATTGCAGCTTTCACCTTCTATGAAACTACGTTGACGGCCACGGAGGTCAAAGACACCTTCGACGCAGTTGCTGGTTTGACCGTCACAGCCCATGACGCCACGTCCGCTCTGGGCGCGACCGTGGTCGTCAATTCCGACGGCAGCTACAGCTACGATCCAACCTCTGCGCCAGCTCTTCAAGCCTTGGTTGCCGGTGCCAGCATCAATGACACGTTTAGCTATACCGTCACCGATGCCAACGGTCTCACCGCCACAGAAACGGTTACCATCACAGTTCTGGGCATCAATGATGCGCCGGCGGGCGCAGACACAACCATCACACTGCCTGAAGATGGCAGCCATACGCTGGGCACAGCTGATTTCGGGTTCAGCGATCCCGTGGACAGCCCGTCCGACGCGTTTCTTTCGGTGTTGGTGAACACGCTGCCCGCCGATGGCACACTTCTTTATGACAATGGCGGCGGCCCCGTCGCCGTCACCCTGGGCCAGGAAATCTCCGCCGCTGACATCGCCGCGGGCTTTGTGACGTTTGCGCCTCTCGCCAACGAAAACAACACATCGACACCCGGTGTTGCCTATACCAGCTTTACATTTTCGGTGCGCGACGCGGGCGGCACAGCCAATGGCGGTCTCGATACCGATCAAACCCCCAACACCATAACCTTCGACGTGACGCCCGTTCAGGACGCGCCGCTCCTCACCACCCCCGGTGCGCAAAGCATAACGGAAGATGCGGTCCTCGCGATTGGTGGGGTCTCGGTGTCCGATCTCGATGGTGACACCATGACCGTAACGGTCACGATCCCCGCAGCCGCCGGGGCGCTGACGGTGACCACCGGTGGCGGTGCAACCGTTTCCGGAGACGGCTCTGAAAGCGTGACGATTGTCGGCTCCCCCAGCGATGTGAACGCGTCGCTCGCCGGTCTAACGTTCACCCCTGTCGCAGACTATAACACCGCCGTCGGCGGGCCGATCAGCCTGACGGTCACTGCAAGCGACGGCACGGTGACCCTCAACCAAAGCGTGGCGATCGCGGTGACACCCGTCGCCGACATCACGGCCGACACGGTTGCAACCAACGAGGACACTGCCCTTACGGTCAATGTGTTGACCGGTACCGGCGGTGCAACCCCGGACACGTTCGAAAACCCGGGCGCGGCCGTCACTGCCGTGACCCAAGGCGCCGACGGCACGGTGACGTTCCTCGCCAATGGCTCGATCACCTATACCCCGAACGCGAATTTCAACGGCAGCGATGCGTTCAGCTACACCGTGTCCACCCCTGACGGTGATGGTGGATTCATCCTTGAAACGGCCAGTGTGACAGTGACCGTCAATGCCGTTAACGACCAACCGATCGTCGCCAATGATCCGTTTGTGACGGCGGAAGACACGGCAACCACCGTCTCTGTCCTCAGCAATGATAATGATCCCGATGGGGATGGGCTGACGATCACGCAGGTGGATGGTCAAGCCATCGTAGATGGGGGTCCTGCAGTCACGGTCACAAATGGCTCGGTGGCTTTGGTGTCA
>JBCBCT010000065.1:0-16975 GCA_038530365.1 Pseudomonadota bacterium | reverse complement strand
TTCCACCACCGGCGACGAAGTCCTCATAGGCCTTGATCGACTTGCGCTTGGGCGAAGCAAACGTGGCCTGTTGCAGTGCGTAGAAGCCATCAACGATCACACGGCGCATGCCTTCGGGCATGGACATGAACTTGTCGTTGTTCATCCACCACAGCGCGCCCATGTAGGCATGGCCGTCGAGGGTCACGTATTTCAGGCCCGCATCGGGGAATTTCATGCCCATGATGTCGGTGATGCCGTTTTTGGAACCGTCAACAACGCTGGTCTGGAAAGACGTGAAGAGTTCCGGCCACGGGATCGGCGTTGGTGCAGCGCCCAAGGCTTTGACCAGTTCCTGTGGAAGGTCGGCCACCACCGTGCGGATCTTCAAGCCTTCCATGTCGGCGGGCTTTTGGATGACGCGTTTGGTGTTGGCAAAGTTCCGCCAGCCGCCGGTGTTGCCGATGGTCATAAGGCGAATTTTGTTGCCGGAATCAGCCAGCGCCATGTCGCGAAGGGTGCGCACGAAATCCGACTGCATCACCGCTTCCGCGACGCGGTCATCGCGCATCAGGTAGGGCAGATCGAGAACCTGCACATAGGGGAAGGCGCCAGCCGCACCACCGGATGTTGAAATGTAGACATCGATGGAACCATCAGCCACGCCTTGCAGGCATTCAGCGCCTTTGGAGCAAAGCTGGGTGCCGATGAAGAGTTCGACGGCGATTTTGCCGTTGGATGCAGCTTCGACATAGTTCTTGAAGACCACAAGGCCGTCATAGTCTTCGTCATTTTCGTTAGAGTTGGCCGTGGCACGGATTGTGAAATCCGCGGCCACCGCTTGTGCAATGCCCCCGGCCATCAGGCCGAGACCAAGCGCAGCTGCGCCGAATGTGCGGAGCACTTTTTTCATAGGTTCAGTTCCTCCCTGGATTGAGCGGCGGGGTTCTCCCGACCACTTGGCGCGCACCCTACCATGGGGTGGGGGCGCGTCAATTTGGTTCACCCGAAAATCGGTCTCAGGATTGGGCCCAGCAAATCGGCGTCTTTGACGAAACCAAGCCAAGACGGAATCGCCAGGGAGATCGCCGGAAAATACGTGATGAGGAAAATCACAAGGACCTCCACCGCAAGAAACGGCAGGATCGCTTTGGAGATCGTTTCCACCTTCACGCCGGAGACGGACGAGGCCACGAACAGAACCAGTCCCATGGGCGGTGTCGCCAGGCCCACGGTTAGGTTCACCGACATGATCATGGCGAAATGGACCGGATCGATGCCCATGTTGATAAAGATCGGCGCAAGAATGGGGCCGAGAATGATGATCGCCGGGCCCGCATCCAAAAACATGCCGACGATGAACAGCAGCAGGTTGATCAGCAAAAGCAAGAACAACGGATCAGACGTGAGAGACAAAATCCATGCGGCCAGGTTTTCGGCGGCATAGGACAAGCTCACCACCGTTTTAAAGGCCATCGCGGCACCAACTAGGAGCAACACAACGGAGGATGTGATGGCAGCCTTTGTGAAAATCGCTGGAAGTTCGGAGAGTTTGAGTGTGCCCAGCACGATGAGCCCCAGGAGCAGGGCGTAGGCCACGGCAAGGGCGGACGCTTCCGTTGGTGTTGCAACGCCGCCTAAAATGCCGCCCAGAATGATGAGCGGCGTCAACAGCGGAAGGACGGCCCGCTTCGTGATGATGCGAAATTCGTCCGACATCACACGGCGCAAACCCAAGAAGAGGAGTTCCGTCGCAACCGCCAGCATCGCAACGCCAAACCAACCCACGGTGGACAGGCTCGCATCTTCACCGCGTGGCAAAGACCCGCCGAGGAGCGCCCACAGAAGCGCGAACACCAAGAGACGCGCGATAATACGCGCGAGCCAGTTTTCTGCCCAATCAATCGCCAGATCGGTGGTCACCACGCGGCTCGCCGGCGGATAGTCGTAGCGATTGGCCATGGCCCGGGTGACGACCATCAGGCCCACGCCCACCAGAATGCCGGGAATGATGCCCCCTGCAAACAGGGCCGCCACGGACACTTCCATCACATAGGCGTAGATGATCATGATGCCCGACGGCGGAATAATCGGCCCAATGACCGAAGAGGCCGCCGTGATGGCGGCGGCAAATTTGCGCGTGTAGCCCTCTTTTTCCATGGCGGGGATGAGCATCGACCCGAGCGCCGATGTGTCGGCCACGGCGGAACCGGACATGCCTGCAAACAGCATCGAGGAGAGGATGTTGACCTGCGCCAAGCCGCCCCGCACCGAGCCGATGATGGCTTGTGAAAACGTGACCAACCGTTCGGTGATCCCGCCTTTGTTCATAAGCTCGCCAGCGAGCATGAAAAACGGAATCGCCAGCAAAACGCCGTTGTCGATGCCGTTGTAAATATTGCGGTACATGAGCGCCATGTCGCGCTCTTGCCCGTTCAGCCAAAGCATGACGCCCGGCGCAAACAGCATCGCAAAAAACACCGGAACGCCGATGAGCAGTAGGACGAGAAAGACGGGGAGAAACAGCGACAGCATGGTCTATTCGTTCCCCATCGCCACCGGCAGGTCCGGAGTCGGGAAGGCGTCTTCCCCAGCCATCATCCGCCCGACGAGCCGCAGGATCAGTTCGCAGGAAACGCTGATCATCATCGCGAGACAAACCGACATGGCGAGGTAAATGTAGGATGTGCGGAATTCGAGATTGGTCCCCAGCAACTCATTAATGCCACTGTCCTGTAACAGCCGGTTCAGACCCGAAGAGTTGAACAAAATGGGGGAGGAGTAATGCGTCCAGGCATGGCCCAGCATGATGATCAGCACCACCAATGACAGCGCAAAGATGGCCAACAATAGGAGGTTTCTAGCCACGCGGGGCAAGGCGTCCGCAAGCAGATCAATGGATACGAAACCACCCCATCGGTACGCCGACGGGGCAACCAACGCCATCATCCAAATCATGAAAGCCCGCGCGGCCTCTTCCGGCCACGGCAAAGCGCTGTTGAGAACATAGCGGAAGAACACCTGGGTTAGGATGATGAGCACCATGGCCATCATCGCGATCCAACCGAGGTTGCGCCCCAAGGCCAGCACCCCCGTGTTTATCCGTGTGATGAGGCCCAAAATCCCCTGAACAAATGCCAACCGCCCCTCCCAGATCCGGTCCTACCCCAGCGTGGCTGAGGGTCAGAGGCAAAAGGGACAGGAAGTGCATCCGCTTGTCAAGCAAACGGTAACCTCTGCAAGCCTGCGCCAGCGGCCCCCTTTGTCCTGTCAAGCGATGTGCAGTCACGCGGCTTCATCATGCATGGGTGCACAATTGTATTTGCCAACGGTCAAACGCATCTTTCCGCCAGACATAGAGCGAGACACAGCGTGAGACACAGCAATTAGCTCGCTGGATTTTTTTGCAGGAGTAGAACAATGACCTTTCGCCCCGTTTTGTCCGAAAGCCGCGCCATGCCAGCAATGGAAGGTGCCGGTGTCCATCTCCACCGCGTCTTTGGGTTCGACAAGGAGAACCTTTGCGACCCGTTTTTGATGATGGATGATTTCAGGAACGACGATCCCGCAAAATACCAGGCCGGATTTCCATGGCACCCCCACCGCGGCATCGAAACCATCACCTACGTTTTGGAAGGTGAGGTCGAGCACGGTGATTCCCTCGGCAATCGGGGGACTTTGGGCGCGGGCTCCGTCCAATGGATGACGGCTGGCTCCGGCATCATGCACCAGGAAATGCCCCGCGGGAACGCGAAGGGCCAAATGCACGGCTTCCAGCTGTGGGCGAACCTGCCCTCAAGTTTGAAGATGACCGCCCCGCGCTACCAGGACATTTCGGGTTCAGATATTCCAGAAATCATCGACGATGATGGCACGCGCGTAAAAATCATCACCGGGAATTTCTGGGGCAAAGCCGGTCCCGTCGATGGCATTGCGGCCGATCCGCTTTATCTTGACGTGTCGGTGCCGCCAAATGCGCGCAAGACGCTGCCCGTGGACACCTATTCCAGCACCTTTGCGTATATTTTTGCAGGGTCCGGCACATTCAAAGACGCGTCCAATCCCGTGGGCGTTCAGGTGGAGAAGGAGTTCATGGGTGAGGAGTTGAACATCCGCGATCTGTCGGGGAACCGCACCCTGGTGCGCTTTGGAACGGGGGATGAAGTGCAGGTGCAGGCTGGCCCCGAGGGCGTGCGCTTTCTGCTTGTCTCCGGCAAACCGATTAAAGAACCGGTGGCCTGGCATGGCCCGATCGTCATGAACACCAGAGATGAACTCATCGAAGCCGTGCGCGATCTGCAAAACGGGACGTTCATCAAACAAAGCGCCGCTTAGCGCCTAAAAAAGTCGGTGTGGGGCTGTCCGCCAGCCTCACACCCGTTTGGGTATGTTTTGGGGCACGCTACGCTCCAAACACATCTTTCAGGCGATCCCGCAGCACATTTTTTTGCACCTTACCCATGGTGTTGCGGGGCAAAGCGTCCACCACCTCAATGTGCTTGGGCTGTTTGAAGCGGGCGATTTTATCGTTCACCGCACCGCGTAAAGCCTCGGCATCAAAACTGTCTGAGGATGGGACCACCACCGCCACAACCGCTTCGCCAAAGTCCTGATGAGGAACGCCGATCACAGCGGTTTCCATCACCCCGTCTTGTTCGTCCAGCACCAGTTCCACCTCTTTGGGATAGATGTTGTAGCCACCCGAAATGATCAGATCCTTGGACCGCCCCACGATGGTGACGTAGCCATCAGCATCGATGAAACCCAAATCGCCGGTGATGAAAAAGCCGTCGGGCCGGAACTCTTCCGCCGTTTTCTCCGGCATATTCCAATAGCCTGAAAAGACGTTTTCCCCCTTCACCTCAATCACGCCGATCTCGCCTTGGGGCAACGAATCCCCCGTGTCAGGGTCCGCCACCCGCACATCCACGCCCGGCAGAGGAAAGCCCACCGTACCGGCGCGCCGCTCGCCGTCGTAGGGGTTGGAGGTGTTCATGTTGGTTTCCGTCATGCCGTAACGCTCTAAAATGCGCTTGCCGGTGCGCACTTCAAACTGCCGGTGGGTCTCCGCGAGCAACGGGGCGCTGCCAGACACGAACAGCCGCATGTGGTCTGCCGCCTGCCGCGTAAAGCGCGGATCGGCCAGCAGCCTGGTGTAGAAGGTTGGCACACCCATCAGCGTTGTCGCTTTTGGCATGTGTGTGAGCAGCGCATCGGTTGAAAAACCGGGCAAGAAGATCAGCGAGGCGCCGGACAGCAAAGTCACGTTGCTGGCGACGAACAGGCCATGGGTGTGAAAAATCGGCAACGCGTGAAGCAGGACATCGGCGGAAGTAAACCGCCAGCATTCCATCAGGGACTGGGAATTGGACAGCAGATTTCCATGGCTCAACATCGCGCCTTTAGAACGCCCCGTTGTGCCGGAGGTGTAGAGGATCGCCGCCAAATCATCGGGCCCCCGGGGCACCGATTGAAACCCGGTGGAGCCCGCCTGGGACAGATCGGTCATGGTGCCCGACGCCACATCGGGGCTCGTCCACACGCCCATGGTTTCAAGCCGAATGCCAAGCGCATCCGCCATGGGGCGATACTGCGCTTCATCGTCAGAATCGCAAATGAACAGGGTTGGCGCTGCGTCTTCCAAAAAATAGCGTACTTCTGATGCCGTGTAGGCGGTGTTCAACGGCAAAAACACAGCCCCCGCCCGCACCGTTCCCAAATACAGCATGATCGCTTCAAGGCTTTTGGGCACCTGAACCGCCACCCGGTCGCCGACGTTCACCCCAAACGAAACCAACCGATTGGCAAACCGCGCCGAGACATCGTGGACATGGGCGTAACTATAATAACGGTCCTTGACGGGCGGCGTCGCACCTGGATCCCCCGGTATCAGCGCAAACTGCCGCTCAGGATCAGCCTGGGCCAACAGCCCATCATAAAGGTGGTTTTGCATGGGACTTCAGATGCAAAGAGTGCGCTGTCGCCCTCCTACCCAAATCTAAAAACACGCGCAAACCAACCGGGCAGATAAGCGGGGCTTGACCCGCTGCCGAACCGCGTCAGCGCAGGATCCCCACTGCGCGTCAGCGCAAGATCCATTGTGATGGGCGCAGCTTCCAACCTTTGACGTTCAGTGTTGGCTTCGCGCGTTTCGACCCTTGGCGGGAGGCCGGTTTGGGCACTTTGATGCGCTTCGCTGATCGGGTGGCGGAGCCAAAGGCTGATTTGGCAGCGAGACTGGCGAAACGCTTATGGTAGCTCTTTTGCTTGGCCGAGGCGGGGGCATCATCACGAACAGTCGGGATGCGCAACACCATAACATTGGGCATGGGGCGGTTTTGAATGCGCGGTGATTTGGATGCTGGTGGCGGGGTCCCTTGACGACCAACCCTGTTGCCTTGGGAAAGCTGAAGCGCAGAGCGCCGGGCCGCATCTTCCGATACACGAAGCACTTTCGCTGAACGCGCCTTCGGCGCTTGTGCGGTCTGCCGCTTTTGTGTTGATGACCGGTGGTTCGCCTTGCGCTTGCTTTGATCCGCCAGGGCTGCGTTCGCCATCCGGTCGATGGCCGCCATGTCAATTTCCTTGACCCCGGATGGCGTCGTTTTGGTTGGGCCGCCTGTTACTCTGGTTGGCGGGATCGCGGAGCGGGTCTTCCCACCGGCGATCAACCACGGTTCATCGGGCGCCGTGCTGCCGGGTGCCACCAGGTGCACGATCTTATAGCCTTCCCGCTTCATGCTGCGCAGCAGCCGGGGCATGATTTTAGCCGTCTTATGCTGGAGGTCGTGCAGCAGGATAATGCCTTTCCCCTCGGCTCGAAGACGCCGCATCACACGGTCGTGGACGGCATTGGCGGTAACTTTTTTCCAGTCATGCCCGTCGATATTGGCACCAAAATGGATCAAACCCAAACTGCGCACCACGCGGTCGGTCCGCTTGTTGCGCGCCAAATAGGGGTAGCGAAAATAGGGTACCTTCATCCGCTTCCCGCGCGCCCCGTAGGCTGCTTTTTCCAACGACGTGATGCCCCGCTGTATCGTGCTGCGAATGCGCTTGTTGTTGTGATTGGGCAGCTTCTCGTGGCTTTGGGTGTGGTGGGCGAGGGTGTGCCCCTCGCGGATCACGCGCCGAACGATATCGGGGTAAGCCCGCGCCATCTTGCCAACGTAAAAGAACGTGGCTTTCACGCACTCTGCGGCAAGAGCATCGAGGATTTTGGTGGACCGCCCCGGCACGGGTCCATCATCGAACGTTAAAATGACTTCCTTGGGCTTAAGGCCCAAAATGCGCTCCCGTCCCGAAACGCTGCGCACCTTGAGAGGATCGAGGGAGATCGTTCGTTCGGTGCCCAAAGCGCCTGGACCACAGGCCGCCAACACCGAAGAGGGGACAAATATCGTCGACACCGCAATACAAAGCGGCACGACAAAAAGTCGTAAAATACGCACAACCAAAACCACCCATACGCAAAACAAAATTGGGTGCCGGCGCAGCCGCCATGCCGCGCCGATCGAAGTTCATGGTAAATGCGTGTGGTTAATACGCTATGAAGCGCAACTAACCGAAATAAAGAGGCGAGTATTGGCCGTTTACGACCGGCCTTTCCAGGGGACGAGCCAGCGTTCCAGGTAGCGCATGATGATTTCGATCATCGCGCCCACAATGCCGATGAGTGTAATACCGATGATGACAATATCGGTTTGCGTGAAACTGGCGGCCGTTGAAATCATCATTCCGATGCCTTTTTCAGCGCCAAGAAATTCTGCGGCAACCACCGTGCCCCAACACACGCCCATGGCGACGCGGGCGCCGGTGAATATTTCCGGCAGGGAATTGGGAACGATCACCCGCATCAGCACTTGCCACTTGCGCGCGCCCAGCGAATAGGCGGCGTGGACCTTCGCGATGTTGACGCCGGAGACGCCCGCGCGGGTGGCGATGATCATGATCCAAAGCGCTGCGAGGAACAGAAGCACAATTTTACCGGGCTCCCGGATACCGAACCAGATAATGACCAGCGGAATAAGTGCCAGCGGCGGGATGGGCCGCATGAACTCGACAATCGGGTCCCACCAACCGCGGAACCAGCCGGCAAGGCCCACCGCATAGCCAAGCGGAATGCCGATAAGACACCCCAGTGCAAAGCCAACGATCACGCGGGCGAGGGACCACAACAGGTGAATCCAAAGGCTGGTGTTCTGGTAGCCATCCTTGTGGAGTTGGGTGAACCGCTTCCACACACCTTCCGGCGTGGGCAGGTAAAGCGGGTCCATCGTCAGGCCCACATCGGGGCGCACCTGGAGTGAACCACCGCCGAGCATCGCCACAACACCCCACGATGTCTCCACCTGGCTGCGTGGCTGGATGGGCTTTCCGTCGATGGCGACGATCTTATACCCGGCTTCTTTATAGCCCGCATCGTTGCGCAGAACGCGGGTCACCAGGCGACGGCGTTCGGCGACGGCATAGCTGTCCGGCTGGGCGATGCTCTCGGCACTGACGGGTTCAACCTCAGCGGGTTTTGCGGACTTGTCTTCAAACGGGTGAACCTTCAACAGCACCTTGGCGGTGCTGGTGTCTCCGGCTTCGTTTTGCAGCGTGTAGGTGAAGGCCGCATCGCCATTATAGGGGGTCGGAAGGCTGATCGGCAAAAGGCTTGAGCCGGTGGCCAAGCACCACAAAACAAAGATCGTCACCAAGGATGCAATGGCCGCAAAGCCATTGGATATGACCGTGCTTTCATCACCAAATTTGATGGTCTTGAGCCGGTTGATGCCCTTGGGTGGTTTTTTGCCAAACCCCAGCGCGCCGTAGGCAAAGCTGACCAACATAGCCACCAAAACAAAGCCGCCAAAGATGACGACCAAACCGGTGATCATCCAAATGACCGTGCCGCCCAGGTCCACCAATTGGCTGCCAAACTCCGACCAGTCTTCCATTTTCGGGCTAAACCAGGTTGCAAAGAAGCCGGCATTTTCTGCGTTATCAGCCATAATCCCGCGCCCCCTTACGCCTGTTCCGTCCGGCCCATGATTTCCTCTTCCATGTTCCAAATCATGGTGAGGATTTCATCGCGGGTCGGGCCAAAGTCTTTGTGTCGTTTGATTTCGCGAAGGTCGGCGCCCACGCCCAATTCTGCAAACGGAAGGTTGTATTCCTTGTGTACGCGCCCGGGGCGCGGTGCCATCACCAAAAGCCGTTCCCCCAACAGGAGCGCCTCTTCCACTGAGTGAGTGATCAGGATGATGGTCTTGCCAGTTTTCTTCCAAATATCGAGCACGAGGCTTTGCATTTTTTCGCGCGTCAACGCATCCAGCGCGCCAAGGGGTTCATCCATCAAGATAACGTCAGGGTCGTTGGCCAAACAGCGCGCCAGCGCCACGCGCTGCTGCATGCCGCCGGAGAGTTCGTAAATCATCTTCTCGCCAAACTCCTGCAAACCCACAATGTCGAGCAGTTCGTCCACCCGGGTTTTGATCTCGGAGGAGGGCATGCCCTTCATGCGCGGGCCAAAGCCGATATTTTTGTTGACGTTCATCCACTCAAACAGTGCGCCGTGTTGAAACACCATGCCACGTTCCGGCCCGGGGCCTTTCACGGTTGCACCGTTGAGGGTGACGGCACCGCCAGTGGGGGCCAAAAATCCGGCCAAAATGTTCAAGAGTGTGGTCTTGCCACACCCCGATGGGCCCAACACCGACAGGAGCTGCCCTTCGGAAATCTCCAGATTGATGTCTTTCAGCGCCACCACTTGCCCGCCTCCGGGCAAATCGAAGGTCATGGAGACCCCTTCAATATTCAATCCATCCATGGCCGCGCCTCACTTTGAGATTTGGAAAAAAGAGCAGTGTTCATAAAAAAGGCGCGGCACCGTTGCGATGCCACGCCCCAAGGGCCCCAAAAATTGCGGGCCCGTCAGCTTACATTTTGGAAGCAGCGTCCAGGTAAGATGCGTTCACGAGCGCAGAGTAATCCGGCAACGCTTTGATCTTGCCTGCTTCTTCAAGTTTGGCCGCCGAGTCGGTCAGGTACTGGGCAACGCCACCGGCCATCCATTTGTCGGAAAGCTGGGTAGCAACGTCCGGGAATACGAAGGTGCCGATGACAGCTTTCGTGGCTTCCATGTCCATGCCGGCTTCTTTGGCGATCCCGTCCATCATGGGTGCCGGGTCTTTCGCGTATTCCGCATTCATTTTTGCGGTAAGCGCCAGAAACTTCGCGAGGAGTTTCGGGTTTTCTTCGCCAAACTCGGTGGGGATTGACGTAACGTCAAAGACCTTCCCAACGACAGCTTCTTTTTCAGCGCCTTCGATGATCGGGTTGCCGGCTTCTTTCATTTTGCGCAGCGAACCGCCCCAGCCGCAGGCCATGGCAAGATCGGTGTTGGGCTGTGTGAAAGCGGCGGCGGAATCGGCAGGCTTCATGTCCACGATCGTCAGATCGCTTTCGTTGATGCCGAAATGCTTCATCTGCGCCAGGAAGCCGGAATGGGCAGCGGTGCCCAGCGGCACGGCCACTTTCTTGCCTTTGAGCTTCTCAGCAACATTGGTCTTGTCGATTTCGAGTTCTGCGCGAACCACGCAGTTGTCGTTGTCGGAGTAAGACACGGCAACGTCGACAATTTGCAGGTCTTGACCACCGGCAGTGGCGACGAGGAACGGTGTTACGCCTTGGCTGAACGAAATTTGCACATCGCCCGATGCCATAGCCGCAGACATCGCCGTACCGGCCTTAAAGGCCACCCAGTTCACTTTGATGCCGAGCTCTTTTTCATAGAGCTTGTTGGCCTGGGCGTACTGGTTGGGGGTGGGCCATTCGGTGAAGTAAGCCACGGTGATTTCTTTAAGATGGCCGTCTGCAGATGCGGTGGTCACCACACCGGACAGGGCGGCGGCACCCGCCAGGGTCATCGCCAGGTTTTTCAAAAGTTTCATGCTCATAGTCTCCCTCGCGGCGCGCGCCGCTGTTGAACGGGCCTTATTTTTACCGCGCCGCCATATCGACTGGTGAGAAGATATGATGGGCAGACGATTGCCCTACAGTCAGTCTTGGTTTCCCGCCTCGGTTTCCCGCTTGTGTTGCAAGACCGCTGGAGAGCGGGTTCATGAACGTTTTGTGACGGTGCGACCTTCGAGCAGCCTACAGAAAAGGCGGCGCAAGCAAAGCGGAAAGATGGGAATCTCGTGGGGCCAGATTTCCGCGCGCAATTAGGCCAATTTTCAAAAACAAGCCGCGATAAAGAATCGTCGCGCTGCCGGAGCACCTCCAAAGTGCGACGAGCATCAGGGAAGCGCGGCGGGCAGACGCGTGCCACAAGGATACATCATGACACTAGACTGCGCTGACCCTATCAATCCGTTGTCCAGCCCGTTGCGTGTCTCTTGCGCGCTGAAGGCAACGCGCTTACCAAAAGGGCATCGCCATCAAAGCGCTGCTTTTGGGTTTAAGAACGCTCTGGTTCGACGAAGGTGGTGCGCTGCTTTTTGCTTGATTTGATTGTTTTCCCTGCCCCCGGCTGCTGATCCAAAACCATGCCAGACATTTTAAAGCTTGCGGCCATGGACGCTGAAGACCTCTTGGTGCTGTCGGCCCATGCGCAAGACGCGGTGATACGGCCAAGCGAGATCGTGTTTGAACCCAAGGCGAAAAGCCTTGTGATACCGGCCAACCGCTTCGCCTGGGAGGCCCCCGGTGCACAGCGTTGGCTTTTCAAAAGTCACGAAAGGCGGCGGGCAGCGCTGCACGTAGCCCATGTCACCGGTGTGGCATCGTCCGGAATGGACCGAAACGATCCGCAAGCCGTTTTGTCCCTCCTGACGATCGCCTTTCATGAAAGCCAGGATGAGGATGATCCTGGCGGCACAATCGAATTGACGTTTGCCGGTGGCGCGGCGATGCGTGTTGCTGTTGAATGTATCGAAATTCGCCTGACGGATCTCGGTGGCGCATGGGAAGCCCGTTCCCGCCCGCGCCATGGGATTTGAAAACCAGCCGTGATGTCCACTTCGCCGTCCTCTTTGATGTGTTTGCCACAAGCCCCGTCTAAAAGCCGTTCATGACCGCTCCACCAGATCAAAACGCCGATCCAGCAACCGATCAAAATCAAGCTCACCGCCCCGAGGCGGCGGTGCTGATCGACGTTGTGTTGGACGAGGCAACGATTGGTCGGGCCAATCCGGACATTGAGCACGAGCGGGCGGTGGCGATTTTCGACCTTTTGGAAGCCAACTTTTTTTGGCCCGTGGGCCATTCCAGTGCTGCTGCCGCAGAATATCGCCTGCGCCTTGGCGTGGTTGAGCAGCGTTTGGTGTTTGACATCAAGGATGCCGAAGACGAGGCCGTCGCCACCCATATCCTCTCGCTCACGCCCTTCCGCCGCATCGTGAAAGAATACTACCAGATCTGTGAGAGCTACTACGATGCCATCAAGTCAGCTTCGCCAAGCCAGATTGAAGCCATCGATATGGCGCGCCGTGGTTTGCACAACGAAGGCTCTGAAACGCTCCAGGATCGCCTGAAAGGCAAAATTGAAGTGGACTTCGACACCGCGCGGCGGCTTTTCACCCTCATTTGTGTGTTGCATTGGCGGGGTTGATAGCGTGAGCGAGGAAAACACGTCCGAAACCGCCCCTTCGCCCGACGCTGAAAAGCAGGTGGAGAACCCAACCTCCGTCCTGTTTGTGTGCAATCACAACATCATTCGCTCCCCCATGGCCGAAGCCATGACCCGCGCGCGCTACGGAAACCGCATGTTTGTGGCCAGCGCCGGGGTTAAGACAGGAACGCCGGACCCGTTTGTTGATGCTGTTATGGAAGAGATGGATATCCACCTCCATGCCCGCCCACCCCAGGCGCTGGAGGATCTGGAAGACAGCTGGTTTGACGTGATCATCACGCTTTCGCCCACCGCCCACCACGTGGCGCTGGCCAAAGAGATAATTGATGCCGACGAGATCGGTTATTGGCCGTCCGCCGACCCCACCGTCGTGCAGGGCAGCCGCGAACAACGGTTGGACGCATATCGCGATGTGCGAGACCGCTTGCTGGCCGATATTGTGGCCCGTTTTGGCGACTTCCATCGTGGCTAGATCGGCACAGTTGGCCCTTCAAATCGCGATCCGGGTTGCGGCGGTTCACAAATCAAATCTTTGCCGTTAGGTTCCGCCCAAAGTCGGCTAGGGTGACGCTATTGCGTTACCCCTATTCTGGCCAAGACCATCGGGCGGCTTTCTTGGTTTTTGCTCGACACAAACTCACCAAAGTTCACGCCGCATCTGGCTTTGAACCGACACACAGCAGGATAATCGCACCGCATGGCGAAAGAAGAAGTTCTGGAATTTCCGGGCACCGTGAGCGAATTGCTCCCCAACGCGACGTTTCGCGTCAAACTCGAAAATGATCACGAAATCATTGCCCATACCGCAGGTAGAATGCGCAAAAACCGGATCCGCGTTTTAGCAGGCGACAAGGTCCTGGTAGAGATGACACCGTACGACCTCACCAAGGGCCGCATCACCTACCGCTTCAAATGATCTGACAGAACTGATCGAACAGCGGCTCGAACTTTAGCGCGCGACCTCGACTGTTGGCCGAGACGAGACCATGGCGACCCATCCCAAATTGATCCTGGCATCCGGTTCGCCGCGACGCTTGGCGCTTCTCCAGCAAATCGGCATTGAACCGGATCAACTCAAACCCGTAGACGCCGACGAAACGCCGTTAAAGGCGGAAGCCCCGCGGTCCCTCGCCAAACGGCTGGCCCGCACGAAGGCGGAGCTGGCCTATGAACGGCTGAAAGAGGCCGGCGAAGACACCAATGCCATGGTGCTCGGCGCAGACACGGTGGTCAGCGTTGGCCGCCGGGTTTTGCCGAAAGCGGAAATGCTGGACGAAGCCGCAACCTGTCTCCGCCTTCTGTCCGGGCGGTCCCACCGTGTGCACACGGGCCTCACCTTGATCAATGCCAAAGGTGCCGCGCGCCACCGGCTTGTGGAGACCAAGGTGCGGTTCAAGAAACTGTCAACGGATGAGTTTGAAAGCTACCTTGCTTCGGGGGAATGGCGCGGCAAAGCCGGGGGCTACGCCATTCAGGGCATTGCGGCTGCGTTTATCATGAAACTGCAAGGGTCCTACACCAGCGTTGTCGGGCTGCCGCTATTTGAAACCGGTGCGCTGTTGGAGGGTGAGGGTTATCCAATCCACTTCAATTGGCTGACGGTCCAAGGTTAGGGTTGGAGCAACGCAAGACGGGCCGACCGCAGTTTGGTGCCCGAGCGCTCTAACCCAAGCCCAATCCCTTTGTTGCAACATAAATAAGGCGCGCCATGGCTCATTCCGCATCCGCTTCCTCGCAGCCTGTGAAAGTAGCCGGCGCCCGATGTCCCCAATGCGGCAAGGCTGCGGTGCATTCGGTCCGCCCGTTTTGCTCCAAGCGCTGCGCGGACCTCGATCTTGGGGCCTGGTTGAAGGGCAGTTACGCCATCCCCGCAGACGATCCCGTAGGTGAAACTGAACCGGAGGTTTGAGGGTCAGGCGATGATTGTGACCTGCGGCGAAGCGCTGATCGATATGGTGCCCCGGAACTTGCCGGAGGGCGATGATGTCTATTTGCCCGTTCCCGGCGGCGCGCACTTCAACACCGCCATTGCCCTGGGACGCTTGGGGGAGGCGGCAGGTCTCGTCACGTCCTTGTCGCAAGACCTTTTTGGCGACCAACTCATGGCTGCCCTTGCGGCCTCCAACGTGAGCACGGCCCTGGTCGTCCACTCGCCCCAGCCAACAACACTGGCATTTGTGAAACTCACGGACGGACACGCCAGCTACAGTTTCTTTGATGAAAATTCTGCGGGCCGCTTGTTCCAAGAGCGCGCATTGCCCGAAATTCCAGCCGATGTGGATTGCCTGCACTTTGGCGGTATCTGCCTCATTCCCGACCCCTGCGGCGCGACCTACGAAGCCTTGATGCGGCGCGAGCGGCACCGTTTGATCTCTTTTGATCCCAATATTCGCCAAAACTTCGTGCAGGATGAGACCGCCTTTCGCGGGCGCATCTCGCGCATGGCCGCCATGGCTGACATCATCAAAGTGTCTGACGAAGATCTCGCTTGGCTGGCGAAGGGCCACACCTCTGAAGCGCAGGCCCCCGATGCGCAGGCCCCTGATGCATTGGTGCGCGATTGGCTTGCCGGGACTGCGGCGGTGGTTTTGGTCACCAAAGGAGCCCACGGCGTCGACGTCTATACCCGTGACGGCGAAACGACCATTCCCGCGCAAGCCACCACGGTTGTCGATACAATTGGAGCCGGGGATACCTTTAACGCCGGCTTTCTGTCGGGATTGCGGGAAGCCGGCTTGCTGTCGAAGGAGACCTTGAGCGCCGCCAGTCTTAGCCAACTTACCCCGGCGGTCGAAAAGGCCGTTCAAGTTGCTGCAGTGACCTGTTGCCGGGCCGGAGCAAATCCGCCCTGGGCCGACGAACTGACATGATGGGGCCGAGCAGGGCATCGCGCTGATTTTTTTTCGCGCCCCCTATCGCTGCCCTCTATCGGCGCCCTGATCGCCGCCCCGACGTGCCATACATGCTGCAGACGGGTTGCGTGCGGCGCGAAACTGCCACTTCATAGGGCCACAACTGACTGGAATCGCCAGGAGCCCACCGTGAACGACGCTTACATCTGTGCCTACACCCGAACACCCATCGGACGCTTTGGGGGCTCGTTGTCCGCCGTTCGCACCGACGATCTTGGGGCCGCGCCACTCAAGGCTCTGATGCGCCACCATCCCTTCGATTGGGCCGCTGTGGATGAGGTGATCTACGGTTGCGCCAACCAAGCGGGGGAAGACAATCGAAACGTCGCCCGCATGGCGCTGTTGCTGGCCGGCTTGCCCGACACTGTGCCCGGCACCACGATGAACCGTCTGTGCGGCTCAGGAATGGATGCGGTGATCACGGCCGCCCGCGCCATAAAATGTGGCGAAGCTGACTTGATTGTGGCCGGTGGCGTCGAGAGTATGAGCCGCGCGCCGTTCGTCATGCCAAAAGCCGGAACGGCGTTCTCGCGCCAAGCGGAAATTTTCGATACGACCATCGGCTGGCGTTTCATCAACCCCGCGATGCGGGCCCAGTACGGCGTCGATTCCATGCCGGAAACGGGTGAGAACGTGGCCGAAGATTTTGGTGTGTCACGGGAAGACCAAGACGCGTTTGCCCTACGCTCGCAGGATAAGGCGGCACAGGCACAAGCAAACGGTCGCTTGGCGCAGGAAACCAGTCCCGTCACAATCCCGCAACGCAAGGGCGATCCCGTGATCGTTGATCACGATGAGCACCCGCGCCAAACATCGCTGGAAAAACTCGCATCCCTCAAAACGCCGTTTCGCGAGGGGGGAACCGTAACGGCAGGCAATGCGTCGGGCGTGAATGACGGTGCGGCTGCACTTCTTGTCGCGTCGCAGCAGGCCATTAAAGACCACGGCCTCACTCCCATCGCACGGGTGATGGGGGGAGCCACCGCCGGCGTCGCCCCCCGCATCATGGGCATCGGCCCGGTTCCGGCCTCACAAAAGCTGATGAAACATGTGAGCCTCAAGCCGCAGGATTTTGGTGTCATTGAATTGAACGAGGCCTTCGCCGCCCAGGCCTTGGCCACGATGCGCCAACTCGACATGGCCGACGATGATCCACGGGTGAACAGAAACGGCGGGGCCATTGCGCTTGGCCATCCGCTGGGCATGTCCGGCGCGCGGATCACTGGCACAGCAGCGCTGGAACTAGCGCACCAACAAAAGACATACGCCCTGGCAACAATGTGCATTGGCGTCGGCCAAGGCATAGCGATAGCGCTCGAGCGGGCTTAAAGTTTGAACTGGATTAAAAAAAAGCCAGGAAACAAACCCCACCAAACGGCGGCAGACCAAGCTACAGCCATGTCACAGGTTCAAGGAAAATGGTGCTGTTGGGGAGATTTGAACTCCCGACCTCTTCATTACCAAT
>JBCBCT010000064.1:10084-17169 GCA_038530365.1 Pseudomonadota bacterium | reverse complement strand
CCGCCGCTTCCATGGAAGGCTCGCACAGTGGCTGGTTCAACAGAGCGGCCTCCGCCGCTCCAACCCGAATGGGCACAGCGGCCATACCGCCATAGGCGATGCGGGCTTCGGTGATGCGATCATTTTCCACAGCCACGCAAAAGGCACCGCAGACCGTGGAAATATCCTGGTCGTAGCGCTTGGAGACTTTGTAAACGCGAAACTGTTGATCGGCCCGGAGTTTTGGCACCGTGATGCCTGCGATGATTTCATCTTTAGACAAGGCGGTTTTCCGGTAGTCGAGGAAAAAGTCTTCTAGGGGAAGGCTGCGTTGCCCCTCAGACCCGGCAAGGGTGATCTGTGCGCCAAGGCTGATCAGCGAAGGTGCGCCATCACCGATGGGACTAGCCGTGCCGAGATTGCCGCCCAGGGTTCCCACGGCGCGGATCTGGGCGGAGCCGAACCGACGCACCAGCGTCGCGAAGCTCGGCCAATGGGCTGAGAGGCTTGGCAGCATCTCGTCCCACGTAACCGCCGCGCCGAATGTGATGGCGCTGTCCGTTTCAGAGATCGCGCGCAGATCTGCTACGCCGTTCGTCAAAATCGCCAGCGGCCAACGACTGCGGGCGTGGGCAACGTCCAAGGACAAATCCGTACCACCAGCCAACAGGACAGCCTCGGGATCATCGCGGCGCATCCGTTGCAGTTCATCCAGGGATGAAGGGCGCAGAAACCGGCTTTCGTCCTGGCCCGCGCTGACAGACGGTTTGGAAACGGTGGCGGGCAAAGCTGGCTTGTTCTCCAATGCGGCGGCGAATGCCGCTTCCACGATCGGCCGATATCCGGTGCAGCGGCACAGATTGCCAGCCAGCGCGTCGTGGATTTCGGCTTCACTGGGGCTTGCATTGTTTTCCAACAATCCTGCCAGAGCCGTCACGATGCCCGGGGTGCAAAAGCCGCACTGGGACGAGCCGTTCTTGGCCATGGCCTGCTGAACCGGATGGCCGCCTTGGGCACTGGCCGCAAGGCCCTCCACGGTCACCAAAGCGCCGCCGTCCACTTGCCCCATCAACAGGATACAGGAGTTCACCGGTTTTAGCTGGCTTTCTGTTCCGTCCACAGTTGGCGTCGCTGCAAACAGCACGGAACAGGCACTGCAATCGCCCTCCGCGCATCCCTCTTTGGTGCCCGTCAAACCCGCGTGCAAACGCAAATATTCGAGCACCGTCACGTCGGCGCGGCACGCCGCTTCGACGGGGTTTCCGTTTAATGAAAATCGAATTGGCTCCACCATGAAGCGAGTTTGCCCGTCCCACACTGGGGGTCAAGTGGGGAGCGGTGGGCGTTTTCTCCCGCACCGACATTGCAGGCGCATCGTGGGTCGCTTTTGAATTTCCATCACGGCTGGATTTCCCCTAAAGCCAGCCAAACTACGCACGATTACGGACCAGACCTGCCATGTTTGAAACACCAAAACCCAACTTGGACCCCATTTTGGGCGTGGATACACCCGCTGTTGTGAAATCCTGGGACGAATGGTCCCCTCTCAAACACGTGATCGTTGGGGTGGCCGATGGCTGCATGATCCCCCCCGGCGAACCGGCCTTGGACGCGAAGGTGCCGGAAGATTCCGACATGAAAGGACAGTGGGGCCCCCGCACCCAGGAGACCGTCGACAAGGCGAACGAACAACTCGACAATTTTGCCAAGGTCCTGCGGTCCCGCGGCGTTCGGGTTGACCGGCCGACCCCCATCGCATTTTCAGAGCCGGTGTCCACGCCGGATTGGAAAAATCCGTCCTCCTTCGGCTGCATGCCGCCGCGTGACGTCATTCTCACCGTAGGCAAGGAAATGTTGGAAGCGACGATGAGCTACCGTTGCCGCTTTTTCGAATATCTTTGTTATCGCCCGCTCATGCAGCGCTATTTTGAGGATGACCCGGGCTTCCGGCACACCGCCGCGCCCAAACCCCGCATGACGGATGCGTCCTACCGGCCTGACTATCTCGCCGACACGATTGGCGTGGAAAAACGGCTGGAATGGACGGCGGACAAGTTCTTCGTGACCACGGAGGAAGAGCCGCTGTTTGATGCCGCCGACGTTTTGCGCTTCGGCAAAGACCTGATTGTGCAGCACGGTTTCACCACCAATCTTAAGGGCATTGACTGGTTGCGCCGCCATTATCCCGACCACCGCGTCACCGCCGTCAACTTTCCAGGCGATCCTTATCCCATCCACATTGATGCGACATTCACGCCGATCCGTCCCGGTCTGATCATCAACAACCCGGAGCGCCGCTTACCGGACGACCAGCGCGCCTTTTTTGCCCGCAATGATTGGCAGATCATCGACGCTGCGCGCCCGGCCCACAACACGCCACCGCCGCTGTGCTACTCATCGGTTTGGCTGTCGATGAACGTGCTAATGGTGGATGAAAAAACCGTCTGCGTGGAGGCAAGCGAAGTAAACCAGATGGAGCAGTTCGATAAGCTGGGGCTTGAAGTGCTGCCGATCCCATTTCGCGATGCCTATGCCTTTGGTGGGGCGCTGCACTGCGCAACCACCGATGTTTTCCGCGAGGGTGAATTGACCGATTATTTCCCCAAAGGATGATGCCAAGGAGTGAGCCCAAAGCGCCAACGCCACTGCGCTTGGGGTATGATGTTCAACACTTAGGAGGGTTTTGGGGTTAGTCTTTCCCCTATACCGTACACGCTCGCCCGCGCGTTCCTTTGTAGTTATCGTCCATGGCCAATTTTTCTGACATCGAACCTTTGCCGTTCGTCCCCTTTGCAGCCGGTGGAAACGTCGCAACGCTGCCGTCGCCGGATGCATACGCTTTGGGATCTAAGGGCGCGGGGCTTGTCGATATGGCCCGTCTTGGACTTCCGGTTCCGCCAGGATTTATCTTCCCGGTTTCTGTTGGCGCGGAGGCCGTGGCGGCGCTGGATGCGGATAAAGAGGCGTTCAAGGCGCGGGTGGGCAATGCACTCGCAACCGGCTTGGAGCATGTGGAGGCAACCTCCGGGCTGTCGTTTGAAAACGGTGACAAACCGCTGCTCGTTTCGGTGCGCTCCGGCGGTGCCGTTTCCATGCCGGGAATGATGGACACCGTGCTCAATGTCGGCCTCACGCGCTCGATCTGTGAGGCATGGGCTGCCGACCACGAAAACCCGGCCTTTTGTTGGGACAACTATCGTCGTTCGCTTCAAAGCCACGCGCAGGTTGTGCTGGACGTGCCGGCGGATGACTTTGAACTCATCATCGAAGAAGCGCTCAGTGAAGCCCGTGAAGATGCCGTCTCCGATCTTCCGCTGGATCTGCTAATTGCGGTCTGCACCGCCTTTGAAACGATGATCGAGGACAGCCATCCCGGCTTTGTCGCGCGGCCAGCATCGGAGCGGTTGGAAAACGCGGTCATGGCGGTGTTTGCATCCTGGAACACCAGCCGTGCGCGCCGCTATCGCGACATGCATTCGGTGTCGCAAAGCGGCGGCACGGGGGTGATTATCCAGCAAATGGTGTTTGGCAATCGCGATGCGCGCTCCTGCACTGGGGTTTATTTCACCCGCAACCCATCCACCGGTGAAAACACGCCGTTTGGCGAATATTTGCCCCAAGCCCAGGGGGAAGAGGTCGTTTCGGGCATCCGTACACCGATGGAACTGACCGAAGCCTCCCGCGTTCGCATGGCCTCCGACCAACCCTCCATGGAACGCACCCTGCCGGACGCTTTTGACCAGTTAATCGCCGTGGGCAAGCAGTTGGAAATCCACCGTCGCGACATGCAAGAGATTGAATTTACGGTGGAACAGGGCGCGTTTTTCCTGTTGCAAACCCGGACAGGAAAGCGCTCGCCCAAGGCTGCGCTCGCCATCGCGGTGGATATGGCGGAGACTGGGATCATTTCCAAAGAAGAAGCCATCAACCGATGCAGCGATGAGTTGCTCGCGCCGATGCTGGTCAACCGATTGGCAGTCCCCGACGGCACACGCCCCGTTGTTAAAGGTCTGCCGGCCTCGCCGGGCGCTGTGTCCGGACCGGTGGTCTTTACCTCCGAAGCGGCGCTCGAAGCCAAAGCTGTGGGCCAACCGGCCATTCTCCTTCGCCCCGAAACCAGTCCGTCGGACGTTCATGGCATGGATGCTGCAATTGCCGTTTTGACCAGCCGTGGCGGCATGACCAGCCATGCCGCCGTGGTCGCCCGCGGTATGGCGAAACCCTGCATCACCGCGGCTATGGGTCTGCGCATCAAACCTCAAGAGGGAGAATGCGTCTTTCCCGGAGGGTCACTCGGCGTGGGCGATATCATTTCGCTCGACGGCAGCACGGGGGAAGTGTTTTTGGATGACATTCCTCTGGAAGAAGCCAAACCAACAGGGGCGCTCGCAACGCTGTTGTCGTGGAAAAACGCCTAGGCCGCCTGCAAACCCTCCCGCGTCACCCAATCGAGGGTGTCGTTGAGGGCGCGTTCAAGACGGTCGAACAGTTCGTTGAGTTCATGTTCTTTAATGATCATGGGCGGGCAGAGGGCGATCGTGTCCCCGATGGGGCGTAAAATTGCGCCATGGTGTTGGCAAAACACAGCGCATTGCGGACCGACGCCGTCCTTTGGGTTGAAGGCACGCCGCGTATCTTTGTCGGCCACCAATTCAACACCTCCCATAAGGCCAGAATTGCGCACCTCACCCACCAGCGGATGATCGGCCAGGGCAGCAAGACGCTTTTCAAACAGCGGCGTCATGTGGCGCACCTGCCCGACGATGTTGTCCCGCTGATAAATCTCGATGGCCTTCACCCCCAATGCGCAGCCGAGGGGATGGCCGCCGTAGGTATAGCCGTGGCCGAAGGTCCCGATCTTGGCGGACTGCGCCTCCAACGCCTCCATCATGAATTCAGGAATCATCACGGCCCCCAAGGGGGCGTAGGCGGAGGTTAATTGTTTGGCCGCTGAAATCATGTCCGGCACCATGCCGTGGCTCTGGCAGCCCCACCATTCGCCGGTTCGCCCAAACCCGTTGATGACCTCATCATCGATCAACAGGATGTCGTGCTCTTTCAGGATCGGCTGGATCGCCTCGAAGTAGCCCGACGGTGGAACAAGCACGCCACCGGCCCCCATGACCGGCTCGGCGATCATGGCTGCAATCGTGTCGCCGCCCTCTTTGTCGATGAGTTCTTCCAGCGTTTTTGCCAAACGGGCGACAAATTCCGTTTCAGTTTCCCCCGGACCAAAACGGTAATGGTGCGGACATTCGGTGTGGAGAATGCCGTCAAATGGGAGATCGAAATCCATGTGGTTGTAGGGCAAGCCCGTCAGAGAGGCAGCCATCATCGTTACGCCGTGATAGGCTTTGATGCGCGAGATGATCTTTTTCTTTTTGGGGCGACCCATGGCGTTGTTGTAGTACCAGGCCAGCTTGATCTGAGTGTCGTTCGCTTCCGAACCGCTGGAGGTGTAAAACACTTTAGAAATGGGAACCGGGGCCAGTTCCTTTAGCCTTTCTGCCAGTTCAATGGCCGGTTCCGTGCCGCGCCCGCTGAACTGGTGATAGTAGGGCAGCGCTTGCATCTGCCGGTTGGCGGCTTCCACCATCTCCTCGTTGCCAAAACCAAGGCCGGTGCACCAAAGCCCCGCCATGCCCTCGATATATTCTTTGCCCTGGGTGTCGTAGATATGGACACCTTTGCCGTGGGACATGATCGTTGGCCCCATATCGCGCAATTTGTGCAGCGGTGAATAAGGGTGAAGAACGGCCTCCAGGTCACGCACTTGAACATTGCTGAGGGGGACGGACATGGCAAAAGCTCCCGATTTTTGCGCGATGTTGCGGCTTTCAAGCCCATGCTAAATCGCTTTTTGACGGTTGCGAAGCCCCCGAATTTTGCCCAAATGATAGGGACGCGAAGGCCCGTGCTTTCGTATGCCAATTCAAAAGGGCTCGTTCACACAAGAAGCCCAGATCAACACAACCGCTTCCGGGGAGGAATACCATGCACGGCTTGATGCAGGAATGGCCGCTTCTTTGTCACAAAATCATCGACTATGCCGCCAAGCAGCACGGCAAACGCGAAATCATTACGCGCTCCGTTGAAGGCCCGATCACCCGCACCAACTACGCCAACATTCGCGACCGCGCTTTGAAAATCTCGCAGGGTCTCGCCCGGGACGGATTTGCATTGGGCGACCGAATCGCAACCCTTGGCTGGAACACGGCTCGCCACATGGAAGCCTGGTACGGCATCATGGGCATCGGCGCGATTTATCACACGCTCAACCCACGGCTGTTTCCAGAACAAATCGCTTGGATCATGAACCACGCCGAGGACAAGGCACTGTTTGTGGACCTGTCGTTCCTGCCCATCGTGGAGGCAATTGCCTCCAAGGTACCGACGCTGCGCACCATCATTGTAATGACCGATGCGGCGAACATGCCGGCAGATTCCAAACTCGATCTTGTCTGCTATGAAGACTGGCTGGCTGGCGTGGATGGCGATTTTGCTTGGGCGACGTTTGATGAAAATACCGCTGCCGGCATGTGCTACACCTCCGGTACGACCGGTGATCCCAAGGGCGTTGTCTACTCCCACCGCTCCAACGTGCTCCACGCGATGATTGCGAGCCTTCCCGACGCGCTCAACATTTCCTCAAATGAGTCGATCATGCCCGTGGTCCCGATGTTCCATGCCAACGCATGGGGCATCGCGATGGCCGCACCCCTCACCGGGTCAACCGTTGTGAACCCCGGCCCGGCGATGGATGGCGCGTCAATTTATGAATTACTCGACACGGAAAAAGTGACGTTCACGGCAGCTGTGCCCACTGTCTGGCTGATGTTGCTGGGCTATCTGGAGGAGACGGGGAAAGAGCTTCCTTACCTCAAACGCGTGGTGATCGGCGGCTCCGCCTGCCCACGGGCCATGACGGAGAAATTCCAGAACAATTACGGCGTTGAAGTTGTCCATGCCTGGGGCATGACGGAAATGAGCCCCCTTGGGACGCTTGGCTCGCTGAAGCCCGAATACGGGACACTGAAAGGCGATGCCCGCCTCGATATTCAGGAAAAGCAGGGGTATGCGCCCTTCGGTGTTGAGATGAAAATCAC
>JBCBCT010000064.1:0-9985 GCA_038530365.1 Pseudomonadota bacterium | reverse complement strand
AGAGCAATTCGACAATGACAACTGGTTCGACACCGGTGACGTCGCCCACATCGATGAGAACGGCTACATGCAAATCACCGACCGCGCGAAGGATGTGATCAAATCCGGCGGTGAGTGGATTTCTACGATTGATCTGGAAAACCTCGCAGTGGGCCATCCGGACGTTCAGGAAGCTGCCGTGATCGGGATCACCCATCCCAAATGGGACGAACGCCCTCTCCTCATCTGTGTCAAAAAGCCGGGGGCGGAGCCGAAGGGCGAAGAGATCCTGTCTTATATGCAGGGCAAAATTGCAAAATGGTGGATGCCGGATGATGTCGCCTTCGTGGAGGAAATTCCCCACACGGCCACCGGCAAAATCCAAAAAACCGAGCTTCGGAAACAGTTTGCCGATTACACCCTGCCGACGGCCTAACGAGGCCACCGCTTCTCCTGTGCGCGTCGCCCTTGAGACCAAAGGGTTTGGTCTCAAGGCTTGGCCTATGGCTGTTTACGGCGCGGGTCGGCGATAGTTCGCCATGGCAGGGTATAGCGAACGCCTGATGCGCATCGAACGGCCGTCCTCGGCGGCGGCCGCATGGTGCCAAACCATCGCGGTGTTTTGCCTGCCGTTCTTGATCATCGTTATCGTTGGCCACCGCTTCAACCACATTGAAACGGCGACGGCGTTTTGGCTGCTGGGTTTGGGGGTTGTTCTTCTGTTGGCCGCGCTCGCACTGGGTGCCCGGGGGCTCTATGAGCTTTGGACCTACGGACGCCGGGGCGGGTTGCGGTCTGCGCGCGGCATCGTTTTGGCATCCATTTTGCTGCTGCCCTTCGCAGCTCAGGCTTTCAGCGCTGTGGCGCTGCCGCCGCTTTATGATATTTCCACCGACCTTGAGTCCCCGCCGGAATTTGACAACGCCATCGCAGACCGCACCGAGGGCATGAACCCGCTGGATCCACCGGGGGCCGAAGCGGCACAGGCACAACTCATCGCCTATCCCAAAGTGTCCGCCCGTCGCTATCCCATGGGGATGAACCGTGTGCTCGCCACGGTGGTTGAGCTGATGACCGAGCGGGATTGGACGCTTTTGACCGACGATACCGACCCTGGTGAGGCCCCCATCGATGAAGAGGCCTCCGGGTTGCTTGCCAAACCGGTGACAGACGCGCGGGGCCGTCCTTTGCGCATTCCCAGACCCTCATTTCGACCTGCCGCCCCGGCTGCCCGATCCTCGGAAGATCAAGAGCCGGATACAGAGCCTGAAACCGTTTCACCTGTGGGGCGTTCACTGGATGGCTCAGCCAACGACGGCGACGAAGAACCCCAGGAAGAACGCATCATTGAAGCGGTCGCCACCTCCTTCATCTTCGGGTTTGAAAGCGACATCGTAGTGCGGCTGACGGAGGAGGAAAACGGCGTGCTGGTGGACATGCGGTCCGCCTCACGGATCGGACCCCACGATCTGGGCAGCAATGCTGCACAAATCATCCAATTCATGACCGACCTTGATACGGCGCTCCAAGGCCTGAGCAACGATGGCTAGTGCGGCCGTAGTTTAAACCGCGGAGCTAGGGCTTAAACCGCGAGGGCCGGGCCTAAACTGCGCGAAAAATCCCATCGATGCGCACATCGCCATCGGTTTCCACCGCACCGCGGGCAACAAGGTCTTCGATATGGGCCAGGACAGACAGCCCGGCAGCTTGGTGCAAACGCTTGTCCGTCTGACGATAGATGATCGCCACCATGGCGGGAATTTCGTGAATGCCCTTCCTAATCTGGTCGAGCACGGCTTGCTCCCGCATGCGCCGATGGGCTTTTAGCGCGCGCACAAAACGGTGGGCGTCAAACACCCGTCCCCCGTGGCCAGGAAAATATGTGGTCTGCGGCGCGCCCAGCAGCGTGTCGAGGGAGTTCATGTAGTCCGCCATCGCGCCATCGGGCGGGGCCACAATGCTGGTGGCCCAAGCCATCACATGGTCACCGGAAAACAAGAAATCCGTGTCCACCAATGAAAACGCCGCATGATTTGCCGTGTGGCCCGGTGTAAGATGGGTCACCAACTCCCATTCATCTCCCACGATGCGCGAGGCTTCGGTCACGGCGATATCGGGCTGAAAGTCCATGTCTGCCGAGGCGTCGAGGGGGTTCACCTCGCCAATCTGCAAAGGCCGTGCGGGACGGTGGGGCCCTTCGGCAAACACCGGTGCGCCCGTCTCAGCCGCCAACCGGCGCGCCAAGGGTGAGTGGTCCATATGGGTGTGGGTGACAATGATGTGGGAAACATCGCGGCCCGCAATGCCGGCGATGATCGCAGCATAATGCGCATCGTCCGGTGGGCCGGGGTCGATCACAGCGACGCTTTTTTGGCCCAGCAAATAGGTGTTGGTGCCGTGGAAGGTGAAGGGCGAAGGGTTGTTTGCGGTGATGCGAGCGACCAGCGGGGCCATCTCCACGCAGGTGCCGTGTTGCGGATCAAAATCTCCCCGGAAAGCCGGGGCTTCAGGGGCGGTGGAGGATGAGGGTGTGGCCACGGATGCGCTGCTTTCGAAAATAAACGGGGCGATAGATGTGCCCACACCCCTTCGCAATTTCGCGCCCGCCTGTCCAACAAAGGTCGCATGGGCGCGGCTCCAACGGTACCGATTTGGCAAGACGCTTGGGGTGAGAAGCTGCTAGGGATGGTGCAAGACAGGCCGCCGCGTCAGCGGGGCCACGACGCCTTGGGGAGCCAATCATCAAAATGGGTGAAACCCGAATACCCGACAAACCCTTGTTGTCCGCGCAGGGATTGGCCGTCGATCTGAAGGCGCGAGCCGATGCCAGCAAGCCGGTGCGGGTTTGCGTCATCGGAGCCGGCGAAATGGGCACGGATCTGGTCACCGCCATCCGCCAAATGCCGGGCATAGACATCGCCACAATCGTGGACCGCAGGCTCCAAAGCGCTGGCCCCGCGATGGAAATTGCGGGCTATGAAGCGGACCACGGCGTGGTCTGCGAGACCGAAAACGCTGTCACCAAGGCGGTGGAACAGGGGCGCATCGCCATTGTTCAAGACGCCCATGATGGCCTGTCCCACCCGATGGTGGATGTGGTGATCGACGCGACCGGGCGGCCCGATGCAGGGGCGGAGCTTGGATGTGCCGCCATCGATGCGGGCAAGCATCTTGTCATGATGAATGTGGAAGCCGACGTCACCGTCGGGGCCATTATGCAGGAGAAGGCGCGCAAAGCCGGCGTGGTTTACACCGTTGGCGCGGGGGACGAACCCAGCTCCGTGATGGAGCTCTACGATTTTGTCACGGCGCTCGGCTACCCCGTCGTGGCCGCAGGCAAAGGCAAGAACAATGCCTTCAACATAGATGCAGTGCCCGATGACTACCGGGCCGAAGCCGAACGGCGCAACATGAACCCGCGCATGCTGGTGGAGTTTGTGGATGGGTCAAAGACCATGGTGGAGATGGCCTGTATCGCCAACGCCACGGGGCTTGTTCCCGACAAGCCAGGGATGCACGGCCCGGACTGTTCGCTGGATGCGCTGTGCACAACGCTTTGCCCGGCCGAAGATGGTGGTTTGCTGTCTCAAAAAGGCTGTGTTGACTACACGGTCGGCAAAGGCGTGGCGCCGGGTATTTTCGTCATCGCCGAGATGGCCCACCACAGAATTCGCGAGCGGATGAACGATCTGCACCTTGGGCCAGGGCCCTATTACACGTTTTATCGCCCCTACCATTTGACCAGTCTGGAAGTGCCGTTGTCCGCCGCGCGAGCAGCGCTCTACCAGACCAGCGACATGAAGCCCCTGCCCACACCGGTGGCTGAGGTTTGCGCCCTGGCCAAGCGGGATTTGAAAGCGGGGGAGCGTTTGGATTTCATCGGGGAGACCTGTTACCGCAGTTGGACGATGCGGGCGGACGACGCACGGACCGAACGAGCGTGGCCTGTGGGTTTATTGGATAGCGGTGCGGTTTTGCGTGATACGCCGAAGGGCACTTTGCTGACAGCCCACAATGTGGCGGTGAAGGATGATACGGTTCTTTACCGGCTGCGGGCGGAACAGGACGCTTGGCTTGGTCTTGTTTGATCCGGTGTCTGATCTTTTGAAATACGGTCGGCCATTCATCTGCTTTGAGCGGCGACGCGGTGCGGCGCTGTGAACAACACCACCAACCGAACAGTTCCCGGCATCGCGCTCATGGTCGTGTCCATGGCGTCGTTTTCCCTCGCCGACACTCTCGTCAAGTTCGCGTCCGCCAGTTTGTCCGCAGCGCAGATCCTGTTTTATCTGAACGCGGGTGGGCTCGCTTTCTTTTTCGCCTTCGCGCTGTTCCAACGGGAACAGTTGATACACTCCGGCGCATTCAAACCCGTGATGCTGGTCCGCTACGTATCGGAGGTCCTGGGCATGGTGGGCATGATCCTGGCGCTCAAATATGTTGCGCTGTCCACGGTGGGTGCGATCACCCAGGCGGCTCCCTTGCTGGTGGCGCTCGGCGCGGTGGCTTTCCTGGGCGAAAAAATTAGCTGGCGGCGTTGGTCGTCCATCGCCGTGGGTTTTACAGGGGTTTTGATGATCGTTCAGCCGGGGGGCGCGGGGTTTGAACTCTCCGTGTTGTGGGCCGTGCTCGCCATGCTCGCATTGGCCGTCCGCGATCTGACCACACGTATGATCCCCGAGGGCATGGGGTCCGGAACGCTTGCCAGCTACAGTATGCTGGCCACCGCCCCCTTCGCTCTCGCATGGGTGTTTTACAACGGCGACAGCCTCTTTCCTGCGACAGCCCGATGGACCGTGGTCCTGCCCATGGTGATGCTTGGATCACTGGGTTACATGCTGCTGACCTTCTCCATCCGCATGGCCGAAGTCTCTGTCGTCACACCGTTTCGGTACACCCGCATCCTGTTCTTGCTGGTGTTGGGGGTGGTTGTGTTTGAAGAAAAACCCAATGCCCTGATGCTGTGCGGCGCAGCCCTTGTGATCGCGTCGGGTGTTTATCTTATGGCGCGGGAGCAACGCGTGAAGCGAAAGGCACAGGCTGCCTCTTCGGGAAAAGGATAACGGGGGCTTGGGGTCGGCTTATCGGTTTAAAAAGCTGGCCCTTCGAGACGCCGTCTTCGACGGCTCCTCAGGATGAGGGTGGGGGTGGCTTTCTTTGAATGCGTTGAGGTTAGCTTTTTGAGTGCAAACCTATCCGCATCCCAAAGAGCTGCCCAACCCTCATCCTGAGCAGCCGCTGCAAGCGGCGTCTCGAAGGGTCGAAGGGCCGCCCTCGTTAGCCAGGACGCAACCTCGCTTAAGCCGTGGCGGACCGAATGGGCGTGCCTTCGGTTATGCCCATGGCTGACAGGGCCGCGTTGAGGACGCCTTTGCGGTCAAGACCGGCTTTGGCCACCATGACGTCGGGGGCCATCTGATCCATGTAAACGTCGGGCATGGTGAGCGTGCGAACCTTCAGGCCCTGGTCGAGCAGGCCTTCGTTGGCCAAGTGGTGCAGAACCATCGCGCCAAACCCGCCGGTGGACCCCTCTTCCACCGTGATCAGAACTTCATGGTGGGCAACCAATTGGGCGATGAGGTCGGTGTCCAGTGGCTTTGCAAAGCGGGCATCGGCAACAGTCGCGGACAGGCCGTAGTCATCGAGGTCTTCGGCGGCGCCGAGGCAATCCTGCAATCGGGCACCGAACGACAAGATGGCGATGTTTGCGCCTTCTCGTACCAAGCGGCCTTTGCCGATTTCCAAAATGCTGCCGCGCTCCGGCAGTTCCACGCCAACGCCTTCGCCGCGGGGGTAGCGGAAGGACAATGGCCCTTCATCATAGGCCACAGCTGTAGCCACCATGTGCTTCAATTCCGCTTCGTCGGCGGCGGCCATGACAGTGAAGCCAGGAAGACAGGACAGGTAGGCGGTATCGAAGGAGCCCGCATGGGTTGCGCCATCGGCCCCCACGAAGCCCGCGCGATCGATGGGGAAGCGGACCGGCAATTGCTGGATCGACACATCGTGGACAAGTTGATCGTAACCGCGCTGGAGGAAGGTGGAATAGATCGCGCAAAACGGTTTGTAGCCTTCACTGGCCATGCCGGCGGCGAAGGTGACGGCGTGTTGCTCTGCAATGCCCACATCGTAGGTGCGTTCGGGAAACGCGCTTTGGAAGATGTCTATTCCCGTTCCCCCGGGCATGGCCGCGGTAATCCCGACAATTTTCTCATCGCGCTCCGCTTCCTCCACCAGGCTTTGGCCAAACACTTTCGTGTAAGAGGGCGCGTTGGGGATCGCCTTGGATTGTTCACCGGTAACCACATTGAACTTGGATACGGCGTGCAATTTATCTGCCGCGCCTTCCGCGGGTGCATAACCTTTGCCTTTTTCCGTGACTACGTGGAGCAGGATCGGCCCCTGCTCGCTGTCGCGGACATTGCGCAGGATGGGGAGCAAGGCCGACAAATTGTGGCCGTCTATCGGGCCGACATAAAAGAAGCCCAGCTCTTCAAACATCGTGCCGCCGGAGAAGAAACCGCGGGTGTATTCTTCGGTCTTGCGCGCCTTGTCTTGCCAGAATTTCGGCAGGCGACGGGACAATTGCTTAGCGGTTTCGCGCCACGACCGGTAGGTCTGGCCGGAAACCAAACGGGCCAAATAATGGCTCATCGCGCCGGTGGGGGGCGCGATGGACATGTCATTGTCGTTCAAAATGACGATCTGGCGCGCATCCATGCCGCCGGAATTGTTCATCGCTTCATAGGCCATCCCGGCGGTTATGGAGCCATCACCGATGATCGAGACCACATTGCGCGGCGTCCCCGCCAAACGGGAGGCTTCCACCATGCCAAGTCCGGCGGAAATGGAGGTGGAGGAGTGAGCCGCCCCAAAAGGGTCGTATTCACTCTCCGCCCGTTTGGTGAAGCCAGACAGGCCGTTTTCCTTGCGCAGGGTGCGGATACGATCCCGACGTCCGGTTAGGATTTTGTGGGGGTAACACTGGTGGCCCACATCCCAAATGATGCGGTCGTGGGGCGTGTCGAACACGTGGTGCAGCGCCAGCGTGAGTTCCACCACGCCAAGGCCGGCACCCAAATGACCGCCGGTGATGGACACAGCGTCGAGCAATTCTGCGCGCAGTTCTTCGGCCACCTGTTCCAGCTTATCATCCGGCAATGTGCGCAGGTCAGCTGGAATGTTGATGGTGTCGAGAAGCGGTGTGTGCGGTCCCACTGGGCTTATCTTTCTATCGCTTGGCCAGCCCGCCTTGCGGCAGTTCAAGCCACCGGTCTTGGCTCCTAAAACCGGTTTCGGACGTTAGTTTGTCAACAATCTTAGACATAAGCAAATGTCATACGCTTTTGACGCTCACGATGTGGTCTTTCCCCTGTCCATCCGCAATGCGGCACGATGGTGGCGCGGTGTGAATTGCCGCTTTGCGACCGCAGACGCTTCACGAATCGAGCGGTTCGGACCCCTTGGCGGAGCCGTCCGCCCCAACGCGTATCTTCTCCACCTTGTCTTCGGCGGCCTTTAAAAGCATCGCGCAGTGCTTTTTGAGCGCTTCGCCGCGCTCATAAATCTCGATGGATTTCTCAAGAGGCACGTCACCCTGTTCCAACTGTGTGACGATAGTTTCCAGCTGCGCCAGCGCGTCTTCAAAACTGAGGGCGTCAAGCGGTGCAGCGTTTTCGGTTTCAGCCATGGGGGAGGTCTCGTTGTGCGAAAAAGGGGGTAAAGTCTGTTTAACCGCGCATCAGGCGGCTGACATGGGCGGCGGCAGACGTTGCCAGGCCCTGGAGATCATAGCCACCTTCCAGCAGGCTCACGATCCGGCCACCGCAATGGGCATCGGCACAGTCCATCAGCTTGCCTGTCGCCCAATCAAAATCCTCTTCTTCCAGCAGGATATTGGCCAGCGGGTCGCGGTGGTGGGCGTCGAAGCCTGCGGAGATGATGATCAAATCCGGGCGGAAATCTGTGACCGCCGGCAACACACGTTCACGGAAGGCCTCTTTGAAACCATCTCCATCCATGCCCGGCGAGAGCGGCGCATTGACGATATTGCCGACGCCGGTTTCCGACGCCGCCCCGGTTCCGGGGTAAAGCGGCATCTGATGCGTGGACGCGTAGAGCACCGTTGGATCGTCTTCGAAAATGTCCTGGGTGCCGTTTCCGTGGTGGACATCCCAGTCGACAATCGCAACGCGCTCGGCACCGTGGGCCTTTTGGGCGTGGCGCGCCATGACGGCGGCTGTGTTGATGAAACAAAACCCCATGGCAGTGGTTTTTTCAGCGTGGTGCCCGGGCGGGCGGGCCACCAAAAACGTGTTGTCAGCCGTCTTTTCAAAAACAGCATCGACGCTGGTGACGCCGCCGCCGACCGCCTGGTGGACACAGTCCCAGGTTTTTGGGCTCATCACCGTGTCAGGGTCGATGCGCACGCGCCCTTCCTCCGGCACCCGGGAAGACAGGCTTTCAATCTGCTGTTCGGGGTGTGCCAGCGCAAAAAGCGCGGTGTCAGCCGCTTGGGTCTCAAACCGCTCCAACCCTGAAAACGCGTCAGCGTCGAGGGCATCCATCACGGCGGTGTAGCGCGCAGGACGTTCCGGGTGCCCGTCCGGCGTGCTGTGTTCCGTGGAGGATGGGCTAAAATAAAGATGTGTTGTCATGGCTACAGTTTGGGTGTCGCGACGGCAGGGGTCAATGTGACGTGGGGGTGAAAAACGGGGGCAGCACTGGCGAAAGATCGCACTCTTAGCCCGTGATCGTCTCTGAAATTTCGATTCCAAAGCCCGACAGGCCGACATAGTGCCGTTCTTTGGAGGCCAACAAACGAATCGATGTGACGCCGAGGTCCTTCAGGATTTGCGCACCGAGCCCGATTTCCAGCCATTCTTCCTTACGACTTTGAGCGGTGCCGTGGCCTTCTTGTTCATCGCCAAAGGCCGGGCCAGCGCCCTCACCGGCATCATCCACCGGTGCGCGCACGCCCACGGACCCTTCGCGCAGATAAACCACCACGCCGCGCCCCTCGGTGCGGATCGTCGTCAAAGCATCGTGCAGGCCGGTTGAGCCGCCGAAGGCATCGTCAAGGACATTTTCAATCTGGAGGCGTACCAGAACATCGCGGCCATCGCGGATGTCGCCAAAGACAACGGCCACATGGTGCATGGGGTCCCATTCGGTGCGGTAGACATAGGCTTTGGCTTCGCCACCTGCGGTTTGGGTGAGGGTTTCGTCCACCCGCTCCACGAGCCGTTCCTGGCGCTGGCGATAGGCGATGAGATCTGCAACCGTGACGGTTTTGAGCGCTTTTTCCTGCGCAAAAGCCATAATCTGTGGGCCACGCATGACGGTGCCATCGTCGTTCACGAGTTCAGAAATCACACCCACGGGAGGCAGTCCGGCGAGGCGGCACAGGTCCACCGCAGCTTCGGTATGGCCGGAGCGCATCAGAACGCCCCCTTCCCGCGCCACCAGCGGAAAAATATGGCCGGGACGCACAAAATCAGTGGCACCAGAATTGGGGTTCGCCAGCGCTCGCACCGTGGAACATCGTTCTTCGGCAGAAATGCCCGTGGTGGTGTCATGCCGATAATCCACCGACACGGTGAAGGCTGTGGAATGGGGGGCATCGTTTTCCGCCACCATGGGCGCGAGGTTCAGCCGCCGCGCTTCGGAGACCGGCATGGGGGCGCAGACAATGCCGGAGGTGTGGCGCACGAACATCGCCATCTTTTCGGGCGTGCAATGCACCGCAGCGACGATCAGATCACCCTCGTTTTCACGGTCGTCATCGTCCATGACGACAACGACTTCGCCTTTTTCAAACGCGCGGATGGCGTCGGCAACCCGCTCCATATCTGTAGTCATAGTATTTGCCCCTTCAAAGACTTAACCGACCTGCCCGCGGTGGCGCAGGGTGTGATCGGCGAGCACGATGCTGAATTTCAACTGCGCAATCACTTCCTCTCGCCACACCGCATCATCACACTCTATGACCGAAACCCTCGATGAC
>JBCBCT010000063.1:0-17573 GCA_038530365.1 Pseudomonadota bacterium | reverse complement strand
GGGTAAGATCGGCGCCGGTGCGTTCTGGACAGGCATGGTGGACTATGCCGGTGGCAAAGCTGCCGCCGATGTCGCCTCCGGCATCCAGAAGGAATGGGACGCAATCAAGTAAGCCGTCCCACTGAATTGGCAGCACGTCCTGTGAGGGGTGTGCCGTCCGTTTTCATTCGGGCCGTTGTCAGGTTGCAGATCGTCATGTCTCGCCCGCCGGGTCTGCCTTTACGCTACGCTCTGTGTGCTTGATGGTTACGTAGAGGTCGGCAAGCGGATTGGCTGTGGGGGTTAGCCTGAGCTTTTTTGGGGCCGTGGGAGGCCAAAGGGGGCTTGGCGTCCCTGGTGCTCTTGCTCGTTTTCGTGCGTTGTGAGGATTTGGGGTCTAAGCTGACTGTGCGGCTTGGTCGTATTTGGGGGAGAGTGCCGTGAGCGTGGCTTCAACACAAACTGGCGAACCGGCCACCACGTCTATCCATGGTGGCGCGCCGGAGGGGCTGGTCCTGGGTGCGGTGTCGACCGTCCTCTACACTGTGCTCATTGCACTTGGCGGCATCCTTGCCAGTGTCGTCCTGGCAATTCTTGCCTTTACGGCCGTTCAAGGATTTTTGGGCGACAGCGCACTGCTCGGCGCGCTTGCCGTCATGGTTCTTGGGGTTGCTGCCTGCTTCGGTTATTTTTGGGGGACGAACCAGCTTCTCGACATGATTTTTCCGGCCCGTTCGGACAATGCGGTTGCCAATATTTTGCGGGCCAACCAGATTCGCCCATGGCTCTTTTTGGGGCCGTCCGTCGTCCTGTTGGGGGTCTATCTCGTCTATCCTGTGTTTAACTCGGCCTGGCTTTCGCTGTTTGGGCCGTCCGGCGAAACGTGGGTGGGCCTGGATAATTACAGCTGGCTGTTCACGGACCCGGCATTTCGCGAAAGTCTGTTTAACAATGTGCTTTGGCTCGTTGTGGTGCCGGCCGCTTCCACAGTGTTTGGGCTTTTGGCGGCCGCACTCACCGACCGCATCGCCTGGGGTAATATCGCCAAAAGCCTGATCTTTATGCCGATGGCGATATCGTTCATCGGGGCAAGCGTCATCTGGAAGTTTATCTACGATTACCGTGCCGCCGGTAGCGATCAGATCGGCCTTTTGAATGCCGTTATCACCAGTTTGGGCGGGGAGCCCCAAGCCTGGATCACGCTTCCCATCTGGAACAGCCTGTTTTTGATGGTGATCCTGATTTGGATCCAGACCGGCTTTGCCATGGTCATTCTTTCAGCGGCCCTGCGGGGTATTCCTGAGGAAACGGTGGAAGCAGCCATCATTGATGGCGCTAACCCGATCCAGATCTTCTTCAAGATCAAGGTGCCGCAAATCTGGGGCACCATCGCGGTGGTCTGGACGACGATCACGATTCTGGTCTTGAAGGTGTTCGACATTGTGCTTGCGATGACCAATGGCCAGTGGGGCACGCAGGTGTTGGCCAATTTCATGTTTGATTGGATGTTCCGGGGCCTTGATTTCGGCAGGGCGTCCACCGTGGCGCTGGTGATCATGTTGATGGTGGTGCCGATCATGATCTGGAACATCCGCGAAGCGCAAAAGGACATGTGAGATGGCCGTTGGCGTGGGATCAAAACCGGCCCTCACATGGGCTGTCCATATATCGGTGGTGTTTCTTGTGGTTGCCTGGACCCTGCCGACGTTTGGTATTCTGGTGTCTTCGTTTCGCGATAAGGATCAGCTCTCGCTGACCGGGTGGTGGACGGCGCTGTCGTCGTCGGAACGGTCCATCATCGTTCGGGCCCCTGCGCCGGTGGATGCGGCTGCCGAAGGTGACGTGTTTGTCCTGTCCGGTAACGTGTTTGATGGCGAAGGCGGCACGGTCAAGCGGTTTGGTATTTCATCCCGTGCGCCCCAGGCTTTCGCGGTGGGGGCTACGGCTGAGCTTCGGCGTGGTGGCACGCTCACAATTTCTGAGACTGGCGATTACCGCATCGTTTATCCGGAAAAGCAGGACGGCAATCGCGGGCAACGCATGTTCGTCACCGGGTCTGAGCCGCCGAAATTCACCTTGGAAAACTACGATAAAGTCCTGTTTTCCGAAGGCATCGGGCAAAGTTTCATCAACACGTTGACGGTGACCATCCCGGCAACGATCATCCCGATTTTGATTGCAGCCTATGCCGCGTATGCCTTGGCGTGGATGCAGTTTCCGGGCCGGGCTTTGCTTTTGGCGCTCATCGTCGGGCTTCTGGTGGTCCCGCTCCAAATGTCGCTCATTCCGCTATTGAAGCTCTACACCAACGTGGGGATCGGCAAGAGTTTCATCGGCATTTGGCTTGCCCATACAGCCTTCGGGCTGCCCCTCGCGATCTATCTTTTGCGCAATTACATCGCCGGGCTTCCCAAGGAGATTATGGAAAGCGCGCGGGTCGATGGCGCGACCGACTTTGAGATTTTCCGTAAGATCATTTTGCCGCTGTCGTTTCCGGCGTTGGCTTCCTTTGCCATTTTCCAATTTTTGTGGGTTTGGAACGATCTTCTCGTGGCCACGGTGTTTTTGGGGAACAATGAGGAGCAGCTTGTGCTCACCGGTCGCTTGCGGGAACTTTTGGGTTCCCGGGGTGGCAATTGGGAGATCCTGACAGCATCGGCCTTTGTTGCCATCATTGTGCCCATCCTCGTCTTCTTTACCCTCCAACGTTACCTTGTGCGAGGTCTCCTCGCCGGTTCGGTGAAGGGCGGCTAATTCATGAAAAGACTGATCCTATGAACGTGCTACACGATTTTCCCCACGAGGCCGCGCCGGGCGTCATCACTAGCCACGATGTTGACCCGGACTGGTGGCGGGGGGCGGTTATCTACCAAATCTATCCGCGCTCGTTCCAGGACAGCAATGGCGATGGGATTGGTGATCTGCGCGGTATCACACAGCGGTTGCAGCATATCTCAACCCTCGGTGTGGATGCGATCTGGATTTCCCCGTTTTTCAAGTCGCCCATGGCAGACTTCGGCTACGATGTGTCCGACTATACTGATGTCGATCCGATGTTCGGTTCGTTGGCCGATTTTGATGCCATGATCGCGGAGGCCCATCGCCTCGGTCTTAAGGTCATGATCGACCAAGTGATTTCCCACACGTCGGACCAGCACGCGTGGTTCGCAGAAAGCCGCTCCAGCCGGGATAACCCTAAGGCCGATTGGTATGTCTGGGCCGATGCAAAGCCTGACGGATCACCGCCCAACAATTGGCTGTCGATCTTCGGCGGTTCGGCCTGGCAATGGGACACCAGCCGCTGCCAATATTATCTCCACAATTTCCTCGCCAGTCAGCCGGATTTGAATTTCCATTCGATGGAGGTTCAAAACGCGCTTCTAGACACGGTGCGCTTTTGGCTGGACCGCGGGACGGACGGCTTCCGCTTGGACACGATCAATTTTTACATTCATTCGGAGGGTCTTGAGGACAATCCGGCCCTGGATGAGGACAAGCGCAACAATTCCATCGCCCCTTCTGTGAACCCCTACAATTATCAGTCGCATCTGTACGACAAGAACCAGCCGGAAAATATCGCCTTTTTGAAGCGTTTTCGCGCGCTGCTCGACGAATATCCCGCCGCCACCGCCGTTGGTGAAGTGGGGGATGCGGAACGGGGTCTTGAGATTGTCGCCGAATACACCAGTGGCGATGACATGGTGCACATGTGTTACGCCTTTGATTTCCTTTCCCCGGAGCCCATCAACGCTTCCAAGGTGCGCCGGGTGGTAACGGATTTTGAAACCACCGCGCCGGACGGTTGGTCGTGTTGGGCGTTTTCCAACCACGATGTCGTGCGCCACGCGTCGCGCTGGGCGGATCAGGTGGCGGACCGTGACGGCTTTTTGCGGATGACGGCGACGCTGATCTTATCCTTGCGCGGCTCGGTGTGTCTGTATCAAGGCGAAGAACTCGGGCTTACTGAGGGCTTGCTCGCCTATGAAGATCTGCAAGACCCCTATGGCAAGCAGTTCTGGCCCACATTCAAGGGGCGTGACGGCTGCCGGACGCCGATGGTCTGGGCGCATAATGGCATGAACAGCGGCTTTTCCACGGGCAAGCCGTGGCTTCCTGTGCCACCGGAACATTTGCATCTCGCCGCCGACACGCAGCATGGCGACCCTAACTCTTTGCTGAACCACTATCGGCAGGCATTGGCGTTTCGCGCGAAATATCCCGAATTTGCCAAGGGCGATTTGGAGTTTGTCGGCGGCGATGAGAACGTGCTCGCGTTCACCCGTACATTGGGCAAGCGCTCGATCTTTGTTGCCATTAATATGAGCGATCAAGTGGCCACGATTGCCGCGCCGGCAAGAATATTCAACGAGTTGTTGTCCCCCGGTGCTGCGGGCACTGTCGAGGGGGACGCGCTGACTTTGCAGCCCTATGGAAGCTATTTCGCCCGCCTCGGGGAGGAAAACTGATGACCGCGCTTTCTCTTTCGCAGATCAAAAAGGCCTATGGTGCGACCCAAGTCATCCACGGTGTCGACCTTGAGATCGACGAGGGGGAGTTCATCGTTTTTGTGGGACCGTCCGGCTGTGGGAAATCGACCCTGCTGCGCATGATTGCGGGCCTGGAGAGCATCACCGACGGCACGATGGAAATTGACGGCAACCGGGTGAATGAGATTCCCCCGTCGCAACGCGGCATTGCCATGGTGTTCCAATCCTACGCGCTTTATCCGCACATGACCGTCTTTGACAATATGGCGTTTGGCATGCGGATTGCGAAGGCACCCAAGGCGGAGATCGAACGCCGCGTGCGTGCTGCAGCCGACATTTTGCAATTGGGCGAATATCTTGATCGGCTGCCGAAAGCTCTGTCGGGTGGACAGCGGCAGCGGGTGGCGATTGGCCGTGCGATTTGCCGCGATCCCAAGGTGTTCTTGTTCGACGAGCCACTGTCCAATCTGGACGCCGCTTTGCGCGTGGCGACGCGCATTGAGATCGCCAAGCTGAAAGAAAGCCTGCCCAATTCGACCATGATTTATGTGACCCACGATCAGGTTGAGGCCATGACGCTGGCGGACCGAATTGTTGTTTTGTCCGCCGGACGCATCGAGCAGGTGGGCGCGCCGATTGAGCTTTATGAACGGCCGGCCAATTTGTTTGTCGCCCAGTTTATCGGCTCCCCCGCCATGAACATCGTGGACGCCACGGTGATCGGCACGGGGGATGAAACAGAGGTGACGTTAGCCAATGGCTCTAAGGTGTCGGTTCCAATTCACAGTGATGCTGCGCTTCAAGGGGCGTCTGTGAAGCTGGGTTTCCGCCCGGAAGACATGATGTTGGCGAATGGCGATGCTGCTTTGATTTCGGGGTCGGTGTCGCTGGTGGAATCCTTGGGTGAGGTCACGAATATCTACGCCGATATCACCGAAGGCGCGCCGCCTGTGGTGGTGAAAGTGCCAGGCAGTGTCGGCCACAAGCGCGGCGATACGGTGGGATTTTCAGCGGACCCGGCGAAGATGCATTTGTTTGATGCTGACGGTCAGTCTTTGCTTTTGTAGGCCTGAGCCTGTTGGATCTCACTGAATTTGCGCAGCTGCGCTTGGTTACTGCGCTCCTTGCTTGGAAGAGTCCGCCGCTAGGTGCTCGACCGTATGGGTGCGGATGATTTGGGACAGCGCCGTCCGGCTGCCGCCCACGGTGACGCGAAGCGTCTCTGTGTGTGACGGTTCGAACGGCTAAAGCGGTGCGGCGCGCGCTGATATCGGCATAAGAAAGCCCTCGAATGAAATCCACTGTCTTTTGGATGTGGGGGTTCACGCCGTGATCTGGTCGTAGGCGAGGGCGGCCACGATGTGCACGCGTCTGTGATCGCCACCATTGAATGCGGTGTGATAGCCGCGCGTGTCGGTAAAATAGACCGAACCGTCGGCGGGCAGATGGGTCACATGGTGGTTGACCACGAAAAGCGCACCGGGGTTGGTGATGATGGGAATGTGCAGGCGCGGCTCGGGATCGCGGTGCCAGGAGTTGCAATTGTAGAGCCCTTTGGACAACACTCGCATGCGCCCGATGGGAAAGCGCCTGCTGAGTTCGCGGTGAACGTCCTCAAAATATGTGCCGGTGAACTCTGGATTAAATTGGCTAAACTGGGCTTCTGGAACCAGATCTTCCCGCGGTTCTTCAACATATCGGTCGTCTCCGCGGATCCAGTAGCGGCCTGACAGATCGTTTTCGGTCCATTCAGTTTGGCCTGGGCGTTGCGTCAGGGGGAGTGCGGCGAAGCCTTGATCCTGCATAAAGCCTTGGAACGATGATCGTGACAGGCATTCGTCCAAATCGGTGCGCAGGGCTTCCACATCAAACGAAAGCGCCAGCCGTTCAATGCCGGGGCCAGGGACAAATTTGGCCACCGACTGGGTGTCCGGGCGGGTCGCCAACCAGTGTTCGACCGCCTCAACGTCCCTGTCGCGCAAATCCGGCACAAAGGTCATGGCAACCCTCCCGATCGTAATTCACCGCCTAGTGGACCAAGAAGGCCGCCTGCCTAGCGGGGCTTTTTGCCGAAAACGCGGATGTATTCTTCTGCGCCGCCCTTTGCGAGGGCCTTGGCCTGTTTCACCCAATCCTCCCGCTCTATGCGGCCTCTGAACCGCAAATGCTCGTCGACCCATGACCGTTCGGCTTTTTTCCACTTTGCGATTTGCTCGAACGTATAGATGCCAAGATCGTTCAAAATGCCTTCGATCTTGGGTCCAACACCGGAGATCATTTTCAGATCGTCGGGTTTGGCGGGCTTTCTCATTTTTGGTGGTGCTGTCCCGGCGGATGTGGCCGCGCTTGCGGCCGAAGACTTGGACGCTGCGGCCTTACTTTTCCCGGAGGTGCTAGACGCCGAACTCGAGCCCGTTGTCTTGCCAGAGGCTTTGGCTTTGGTGGCGCTGGACGCAGCTTTGCCTGACTGAGCTGCACGCGCGGAAGGTGCAGACGCTTTGGATGTGCTGGTCTTTGCGGCTTGTGCCTTCGTGGCTGGGGCCTTTCCACTTGAGGCCGTTGCACTTGAAGCCTTGGCACTTGAAGCTCTGGCACTTGGGGCTTTCGACGCACTGCTCTTTGCATCGGCCGTGGCAGATTTTGACGTGCCCTTCGCGGTGGCTGCGCTGGAGCTTCCGGTTGCTGCACTGGCAGCTCCCACTCCGGCGGCTGCGCCGAGCAGGCCTGCTGCTGTGCCGTTGGAGGATGCCGCGCTGGACGCGGTATCAGAGCTGGCCGACGCTTTTGATTTGCTTTTTGCGGCTTGAATTTTGGTACCGATTTTGGGGGCGTCGCTTTCGCCCAAAACAATGACCGGTTCCATGGCATCGAGGATCGAAGCGCTTAGGTGACATTTGACAAAATGGCCGTTGGCCAGTTCCCGCATGGGCGGTACTTCGCGTTCGCACAAATCGCCGTCCACTTGTTCTTTGCGCGGGCAGCGGGTTTGGAACGGACAACCGGACGGCGGGTTCATGGCCGATGGAATGTCACCTTCCAGCACGATGTGTTTCTTGACCACGCTCGTGTCCGCAATCGGAATCGCTGACAAAAGCGCTTCGGTGTAGGGGTGGTAGGGCGGTGCAAAGATATCGTTGGTGGTGCCTTGCTCTACAATGTGACCGAGATACATCACGACCACACGGTCGGCGATGTAGCGCACCACCGACAGATCGTGGCTGATGAAAAGCATGGTGGTTTTTGCTTCGCGCTGAATTTCCATCAGCAGTTCGGTCACCGCCGCCTGAACTGACACGTCCAAGGCTGACACCGGCTCGTCGGCCACCACCAGTTGGGGCTGACCGGCAAAAGCTCGGGCCACACCGATGCGTTGTTTTTGACCGCCGGACAGTTGCCGTGGCATGCGCTCGGCAAACGCGCGGGGCAGTTTGACCAGGTCGAGAAGTTCCAACATCCGTTCCTGACGCTCGGCTTTGGAATTGCCGATCTTGAACTTTTCCAGCGTGCGGATGATCTGCGAGCCCACCGAATGGCTGGGATTGAGGGTGTCAAACGGGTTTTGGAACACCATTTGCACCGCCGAGACGGTTTTGGTGCTCCGGTCGTTGACCTCGGTGTTGCCGATATCGACGGCACCCAAGATCACGTCCCCGTCGGTGGCCGTTTCCAGACCCAACAGCACCTTGGCTAAGGTGGATTTGCCACACCCGGATTCCCCCACGATGGCCACGGTTTCAGCTTCGCGGGCCTGGAATGTGATGGCTTCGTTCGCCTTCACCGTGCGGGTGTCGCCGCCGCCGAAAATCTTGTTGGCCGCGACATCGTAGTATTTTTGCAGATCGCGCACATCGAGCACCACATCCCCCGGGGCGACCGGGTCTTCCACGATCCGGCGTTCGGGTTCGGCATCCCAGTCGATGTCCTTGATGCGCAGGCAGCGTGATTTGTGCAGGTCCTGGCCTTCCACTTGCTGCATGGAAATGTGACCGGCGTTGCAAATTTCTTCGACATATTCTTCGCAGCGCGGCCCGAAGTTGCAGCCGCGCGGTCGCATGTGCGGCAGGGGCAATTGACCGGGAATGGCCACCAGCGGACGGGAGTTCTTGTCAGCCCCGGGAAGCGGGATCGAATTGAACAAGCCCTTGGTATAGGGGTGGCGCATCTGGTCAAACACCTCGTTGACCGTGCCGGTTTCCACAGCTTCGCCGGAATACATGACGGTGATGCGGTCGCAGGTCTCCAGGATCAGGCCAAGATTGTGGCTGATGAAGAGCATGGAGGTGCCGGTGGTGGCGGCGAGTTCTTTGACCAATTGCACGATGCCGGCTTCAACGGTCACGTCGAGCGCCGTTGTGGGTTCGTCGAGCAGCAACAGGTCTGGCTTTGAAAGCAATGCCATGGCGATGACGATGCGCTGCTGCTGGCCGCCGGAAATCTGGTGCGGGAACGCCTCCATAACGCGGGCGGGGTCAGGCAGTTTAACGGAGGTGAGCATATCGAGGGAGCGTTGGTAGGCTTCCTCTTTGCTGGCGTTTTCGTGGATTTCCAGCACTTCCATCAGCTGACGGCCAATTTTCATGGCCGGGTTCAGACTGGCCATGGGCTCTTGATAGATCATGGAGATTTTCGAGCCGCGAATGTTGCGCAACTCGTCCTCGCTCATGTCACCCATATCGCGGCCGCGATACTTGATCGTGCCTTTGGTGATTTTCCCGCGGTTGCCCATGTCTCGCATGATGCCCAGCGCAACGGTGGACTTTCCGCAACCGGATTCCCCCACCAGGCCCATGGTCTCCCCGGGCATGATTTTACAGGAGAAGTCCATCACCGCCGGGATCTCCCCGGCGCGCACAAAGAAGGAAATGTTGAGGTTTTCGATTTCGAGGATCGGCTCGACGTTGGAATTGGTCATATCTGTCGTCCTCAATCTTTCAGGGATTCTTCACGCAGGCCGTCTGCCAGGAAGTTCAGTCCCAGCACCAACGACATAAGCGCAATCGCGGGCGGCAAAGCGGGGTGGGCGTAGATCAACAAGAGCTTGCGCCCTTCGTTGATGGTCATGCCCCAGTCCGGGCTTTCGGGCGAAACGCCCAGCCCAAAGAAGCCCAAGGTGCCCAAAAGGATGGTGGTGTAGCCAATGCGCAGGCAGAAATCGACGATTAACGGGCCGCGCACGTTGGGCAGAATTTCCCAAAGCATGATGTACCAGGGGGATTCACCCCGTGTCTGGGCCGCCGCAACATAGTCACGCGTTTTGATGTCGATCACCAAACCGCGAACGATGCGGAACACCGTGGGGGAGTTCACGAAGACCACTGCCACGAAGATGTTGAGCGTGTTGGGGTCCATGGAGAAGACACCCAGCGGATCGGCGTTGAACGCAAGGCCGGTATAGGCCCACAAGCCAATCACCAAAGTAAGCCCAACATACAGATACATCTCGTTGGGCCGTGTGTTGAACTTCGACACAAACAGGATCAGCAGGAAAATGATCGGGAAGGCGAACAGTACCGCCGCCAAATACATCGGAATGCCAACCTCGATAATGCCTTTGGTGACCAGCAGGAAGAACAGCAAGATCACGGGGAAAGCGAGAACCATGTTGGCCAGGAAAGACAAGCCCGTATCGATGCGGCCCATGTAATAGCCCGCTGGCAGGCCAAGGGTGATGCCGACCATAAAGGCAAACAGGGTGGCTGCCGGCGCGATCGAAAGCACGGTCTGTGAGCCGGCAACCATGCGGCTAAACACATCGCGGGCCAGATTGTCACCGCCGAGAAGGAAGTATTTTCCCTCTTGCCCGGTGACCGGGAAGCCCGGCGCTTTGTTCTTCATCCCCAGGAATTGCTCGTAGGGATCGAAAGCCACGACCAGGTCAGCCATCAGGGCCGTGAGGATCCAGAAAGCCACGATGGCAAAACCGATAATGCCAATAGGATTGTCGTAGAGTTTGCCCAGCAGGCCGAGAGATGAGCGGAAGTAGCCGCAGGCGATGAGAATGATGGCGAGTGCGATCCAAACCGGCAGAAATTGGTACAGAATGCCGGTGACTATGGCGAATGCTGAAAGCGATTCCATGAGTGCGCCCCCCTTAATTTACACTGATGCGTGGGTTGAGGAACACGTAACCGATGTCTGAGATCAGCTGTGTCAGCAGCACCACGATGACCGCAATGATGGAGCAACCGAGCATGAGTTCGATGTCATTGCCCAAGGCGGCTTGAACAAGCGCCCAACCGAAGCCTTTGTAGTTAAACAGGGTTTCAACGATCACGACGCCGGTGAGCAGCCACGGAAATTGCAGCATGATGACCGTGAAAGGCGCGATGAGCGCGTTTCTCAAGGCGTGTTTCATGACGACGCCGCTGAACGTCACCCCTTTGAGCCGCGCGGTTCGGATGTATTGTGCTGTCATCACCTCCGCCATGGAGGCGCGGGTCATGCGGGCGATGTAGCCGACGCCGTAAAGCGCCATCGTCATGACCGGGAGCGTGAAGTTTTCAAAGGTGATGTTGTCCATGGCCGAGGTTGCCGACCCTTTGAACCATTTCAGCCCGACAAGGCTGGAGGAGAAAACCACAATAAAAATCACACCGGATACGTATTCAGGGGTGGCGGTGGTGATGATGGAAAACGTCGATAAGGACCGGTCCGTCCGGCTGCCCTCGCGCATCCCCGCCAGGACGCCGATGACCAAAGCCATGGGCACCATGACCAACATTACAAACAGCATGAGCCAGCCGGTGAGCCCCAGTCGGATGGCGATAATGTTGTTGACGGTGTCTTTGAACACGGTGGAATTGCCCAGATCACCCTGCAGCACGCCGCAATAGGTTGGCCACTGTTCCTGCGGAGCGCCCGCGACCTTACAACGGCCCTCCGGCACATCGTTGATCACATTGGTCCAACCGGGCACCACACCCATCCACTCGCCGTATTTGACAAAGACATTGCGGTTGTAACCGCGCTGGGTGAGCCAATTGACCACCTGCTCGTCCGTCATGCGGTTGTTGGCCTGCGTTTTGGCCAGTCTTTGCAGGTTCGGATCAAGGTTCGTCAGAAAAAAGACGATAAAGGTGAGGCACAGCACCGTCAGTGCCATGACCCCGAGCCGTCGAGCGATAAACAGTAACATGCTGTCCCCAACTTCGTCCGTTGACCCGTAGCCGGGTTCTTGTTCGGACTGTCTCCCATTAAAATGCGTCAGCGCTTTTTGCGTGTGGCCCCGATCCATTCGCCGTATTGGCGGTTGGGGTAAAAGCGATGACGCATGTTAATCGTGCATGCGATGTGGGCGCGGTATCGGTTTGCGATCCCGCAATTTTAACCCGTTCCCCATGGGGAAAGTGAAGGGCGTGTTTTGGTGTGATGCAAGGGTGTGGTGGGGGCTTGTGCAGTCCTGATCCACAACAAAAAAGGGAGGCCAGTTTCCCGGCCTCCCTTCCAGACTTGCAGCTTATGCGAGCCAGTAGCTGTCCAGGTGCATCTCAAAGGTTGGATGCATCTCAGCGTTCTTCACCTTCTCGGAGGTGTGGCGATACAGCGAACGCCAGTATGGCTGGATGGTCACGCCTTCGTCCTGCATGATTTTCTGGATTTTCTCCATCAGCACACGACGCTTGTCGGCGTCTGCAATGGCGCTGGCTTCATCGACAAGTTTGTCGAATTCAGCATTGGCGAACCCAGCTTCGTTCCACGCGACGCCGGACTTATAGGCCAGCGCCAGAACCTGCACGCCCAAGGGGCGCATGTTCCAGTTTGTGGAGGAGAAGGGGTATTTCGCCCAATCGTTCCAGAACGTGGAGCCGGGAAGCACGGTACGCTTCACTTTGATACCCGCTTCACGCAGCTGCGCGGCCACCACATCGGTGGTGTCTTTGCGCCAGTCGCCTTCAATGGACTGCAACTCGTGCTCGTAGTCACCCATGCCAGCTTCGTCCATCAACGCTTTGGCGGCTGCCATGTCGCGTTTGATGGGGGGCAGTTTGGCGTATTCCGGGTGGATCGGGCACACGTGGTGGTTTTCGGCTGGAATACCGAGACCAGCATTGCCCAGGGCCAAAATCGTGGCGTTGTCGCAAGCCAGGGCCAGCGCGCGGCGAACACGCACGTCTGCATATGGCTTTTTGCCATCGACTTCGGCCTGCTGGTTCGGACGGATCACGATGGTCGCAGCCGTCACAGCTTCCGATTTCACTTTGCCCAAACCGTCGAACAGGCTTACGAACTCACCGGTGGATTCGTAAACCATGTCGATTTCATCGGATTCAAACGCAGCCGCAAAGGCGGATGGGTCTGTGCCGTAGTCGATGATTTCGATGCGGTCGAGGTATGCGCCTTTGCCGGCGTTCCACCATGTGTGGCCCTCGTTACGGACCAGCACGGCCTTGACGCCAACTTCGTAGCTTTCGACTTTATAAGGCCCTGTGCCGATGGCACCGCCGTTCGCAAACGGATCGGAGTTGTCATAGGACTGGTGCACCACAGCCGCTGGATAGTCGGCCATGCCGGCGATCAGGGAAATATCTGGTTTCGGCAGCATCAGTTTGACGGTGTGGCTGTCGACTTTGACGATGGCGCCAGCGACGGCTTTCTTGGTTTCTGCATCCACCAAGGGGCCCATGCGGGCGGCCATGGAGTTGCCTTCCACCGCAGAATCACACCAGCGGTTGATGTTGTGGATCACATCGTCAGCTGTGAAATCGTCGCCGTTGTTCCATTTCACGCCTTTGCGGACGTTCAATGTGTATTCCGTGGCGGCGTCGTTGATTTCCCAGCTTTCCAACAGACGACCTTCGAAGGTGGCGTCGGTGTTGTATTGGACGAGATATTCGAGATAGCCGCGGGAAATGTTGGCCAGCTGTGACCAATCATAGGTGCGCGGATCTTTACCGGCGCGCACTTCTTGCTGGATGCGCAGTGTTCCGCCGGTTTTCGCATGGCCATCGGCCAGCGCAGATTTTGGAGCAGTCATGCCCAGCATGCCGTAGGCGACCGCTGTGGTTGCACCCAAGATGGATGCGGTGGCGAGAAACTCGCGACGATCCATCTTGCCGTCCCGCGCGTCCTGCGCAAGTTGCGGCAGCGCCGGGTGAAGTTGTTTGGATTCAGACATAAAAAACCTCCTGATTTGTCCGTCCCGATCCCCTTTTGAGGGGCAGTCTTGTCCTTGGGGGATTGTTGTGTGGCCAAAAACACCGCGTCGGCACCCGTGAGTGTGCACGCACCTTGCCCATGCTCCCCAAGGCAGTCTGCTAAAGTGTTCCACACCACATTGTCGCAAGTCCACCGCCGAAGGTCACGAATTCGACATTAAATGGCAATTTTTCGAAATTGACGCGGATGAAGGGGAAGAGTGGCGCGGATGGATTGCCGTCATGCTTTTTTGACTCATGAGATCGTGTTTTTTGGCAGTTTCTCGATCTTCAGTCTGAGGTAGTTTTTTTCACGGCAGCAGGAAGGGCTTGCCTAGAGTTTTCGGTTATCGACCACGCGCTTGGCTTTGCCCTCGCTGCGGGCGACAGCCCCGGCTTCTTCGATGGCGATATGAGCTGTGATCCCCACGGCATCTTTAATGCGCTTTTGAAGCGCGGCGGCCGCGTTTTCCGCGGCTTCTTCCGATAGGGGCTCGGCGGTTTCGACATGCACGGTCATCTGGTCCATGCGGTCGGGTTTGGTGAGTTCGATCTGAAAATGAGGTGCCAGGGCCTCGACCTTCAAAAGCTGCTCTTCGATCTGGGTGGGGAACACGTTCACACCGCGAAGAATGATCATGTCATCGGAGCGGCCGGTGATCTTTTCCATCCGGCGCATGGTGCGGGCTGTGCCGGGGAGAAGTCGGGAGAGATCGCGGGTGCGATAGCGGATGATGGGGAAGGCTTCCTTCGTCAGTGAGGTAAAGACCAGTTCGCCCATTTCGCCATCGGCCACCGGTTCACCGGTCACCGGATCGATGATTTCGGGGAGGAAGTGGTCTTCCCAGATCGTTGGGCCGTCTTTGGTTTCCACGCATTCGCTGGCGACCCCCGGGCCGATGACTTCCGACAGGCCGTAAATATCCACAGCATGCATATCGAAGGCCTGTTCTATTTCCTGCCGCATGGCATTGGTCCACGGTTCAGCGCCGAAGATACCGACGTCGAGGGATGTATCCCGCGGGTCGATGCCTGCCGCGCGAAATCCGTCGAGCAGTGACAGGGCGTAGGAGGGGGTGACCATGATGGTGGTGGGTTTGAAATCGTTGATGAGGGTAATCTGCCGTGCCGTCATGCCGCCGGAGACCGGAACCACCGTGCACCCCAAAGCGTCGGCTCCAAAATGCGCCCCAAGGCCGCCGGTGAACAGGCCGTAACCATAGGCAACATGCACCATGTCCCCCGGTTTTGTGCCCGCCGCACGCATCGAACGGGCAACAACACTGGCCCACATGGTGACGTCGTTCTTGGTGTAGCCCACCACGGTGGGTTTGCCGGTGGTGCCGGAGGAGGCGTGGATGCGCGCGATGTCCTTCTGGGGGACGGCGAGCATGCCAAAGGGGTAGTTGGCGCGCAGATCGTCTTTGTAGGTGAAGGGAAATTTTGCGAGGTCTGACAGGCTTTTGAGATCGTTGGGAAGTACGCCTTTGTCGTCGAAGGCCTGTTTGTAGTGGGCGACGTTGTCATAGGCGTGGGCGAGGGACCATTTTAAGCGCTCCAGCTGAAGGGCTTCGATTTCGTCGCGGGACGCGATCTCTATCGGGTCCAGTGTCTCACGTGCCGGTGCGACGTCCTTCATGTGCCCTCCTGCAGCGGGCGTGCGCTGCGCAACATGTTACAGATGTTTTCATTTAGACGCGGCTGTGTAACATTTTCAAGCGCAGCGTTTGTGAGCACGTCTCAAGTGGCATTTTCTTGGACGGATCGACGCCGCGTTGGGAGGACAAGTGATGGTGTTAGCCGCTGAGCGTGGGCCAAAGGTGCGCCCGGTTGAGAGTTTTGTGTTGGGCGCCTGGTCCGGCCCCGGCGCGTCTGCACGGCCTATTGCGGGCGCGGTGACCGGCGATCCGGTGGCTCGGTGCGGCCATGATGGTCTCGATTTTCAGGCGATGGTTCACCACGGACGGCAGGTTGGGGGGCCCGCCTTGCGGGCGTTGAACTTTCACGAACGCGCGCGCACGCTCAAAGCCCTGGCCGGCTATCTGACCGAGCGCAAAGAGCAACTTTATGCGCTTTCCACCATGACCGGCGCGACGCGCAAGGATTCCTGGATCGACATTGATGGGGGCATTGGAACGCTGTTTGCGTTTGCCTCCAAGGGGCGGCGGGAACTGCCCGAAAGCCACACCGTTTTGGACGGTGATCTGGAAATGCTCTCCCGCAACGGCACGTTTGTGGGACAGCATGTCTACACACCCAAAAAGGGCGTGGCGGTGCACATCAATGCGTTTAATTTTCCGGTGTGGGGCATGTTGGAGAAACTCGCACCGGCCTTTCTCGGCGGTCTTCCGGTGATCACGAAGCCAGCAACAGCCACGTCCTATGTTGCGGAAGCCTGCTTTCGACTGATCGTTGAAAGTGGCCTCTTGCCTGAGGGAGCGGTGCAGTTTGTGGCCGGGGGGACAGGGGATCTTTTTCATCACCTTGGCGCGCAGGACAGCGTGAGCTTTACCGGGTCCGCCGACACGGCTTTGATGTTGCGCAGCCATGGCCATCTTCTCAAACATTCCATCCCTTTCATCGCAGAACAGGACAGTTTGAACGCCACGGTTTTGGGCCATGATGTCACCCCGGGGACCCCGGAATACGATATTTTCTTGTCGGAAGTTGTGGCGGAGATGACGACAAAGGCGGGACAAAAATGCACGGCCATCCGCCGCATTCTCGTGCCGGAGGCCCAGTTGGACGCCGTGGCCGCCCGTTTGGAACAGGATCTTGCAGCGGTCTCAATTGGTGATCCGGCGTTGAAAGAAACGCGGATGGGGGCTTTGGTGTCGCTGGGCCAGCGGCTGGACGTGCAGCAGAAGATCGCAGCGTTGAAGGCGGAAGGGCGCATGGTTTTCGGTGAGGCACCGCCCAACGTTCAAGGGGCTGATGGCGAACGCGGTGCGTTTGTCTCGCCCACACTGTTGCTGTGTGATGATCCCGATGCGGCCAGTGCCGTGCACAGGGTGGAAGCGTTCGGTCCGGTGGCCACTGTGATGCCCTACCGCAACGTCGACCATGCAGCGGCGCTCCTCAATCGTGGGGATGGCAGTCTTGTTGCCTCGGTCATCACCCATGATCCGGCCCTTGCGCGGCAGTTTGTGGAGGCGTCGGCCAGCCACCACGGGCGGCTTTATTTTAATGATCGAGACTCGATGGCGGAGGCCACCGGCCATGGCTCTCCGCTCCCCAACATGGTTCATGGCGGCCCGGGCCGGGCCGGTGGGGGCGAGGAGCTAGGGGGAATTCGCGCGGTTTTGCATAACATGCAACGGACAGCCGTTCAGGGTTCGCCGCGCCTGGTGGCGGCGGCTGGTCAAACATGGGTTCCCGGCGCGCCGGTTCAGGAAACCGAAAGCCATCCTTTCACCCGAACGTTTGATCATCTGCAGCTTGGTGAGGTTTTGAAGTCCGACAGCCGCACGATCACGCTTGAGGACATCGAACATTTTGCCCATTTCACCGGTGATACGTTCTACGCCCACATGGATGATGACGCGGCCAAGGCGAACCCGTTTTTCCCCGGTCGTGTGGCCCATGGCTATTTGCTGTTGTCGTTTGCGGCGGGGCTCTTTGTGCAGCCGGATCCGGGCCCGGTTCTTGCCAATACCGGCTTGGCTGATCTCGCGTTTCAAAAGCCGGTGGAGGCTGGGGATAGCATTCGGGTCGAACTGACGGTGAAACGCAAAACACGGCGGACGGACACCTATGGCGAAGTGCGCTGGCACGTAGCGCTTTTCAATCAGGACGATGAACCGGTGGCGACCTACATGCTTTTCACCATGAATGCTTATGATGAATGCGTATGATGAGCAACGGTCGTGAACGCGTGCTGAGTTCGCAATCTTGACCCTTAAACCGAAAATAGGACCATCCGGCAGCGATGCAGTGGGCTCCGTGGCTCTTATTGCTGATGCGGCCCGCGAAG
>JBCBCT010000062.1:0-17813 GCA_038530365.1 Pseudomonadota bacterium | reverse complement strand
ACGCTTTTCGTAAAGCGTCAAAATGTATTGGCCTTTGGTGGTTTGGAGGGCGTAATTCGTGTTTTCAACGCCCCCCGCAATGCCTTTGAAGGAGGTGACGGTGCCCAGTTCATAGGCCTGCAAAAAGGCGGCCAGAGCCTCATCGGTGACTTCGGTGTAGACAGCCATAGATCAGACGGACGCCGTTTATTGTGCCGAAGTGGTGGCCGAAGTGGAGCCAAGTGTAGGCTCAAGTGTCGGCTCAAGAGGGCGCTTCAGTGTATTGGGGGACCCGTTCACGAACGCCATGTCGCTTGAGGTCAAAGGCACGTCGCGAAGATCGCGCATGACCAAAAACTCTTCATCTTCCTCGACAGTTTGTGCCAGTTCGATGGTGAGGTCGTAGCGGTCGCGGAAGGTCTCAATGATCTCCTGGATCAGAATTTCAGGTGCGGAAGCCCCGGCAGATAGGGAGATTGTGGCGGGATACCTCTCCCCAACGGCAGAAAAATCAACGTCGGCCACGGTTTGAACCAAGGCAGCCGCAGTGGCACCGGCGCGCTCGGCGACTTCGACGAGACGCCGGGAGTTGGATGAATTGGGCGCGCCGACGATCAAAAACAGATCTGTGCCGGTTGCAGCGGCTTTCACTGCTTCCTGGCGGTTCGTGGTGGCATAACAAATGGACTCCGCCGCGGGCGCTTGAATATCGGGAAAGCGTTTCTGCAAACGAGCGATGATTTCGGCGGTGTCGTCCACCGACAGGGTGGTTTGCGTAACGAAGCCAAGGCCCATCACCGTTCCGTCTTCTGCCACGGGCGGGGCGAAGGCATCCACATCCGCAACGGTTTCGACAAGCGTGGCCGCTCCTTCGGGAAGCTGGCCCATGGTGCCGATGACCTCCGGGTGCCCTTCATGACCCACCAAAACGACATGGCGCCCGCGCCGCTCGTGGAGCATGGCTTGTTTGTGGACCTTCGAAACGAGGGGACAGGTGGCGTCGAGGTAGAACAGGTTTCGCTGTTCTGCCGCCGCAGGGACGGATTTTGGCACCCCATGGGCTGAGAAAATTACGGGCTGTTTGGTGTCTGGAATATCGGACAGTTTTTCAACGAAAACCGCGCCCTGCGCTTCCAGGCCTTCAACGACGTAGCGATTGTGGACAATCTCGTGGCGGACGTAGACGGGGGCGCCGTATTTTTTCAATGCCAGCACCACGATCTGGATCGCGCGGTCAACACCGGCGCAAAAGCCTCGCGGACCGCACAGGCGCAGCGTTACCTTCTGTTTGGCATCCATGGCAGCCAGCGTTCCTGTCATCTTCAAGTCTCAAACTCTTATCTACCGCCGCGCATGGGCGTTGACCAGTCGGCTTTGCGTTCATCCGCCGGTTCTGTGGCTACGCGGAACCGCGAATGCGTTTCCAAGTGAATGGAATACCCACAAATAGCAGCGTTGCGGCGAGGCCGAACCATGTCACTGCATACGACAGATGGCTGTTTGAAAATGTGATGCGCGTGACACCGGCGATGGGCATGTTACCGGGAACGGTGGCCGGGGTCTTCATGGTTCGGATATCGACGAAGAATGGGCGAGCATTGATGTCCATCTTGTCATAGGCGCGCCCTAGCATCTGGCTCAGCGACTTCCAGTGGTACACATTTTTGATCAGATCGTTGTCAAACACGAAAGCGTTTGGCTTGTTCGCCGGAGCGCTGCGCGCGAGCCCGTCGAAGGATACACTTCCGGTGATCTGCCCTTCTTTTCGATTGGACGCTTCCTTTGCGGTGAACGGCACAAAACCGCGATTGACCATCAGAATGCGACCGCTGACCTCTCGCAGAGGTGTGTAGACATGATAGCCCGCTTGGCTTCGGAAGGTGGTGTAAAAGTGCTGCTCGTTGGCGTGATCGAACGTGCCGGAGACTGTGACCGGGCGATACTCGATGTCGTCGCCGTCCCGAAGGGCTTGTTCAATGCTATCGAGGTCCACAGGTGGTTTTGTAAGACCGGATTCGACGCGGGCAATGAGGCCCTCTTTCCATTCCAGGCGTTCCAGCTGCCAAAAGCCCAGGCGCAGGAGCACCGCTAACGCCGCCACAATACAGCTAACGAGAATGATATGGCCGATTTTCATGATGCGTTTTGATCGTGTTTGGAAGGACTTGATGATTCCGGCGTGAGCGTGCCTTGGTGGGCGTCATTGGCATAGGTCAGCGCGATCAGCACGCCCTTGGTCATACGCATGGTCGGGATGCCCAGAGCCAATATTGCCGGCACCCACAAGAGTACATGAACCCAAGGGGGCGGGAAGAAGGTGAACTCCACGTAGAGCGCCATGCCCAAAACAAGAAAACCAAGACCCATGATGATGAACACCGTGGGCCCGTCTCCCACATCGTTGAATGCATAGTCGAGGCCGCAGGCCGAACAGGACGGTTTGACGGTTAGCAATCCCGACAACAAAGCCCCCTCGCCGCAGCGCGGGCAGCGGCATTTCAAACCAACGCTGAAAGGATCCTGCGGGGGGTAGAGTTTTCTCTCACTCACGGCGTTTGATGTCCTCAAAAATGAAAAAGGCGGCCCGGGCCGCCTCTTCCAACGTCAGATGGAAAGTTCTGGCTGTTAATGGTGGGCAATCGTCGCGCCGATGGACGCCCAGATGTAGATGGCGAAGAACAGGAACAGCCAAACAACATCAACAAAGTGCCAGTACCACGCCGCAGATTCGAAACCGAAGTGCTTTTCTGCGGTGAAGTGGCCGGCAAGAGCGCGGCCCAGGCAAACCAACAGGAAGATCGTACCGACCAGGACATGAAAGCCGTGGAACCCGGTCGCCATGAAGAAGGTGGCGCCGTAGATCGACCCGGTGAAGGCAAAGGGTGCGACAGTGTATTCGTAGAACTGAACGTAGGAGAAGATGAGGCCGAGAAGCACGGTCAACCCAAGACCCCAGACGAAGCCTTTGCGATCACCTTCCAGCAGCGCGTGGTGCGCCCATGTCACCGTGGTCCCGGACAGAAGCAAGGTGATGGTGTTGAAAAGCGGCAGGTGCAGAGGATCGAGGACCTCGATACCCTTAGGGGGCCAGGTTCCGCCGGTGTGGTCCACACGGGAGACTTGCTGCGCTTCATTGGCGAAGAGCGATGCATCAAAGAATGCCCAGAACCATGCGACGAAGAACATGACCTCGGACGCGATGAACATGATCATGCCGTAGCGGAGATGCATTTGAACGACCGGCGTGTGGTCGCCTGCATGGCTTTCCTTCACCGTGTCCGCCCACCAGCCATACATCGTGTAGATGATCAGCATGAAGCCGATCAGCAAGATCCAAGGTCCGGCTATGTCGTAGCCGAAAATGGGAAACTGCTTGCCGTTGAATGCCTGCATATAGGCAACGGCGCCAACGCCGAGAACCAACGCACCGATGGACCCCATCAGGGGCCACGGGCTTGGATCGATAATGTGATAGTCGTGATTTTTGGTGTGCGCGTCGGCCATGATGGTCTCCAGCGGGGCTCTCTCTATTGTCGTCTTGTCTTAGCGCTAAGCGGGGGCAATCTAAAGCCTTGGTGCGCCTTTTGGCGTAACACTTTGGGCGCTGCTCACACGTTGTTCCGCTTCTTCATCGGGGAAAAATGTGTAGCTCAGCGTAATCTCTGGGGTGTCCTTCAAAAGCGGATCGTTGACAATGTCCGGGTCAACGAAAAACACCACCGGCATGTCAATGCTTTGACCGGGGTTTAGCTTCTGCTCCGTGAAACAGAAGCACTGGATTTTGTTGAAATACTGTCCGGCCACACCGGGCGTGACGTTGAAGGTTGCGGTGCCGAAGTTTGCCTCGGCTCCCAAGTTTCTGGCCACGTAAATGACCTGCTTTTGCTCACCAATTTTTAAGGTAATTTCGCGTTTCTTGACGCCAAAGGACCACGGAAGATCGTTGGAAACATTGGCGTCGAAGCGGACGGTGATTTTCTTGTCCAGCACGGTGCCTGTCGGCGCTTCGGCGCGTTGGGTTGTGCCGCCATATCCAGTGACCTGACAAAACAACTGGTAGAGCGGCACGGCGGCAAAGGACATGCCCAACATACCGAATGTAAGGCCGAGACACAAAAAGACGACCCGCATATTTCCGCCCTGTGGGGGTTGCTGAGAAGTCGGAAGCGAAGCGCTCATGTCTGTCTGGTTCCTCAGTTTGCGTGAATGTTTGTCAACGGTTTTTGCATGATGCCGGGGCCGAGTTTGATGAGCGTTGCACCATAAAACACGCCAACCAGAGCCACCAAGCAAAACGCTATGCCGATGCTGCGGGACCGCCGGGCTTTGATCTGCCGGTCCGTCAGCGTAACCGTTTCCGTCACCTCGGTGACGCGGCTTGGATCGTGGGTGAAAAAGTCTTTTTTCATGCGATCACCTTTTGAACGATGGCATCCATCATCAACGCTGCAAAAATCGCGAAGAGATAGAAGATGGAGAAGCCAAACAGGCGCTTCTCTGCCAGCAGCTTGTCATCCGCTCCGGCGACTTTCCAGACGCGAAACGTGAGCCACAGGAAAACCAAACCCAGACCAAGGGCGACGATACCGTAGGTCAAGGAGGCGAAACCAGCGATTGCTGGGGCTGCGCTTAAGGGCGCCAAAACGACCGAGTAAGCCAACATTTGATTGCGCGTTGAGGCTTCCCCAGCGACGTTCGGCATCATCGGAACATGGGCGTCATCGTAGTCGCGCATTTTCCACAGCGCCAAGGCCCAGAAATGGGGGGGCGTCCAAACAAAGATGATGGCGAAGAGGATCGCACTTTCCCAGCTGACCGTGCCTGTCACACAAGCCCAACCAATCATCGGGGGAAAGGCTCCTGCGGCACCGCCAATGACGATGTTTTGCGGTGTCGAGCGCTTCAGCCACATCGTGTAGACAACGGCGTAGAAGAAAATGGTGAAGGCCAAAAGCGCAGCGGCCACCCAATTCACCAAAAGGCCAAGGGTCAAAACGGACAGGACGGACAGGACGAGGCCGAAACTTAACGCCTCTTGGGCTGACACAGAGCCAGCAGGCACCGGTCGGCTCGCCGTTCGTGACATCACAGCGTCAATATCGGCGTCGTACCACATGTTCAGAGCGCCGGACGCGCCGGCACCGACGGCGATGGCCACAATGGCGATGAAGGCGAGAACGGGGTCCATGCCACCGGGGGCGAGCAGAAGCCCAACGAGGGCTGTGAAGACCACAAGACGCATGACGCGCGGCTTCATAAGGGCGAAGTAATCGCGCGGTTCGGCGACCGACAGGTCGGACGATAAATCAGGCGAAATGTGATCACTCGAAACAGTCATAACGGCTCCCGACCGCATGGATGAAGCGCGCAACACGAGCGCTCTAGCAGTGTTTGTTTTTTGAAGCCGACCCAGAGATCACGTTGCGGTGACGGCGTTGGCCTCATTTGAAAACAGCCCGCCGTTGCGGGCGGGCTGTTTTTTGTTTCGTTGCTTCAGGTTCGGCTTAGCGAACGCGGGGCAGTTGCTCCCATTGGTGGAACGGCGGCGGGGATGGCAGCTGCCATTCCAGCGTCGTTGCGCCTTCGCCCCACGGGTTGGCGGATGCTGCGCGCTTGCGCATGAAGGCTTCCGCAATACCAAAGAGGAACACCAGCACGGCGATGCCCGAGAGGTAGGAACCCCACGATGAAACCGCGTTCCAACCGGCGAACGCATCCGGATAGTCAACATAGCGGCGTGGCATGCCGGCGAGACCCAGGAAATGTTGCGGGAAGAAGATGATGTTCACGCTTACGAAGGTCAGCCAGAAATGGGTCTTCGCAATGATCGAGTTGTACATGTACCCGGTCATTTTGGGGAACCAGTAGTACCAAGCTGCGAAGATCGCGAACACAGCGCCCAGCGACAGAACGTAATGGAAGTGTGCAACCACGTAGTACGTGTCGTGGAACGAACGGTCCAAACCGGCGTTGGCGAGCTGCACCCCGGTCACGCCACCCACTGTGAACAGGAAGATGAAACCCAACGCCCAGAGCATAGGCGTGCGGAACTGGATGGAACCGCCCCACATGGTGGCAATCCAGGAGAAGATTTTCACGCCCGTCGGGACGGCAATCACCATGGTTGCAAACACGAAGTAACGCTGCGTGTCGAGGGACAAGCCGACCGTGTACATGTGGTGCGCCCACACGATGAAGCCGACAGCCCCGATGGCCACCATGGCGTAGGCCATGCCGATGTAACCGAAGATGGGCTTGCGGGAGAACGTGGACACGATGTGGCTGATGATACCAAAACCGGGCAAAATTAGAATGTACACTTCCGGATGACCGAAGAACCAGAACAGATGCTGGAACAGGATGGGGTCACCGCCGCCCTCCGGCGTGAAGAAGGTTGTGCCGAAGTTGCGGTCTGTCAGCAGCATGGTGATGGCGCCCGCCAAAACCGGCAGCGACAGCAGCAGCAGGAAGGCTGTGATCAAAACCGACCAGGCAAACAGCGGCATTTTGTGCAGGGTCATGCCCGGCGCACGCATGTTGAAGATGGTGGTGATGAAGTTAATCGCACCCAGGATGGAGGACGCACCGGCAATGTGCAGCGCCAGGATCGCCAAATCCATGGCCGGTCCGGGCTGACCCGTCGTTGAAAGCGGCGGATAGATCGTCCAGCCCCCGCCGACGCCGTAGCCGCCGGCAGGACCGGGAACGAAAATCGACATGGTGAGCAGGATCAGCGCAGGCGGCAGCAGCCAAAACGAGATGTTGTTCATGCGCGGAAACGCCATGTCTGGCGCACCGATCATGATCGGAACCATCCAGTTGGCAAAACCACCGATCAGCGCGGGCATCACCATAAAGAAGATCATGATGAGACCGTGGGCCGTCGTGAACACGTTATAGACGTGCGGATCGCCAAAAATCTGCAGACCCGGCTCATGCAATTCCATGCGCATCACGATGGACAGGAAGCCGCCGTAAATGCCGGAGAAAATCGCGAAGATCAGGTACAGCGTACCGATGTCTTTGTGGTTGGTGGAATAAAACCACCGTTTGAAAAACCCAGGCTTGTGCTCAGCGTGGGCGTCGTGGGTTGCTGCGTAAGCCATAAATAACCCCTCTTATTCCGTAATTGTCTTTGGCGCGGTCGTTGCGGTGTTGGCCACACGCACTTTCTTCTCGCGCTCGTAAATTGCAGTGCGCAGCGCCTTGTTGGCCGCCTCCAAATCATCCGCCGCAGCCGTTTTCCAAGCCTCGAAGTCTTCCTTCGACACGACGCGGATCGCGATGGGCATGTAGGCGTGATATGCGCCACACAACTCCGAGCACTGGCCGTAATAGAGGCCTTCCTTCGTCGGCATGAAGAACGTCTCGTTCAACCGACCGGGAATGCCGTCCATTTTCAGCCCGAATGCCGGCATGGCGAAGTTGTGGATCACGTCGCCGGCGGTGACCAGCACGCGGGTCACTTCATTCACGGGGACGACAAGCTCGTTGTCCACGGCCAGAAGGTTTGGATAGCGCTGCAAATCGGTCTTGCCGTAGCGCTCACGCTCGGCTTTCGCCTGTTCAACACCAGCAATAATATCGACGCCAATGGGGCGCGTTTCAAAAGCGATCTCGGAACCGTCTTGGTATTCAAAGCCCCAGTACCACTGAAAACCCGTCGCCTTCACCGTCAGCGCCGGTGTTTTTGGCGGATTGAACTGTGATGACAGCAGCTGGAAGGACGGAATGGCGATGGCGATCAAAATCGCCACGGGTGCCAGGGTCCAGATCACTTCAATTGTTGTGTTGTGCGTCGTTGTCGACGGAACCGGGTTGGCTTTCTCGCGGAAACGGATCAGCACGTAGGCCATCAGCACAAACACAAAAATTGTAATGATCGTGATGATGACCAGCGTGTAGGCACTAAACCATTCTATCGCGGCCATGCCTGGGGAGGCAGCTGGCTGGTGCCAGATTTGCCATGGTGCCGGTTGAGCGGCGAAAGCGGACGTCGCCGCAAACAAAGTGAGCGCGGCGGAAGCCACAGCGCTGACTGCATTCTTGATTGGACCGAACATCCAACACTCCTTGTATTTCGGACAGCCGACGCAGACTCCCATCATCCCGGCTCTTTTTGATGAACCACAACGGCCGCGACTCCGCAAGGCATTCACCCCTTTCTCCATGCGGCAAATTTTCGAATTTGCGCCGCACATCCGAGGGTTTGCGCGCAACCTTCGCCGAAAGTCGAAGACAGCCCATTCTCCCGCCTGGGGAAAGAGCTCTCAGCACGCGCGACATATATATGAGCCTCATCTGCTGCCGGTCGCGGTCTTGCCGCATTGTGTCTTATGGAATGATGGCGCGTGAGAGGGAGGCGACGTCCGGTCGCTTTGCCTGATGCGGGGAATCGGAATCCAAACTTGAAACCGGTTACGGTTTCCAAACCGTATCATGACGGGCAAACATGAAAGCCGAGGCGCGCAGCGATTCGGCACTTCAGTCGGAGCGAGCAGCAAGAAGTGAAGCCATGAAATCCAGTTTTGTTATTGCCGAACACACCGTCCCCTACGATCACCCCATGCCGACAACAGCAGCGCTGTCATCCCTAAAGGTCGGGACGTGGCTGGCTCTTGCGGTTTTGTTTGCGATGGTCATCGCCGGTTTCGCAGCCCCCGTTCAAGCGCAGACCGCAAAGCCCGATGCGAAAAAGTTTGGCGCTTGGTCCATCGTCTGCGATGTGCCCCCCGGAGCATCATCAGAACAATGTGCGCTGATGCAAAACGTTGTGGCGGAAGACCGCCCGGAGGTTGGTCTCTCGGTGGTGGTTTTGAAAACAGCGGACAACAAAGCTCGCATCCTGCGCGTCCTGGCACCCTTGGGCGTGATTTTGCCGAACGGATTGGGCCTCAATATTGATGGGAAAGATTTGGGCCGCGCTTCCTTTGTGCGCTGTATGCCCGACGGCTGTTATTCGGAAGTCATTCTCAAGGACGATCTGTTGGGCACATTGCGGACCGGGCAAAGCGCGACGTTCATTATTTTTGCCTCCCCCGAAGAAGGAATTGGCATTCCCGTTGATCTCGCCGGGTTCAAAGACGGTTTTGCAAATTTGCCGTAGGGCCAAGAGGTCCGGCGCATGCTACGTGTCACCGGTCGCATTCCCTCGCCGTTCTAGGTTTGACTCACCATGGCTCTTGATTCCCCCACCCCCCTTGCTGATCGGTTCGACTGCGGATCGGCGCGCGTGCAAACCATTTTGGAAACCGCCCTCGCTGGCAGCGATGACGGTGAGTTGTTTTTGGAAAGCACCGAATCGGAAACCCTTGTTTTCGACAACGGAACCTTGCGGTCCGGCTCCTATGGTACGGGGGAAGGCTTTGGACTGCGCGCGGTCGCCGGTGAGGTGGTTGGTTACGCGCATGCGGGGGAATTGACCGAACGGGCGCTCAAAGATGCGGCCACGTCTGTTGCCACGGTCGCAGGCGGCCACGGCGGCACCCTGGCCACGGCGCCGGCGCGCAGCAACACGCGCTATTACCAACCGGACAATCCCCTCACCGCACCCTCTTTTGGCGCAAAAACGCAGCTGCTTGCCGACATGGATGCCTATGCCCGCGCCGCCGATCCGGCAGTGCGGCAGGTGACTGTATCCATTTCAGCTATCCATCAAAACGTCGAAATCATGCGCGTTGGCGGGGATATCTACCGCGATGTGCGCCCCCTGGTCCGTTTGAATGTTTCGGTGGTGATGGAACACAAAGGACGCCAGGAGACGGGCAGTTTTGGGGTGGGCGGCCGCACGGGGTTTGACGCATTCATTACGGAACACGAATGGAAGAAGGGCGTTGACGAGGCCATTCGCCAGGCGCGGGTTAATCTGGAATCCGTTCCTGCCCCGGCGGGCACATTTGACGTTGTGCTCGGGGCCGGTTGGCCGGGCGTCATGCTCCACGAAGCGGTGGGGCACGGTCTGGAGGGAGACTTCAACCGCAAAGGCACCTCCGCCTTCGCCGGTTTGATGGGGGAAATGGTGGCCTCCAAAGGGGTCACCGTCGTTGATGATGGCACGTTAAACGAGCGCCGTGGCTCGCTTTCCATGGATGATGAAGGCACCCCAACCCAGTGCACGACACTCATCGAGGACGGCAAGCTCGTTGGTTACATGCAGGACCGGCAAAATGGCCGCCTGATGGGCTCCGGTTCCACCGGCAATGGCCGCCGCCAGAGCTACGCCCACGTGCCGATGCCGCGCATGACCAACACCTATATGCTGGGCGGTGATGGCGAACCCGATGAGATCATCGCGTCGGTAAAGGATGGAATTTACGCCGTCTCCTTCGGCGGTGGGCAGGTGGATATCACATCGGGGAAATACGTCTTTGGCTGCACCGAAGCCTACAGAATTGAAAACGGCAAAATTGGCGCGCCCCTCAAAGGGGCTATGATGATTGGCAATGGGCCGGCGGATATGAAGCGCGTGCGCATGGTAGGCAATGATATGGCGCTCGACCGTGGCATCGGCATGTGCGGCAAGTCCGGCCAAGGCGTGCCCGTGGGTGTTGGACAACCGACCACGCGCATTGATGGGGTGACCGTCGGCGGAACAGAGGCGTAGGCCGCCGCTTAACACGACCACGAAAACGGGGGTAACAGGGCATGCTGGATCAAACGGACTTGGTGAAATCCATCGCTCGGGATCGGGAAGATCTCGCGGCGGCCATTCGTCTTGCGGCGCATTTTGATCTGCACGAGGGCATTTGCAACCACTTCTCCGTGCAGTGCGATGGGCCGGAGGAGCTGTATCTGATCAACGCCTATGGCTGGCATTGGAGCGAGATGACGGCCGAGCGCCTGCTCTTGATCAATGGTGATGGCGACGTTGTGGAAGGCCACGGCGAGGTTGAGGCATCGGCGCGCAACATTCACATCGCAAGCCACCGGGCTAACCCGCGTCACAAAGCGATCCTGCATGTTCACATGCCCTATGCGACGGCCATTTCAATGCTGGACAACGGTCGCTTGTTGATGGCGCACCAGACGGCGTGTCGCTTCTACGGGCGCATCGGCTACGAAGAGGAATTTGGCGGCATCGCTTTGACCGCCGAAGAAGGGGAGCGGCTGGCGCGGGAAGCGAAGGCCAACGCCCATATCGATTGCATGTTTTTGGCCAACCACGGCGTCGTGTGCTCCGGGCCTTCGGTGGCGCAGGCATTTGACGATCTGTATTATCTGGAGCGCGCGGCGCGGCAGCAGGTTTTGGCGCAGTCCACGGGCATTGCGCTCGAACTCATCCCGGAAGACACGGTGCGGCACACGGCTGAACAGTTCCAAGCGGATTTTGCGGTCTATGCCAACCAGCATTTCAACGCGCTGAAGCGTTTGGTGGCGTGACCGTGCTGACCGTCTACACGCTGAAGACCTGCGACAGTTGCAAAAAAGCGATTAAATGGCTCGACGCTGAGGGCATCGCCTATGAAAACCGTGACGTGCGGGCCGACGGCCTGGACGCAGCAACTTTAGCAAACATCATCGCCGCTGTGGGCGTAGACAAGGCAGTCAACAAGCGCAGCACCACGTGGAAAGGGTTAAATGAAGAGGCGCGCGGGGCCCTAAATGCCGATACGGCCGTCACTCTTATTGCGGCCAATCCCACCCTGTTAAAGCGCCCGGCTTTTGTCATCGGCGATCGCGCCGCCGTCGGGTTTGATGCCACAAGTCAAGCCTTTGCCAAGGGCGCTTAGTCGTCGACCGTTCTGAAGCGGCGCGCGCTGCCAAGAGCGTGGGCGCGCGCCCTTGGCCAGGGCGCTGGTTAACCAAAGGTTTCAAAAACCCATAATTTACCGTCTTTCTTGGCGCTTCCCTAAGCCAGCTTTGCTAAGGGTTTGCCTGAAGTTTCGCGTAGCGATTGGACGGACAAGCGAATGGTGACGCGTTGGACTGTGGCGACGGTCTTGGTGGGGTGCAGCATGAGCCTGGGCGTGGGCATAGGTTTGACGGCAAGCGCCATCACGCCTGCTGATGCAGCGCAGCGCTATGACAGCAACATTCGCGAAGCGGCCATCGAGCGTATGCAGGAAAAGCTTGGAACTCTTCGCGGGAGCATCGCTCCCAAGGCCCGAAACGTGCGCCTCACAGACCAAATGATCGAACTGATCGCGCCCATCCGTCCTAACGCCGACACTCCACTCGACGTAGGGGCCAATCGCCCAGCGGACATCGATACGCCCGGCAGCGCCGACATCGATCAAACCACCACCGCGTCTTCCCAAAGCCAACGGCCATCCCGGATCGAGCGCAAACGCCGCGACAGAGGCACAAGCGATGTCGATGCAATCATGCGCGCCGTCGAAGCGATGCTGGACGGGCAGTAGAAACGTACCGGTCTGGCATCACTCCCCCAGCGTAAGCCTCAGCTGCTTTGTTGATCCATTCTTGATATCGCGCGGCACCCCTGCCATTGCAGCTCGATGACCGCACGGCCCACACCATCCACCAACACTTCGCATTCCCGGCGCACCCGTCTGGACCAAGCGCTCGTGGACCGCGGCCTTGCGCCCAGCCGCTCCCGCGCTCGGGATATGATCCTGCGCGGTTGCGTGTCGGTTGACGGAAAGACCGTCACAAAGTCGGGCCATGCGGTCTGCGCAGCCAGTTCCCTCACGGCAGAGGATGCGGCGTCCGGTTATGTCTCCCGCGCGGCGTTGAAACTTCTGGCGGGGCTCAACCACTCGCAATTTGAACCTCGAGGCCGCAGCTGCATCGATCTGGGCGCGTCCACAGGCGGTTTTACCCAAGTCTTGCTGGAACGAGGCGCGGCGCGGGTCTGCGCCATTGATGTGGGCCACGGCCAATTTCATGAAAGTCTGCGCGGCGCACCCGAGGTGACGCTCCACGAAGGGCAAAATGCTCGCCACTTAGGGAGCGGTTTTTTTGCAAATCCGCCGGAGGCCATCGTCAGCGACTTGAGCTTCATTTCCCTTCGCCTTGGGGCGGAGCCGACACTGAACCAAGCCGCAGCCGGGGCGTGGTGCATTTTGCTTGTCAAACCACAATTTGAGTTGGGGCCGGCAGCCATCGGCAAGGGCGGTCTGGTGATCGATCCAGAGGCGGGTCGACGGGCGGCAGAGGACCTGCGCTCTTGGCTCTCCTTGCTTGCGGGCTGGCGGGCCACCGGTCTTTACCCCTCCCCCATTCTGGGCGGCGATGGCAATCGTGAGTATCTGTTGTGCGGGGTGAAAGATGACTGAGGTGATCGTGGACCGCTTGGGCCAGCTGGGGGACGGCATCGCGCGACAAGGCGAAGGTGCGGTGATTGTACCCGGTGGTCTGCCGGGGGAACGGCATCGAGTTGATGGAGCCGACTTTGAGCGGTTGAGCGATTCCCCTTCGCGGCGAACGCCTTCCTGCCCACACTTTGGCCAGTGTGGCGGCTGCACTCTGCAACATCTGGCAGAGGCTGATTACCTCGCTTTCAAAACCGATCTGGTGCGCACGGCTTTGCGCAAAACTGGGGCGCGTGCTGAAATTCTAGCGCTTGTGGCTGACACACGCCCCTGCCCGCCGGCCAGTCGCCGAAGGCTGAGCTTTTCGGCAAAAATCGAAAACAACAGCGCCCAAATCGGCTTTTTGGGGCGGGCGAGCCACACATTTGTGCCCATCGATCTGTGCACGATCGCGGTTCCGGCCATCGTTGAGGCGTTGCCGGACCTTCGCGCCATTGCAGCCCAGGTGTTGCGCGGCGCAGAGACGATTACCCTCCTCGTGACCGCCTGCGACACCGGTCTCGATATTGCGATCAGCGCAGAAAAAGAGCCGACCCCGGACATGCTTGCAGCCCTCGTGCGGACCGCATCGCGTACCGCTTTTTTGCGCATCAGCGTGAACGGTGAAATCATCTTTGAGAGGGAAAAACCGCTTGTACGGCTTGGGCGTGTTGCTGTCGCGCCGCCCCCGGGCAGTTTTTTGCAAGCCGTTCCCGCTGCCGAGGCCGCGATGGCGGATATGGTGGTCCAGCATTGCGCGCGCGGAAAACGCATCGCCGATCTGTTTTGCGGCTCCGGCACGTTTACGTTTCCCCTGGCCCAGAAAGCCAACACCACCGGATATGAAAGCGATGGGGATGCCGTGCGCGCGCTTTTGTCTGCGGGTCAGCCCAGCGGCCACAAAGGCATCACGGCCCATGAGCGGGATTTGTTTGAAACGCCCCTCACGGCGCGGGAATTGCGCGCCTATGACACGGTATGCCTTGACCCGCCCCGCGCCGGGGCCGCGCAGCAATCTGAACAGCTGGCAAAAAGCGACGTCCAACGCATCGCCTATGTGTCGTGCAATCCCAAAACCTTTGCCGAAGACTTGGCGGTGCTGATCGCCGGCGGTTATGACGTCACGGCCATTCAACCGTTTGACCAGTTTCTCTATGCGCCCCACGTTGAAATCGTGGGGCTGTTGGAGAAGCGGGGACCGGCCAAAAGGAAGCGGATTTTCTAGCTCGCCTTCTTGGACATGAACGCCATGAACGCGCTGCGGGCCTCGTCCGATTTAAGCGCTTCGCCAAACAAAACGCCCTCTTCCATCATGCGGTTCATCAACGGTGCAGTGTCGCCGCGCAGCAGGCGGCGGGCGGTTTTGAGGGCTTGGGGCGGTTTTTCTGCCAAGAGACGGGCCGCGCCAAGGGTGGACTGGTCCACAAGCTCCGGCTCAACGATGGAATGGATGAGCCCAGCCTCTTTTGCTTTTTCAGCATAGAACCGTTCGCCCAGCGCCAAAAGCGCAAAGGCGTGCTGGTAGCCCATGATGTTGGGACCCAGCAGGCTCGACCCCGCCTCCGGCACCAGGCCAAGATCGACGAATGGCGTTTGCAGCCACGCCCGGGGGCTCGCAAACACCATGTCGCAATGCATGAGCATGGTTGTGCCAACGCCCACGGCGAGCCCATCGACACCGGCCACCAGCGGCGTTTGCGAGGTGATCAGCGCTTTGAGGAAATCCTGCACTTCCGTGCCGTGTTCACCGCCTTGGGCGACGGTCAAGAAATCTGACAGATCATTGCCGGAGGTGAAGACTTCGGGTTGGCCAAGAAAAGCGGTCACGCGGATATCGTCATCGGATTCGGCCTCCGCCAAGGCCGCCGCCATTTGGGCATACATCGCGCGGGTGATCGCGTTTTTCTTGCTGGCGCGGTTGAAGCGGACGATCTGAACTTTGCCGTCCCGTGTGATGTCAATGTCAGCCATGGAAGGCTCCTTTGGGTCGTGATGGTGCATCTTCGCAGGGCTCACCCGCGGATGCAGATGTGTTTGGATTTAAGCGGACAGAAGCATGGGAGCTGCGGTGGAGAGGCTGTGTGCACCCCCTTCGATGGAGCGGCGCAAGGCCACCGTTTCGCTGCAAAGATTGTGCGCCATGAAACGGGCAAGCGCCGCGCGGTTTGCAGCGTCCGGGCCCTCAGATTTCAAAGCCGACAAACCGTTATACACCCCGCCGGCTGCAAGGCCGAACAGGCGAAGATAAGGCGTTGCACCGCAAAGCGCGGCGGTCTTGTCGCCCGAACCCAGCATGTCCAGCATAGTCTCGGTTGCGGCGCGCAGGTCCGCCATTGCCGTTTCCAAGGGCGCTGCAAGATCGGTCAAGTCATCGCGGTTGGCCGTGCTGATCTCAGAGACGATGGCATCAAGCTCATCGAGGTAACCGCGGACCGCATTGCCAGAGGCGAGGGGCAGTTTGCGGGTGACGAGATCAATGGCCTGGATGCCGTTTGTGCCTTCGTAAATTGGCGCAATGCGCGCGTCGCGCAAAAGCTGGGCAGCCCCGGTTTCTTCCACATAGCCCATGCCGCCGTGGATCTGGACGCCGATGTTGGCGACCTCGCAACCGATATCGGTGGAAAATGCCTTGGCCACGGGCGTCAGCAACGCGGCCCGGTCCGACCAATACGTCTCATGACCTGACTGGCCGTTTGGAGCCGGCGCGCCGTGCTCGGATTGGTCGATGGCGTGGGCGCAATTGTAGCTGATGGCACGGGAGGCGGCGGTGAGTGCGTGCATGGTGAGCAAGTTCCGCTGCACATCAGGGTGATGAACGATGGGGGCCATGCCCTCGCCTTCATAGTCCGACGCTTTGCCTTGTTTGCGGTCCTTGGCATAGGCGAGCGCTTTTTGGGTTGCTGCTTCCGCGACGGCGACGCCCTGGATGCCCACCAGCAGGCGGGCGTTGTTCATCATGGTGAACATACAAGCGAGGCCGCGGTTTTCTTCGCCCACCAGATAACCAATGGCACCGGCCTCGCCGCTCCCATCGGGATCGAACCGACCGTCACCGTAAATCATGGTGCAGGTTGGTGAGGCGTGGATGCCGAGTTTGTGTTCAACGCCGTTGCAAAACACATCGTTGCGCGCACCAAGGGTGCCATCCTCGTTGACCAGCACCTTTGGCACCAGAAACAGGGATATGCCGCGCTGACCGGCCGGCGCGTCGGGCAGACGGGCGAGGACAAGATGGATGATGTTATCCGTCATGTCGTGTTCGCCATAGGTGATGTAGATCTTCTGGCCAAACAGGCGGTAGCGGCCATCCCCCAAGGGTTCAGCGCGGGCTTTCAAACCGTTCAGGTCGGAGCCGGACTGCGGCTCGGTGAGGTTCATGGTCCCCGTCCATTCCCCGCTCACGAGTTTTTCAAGATACGTCGCCTTAAGCGCATCGCTGGCGTGGGCATTGATGGCTTCCGCCGCGCCAATTGTCAGGGTTGGCCCGATGCCGAAGGCCAGGGATCCTGAGTTCCACATTTCAAAAGCCGCCGTTCCGAGGGCGGTGGGCAGACCTTGACCACCGAAACGTTCCGGTCCGGTGAGCGCATTCCACCCACCTTCGCTCCAGCGGCGGTAAAGATCGCCCCAGCCTTCTGGCATGGTCACGACGGCATCGTTTAAGGGTGTGCCCTGCTTATCGCCGGCAACCGACAGGGGGGCCACCTCTTCGGATGCGAAACGCCCTGCTTCTTCGACAATCGCTGCCAGAAGATCAGGGGTCAAATCGCCTGCCGCGCCCTTCGCCATAGCATTCCCCAGTCCCGTCACGTGGGTTAGGGTGTGGACGATTTCGTTGACCGGTGCGCGGTACATGATGGCTCCTCCCATGCTGTCGTGCAGTGATTCCCGACCGCGACATCGCACGGCGGCGCTGGCGGTCTGCCTTTCTTTTTGACGTATACGTCAAAAACTTCAAGTCATATCCCTTGCCTTTAGCGGCGCGCTCGTGTGCAACGCGGCCATGCTGACCGATGCCCTACCCCCCAATTCTCGACCTGCCGAACTGGCCCGCGCAAGGGGCATCTTGGCACAAGGCGGCATTGTGGCCGTGCCGACGGAGACGGTTTACGGTTTGGCGGCGGATGCCACGCAGGACCGTGCGGTGGCTGCGATTTTTACTGCCAAAGGTCGGCCCAGCTTCAACCCGTTGATCATCCACGTCGATGGCGTGGCGATGGCCGACACATACGGTGTTTTGTCCCCCCTCGCTTTTGCGCTCGCAGAGGCGTTTTGGCCCGGACCGCTTTCTTTGGTCGTTCCGGTCCGCAAAGGAAGCGGTTTGGCAGCAGCGGTAACCGCCGGATTGCCAACCGTGGCCGTGCGCCATCCAAAGGGCCTCATGGCCGACCTTGTAGCCATGCTAAACCGGCCCCTGGCCGCGCCCAGCGCCAATCGATCCGGCAGGATCAGTCCTACCACGGCTGCCCATGTCGCGCGCGACTTGGGCGACGCCGTTGATCTCATTTTGGACGATGGCCCCGCGTCGGTGGGTCTGGAATCGACGATTGTTGCCCCGCAAGACGATGGGCGGATTCAGATCCT
>JBCBCT010000061.1:0-18929 GCA_038530365.1 Pseudomonadota bacterium | reverse complement strand
CCGAAAGCGATAACCCACGGACCATGCGCAACTTTTTGGCGCAACATTCACCAGCACAGCGAGCCCGCTCCCCTTGCCACAATGCCGCCACGGCGACGCGCCACGGAAAAGATAGGGTGTTTTGTCGTCGTCAATAGGCTGTGCTAAACGCTCGGTGCTCCGTCGCATTTCACATTTGCTTCACCATGTTTCTAAGGCGCTCCTTAGCCATTGAGATGGTTTAACAAAGTATGGACAAGACGCTAAAAATTGTCCGCACGTCACCAACGCCACACAGCCACGCAATTCCCGACTCACAAGCCCCAACCCACGACCCACGACGGGTTTGAGCCAAATCCCGCCTTCGGCGCCCCAGCGCCCCCATTGTTCAAAACCAAGAGAGCGCGATGAATTTTGGAAGGTTAGAGCGCTACGTGTTCAAAAAGGCGTCGTTGAACGTCTTGGTGGCGGCGCTCGGGCTCATCGGCGTGATTTGGGTCATCCGCGCCGTGCAGCAGGTTGATGTTCTGATGAGCAAGGGACAGGGCATCGCCACCTACCTGTTCATGACCACTCTTGGCGTTCCCACGCTGGCGGCGGCCATCGCGCCCATCGCGCTGATGATCGGGCTTTCGCAGGTCATCACAAAACTGAACCACGAATCTGAACTCGTCGTCATGCACGCGTCCGGGGCCTCGCGGATGACACTGATGCGTCCGTTTCTCGCGCTCAGCCTCATTGTGGCAGGGATTATTTATCTCTTGCACCTGTGGCTCGCCCCCGCCTCCATGGCGCTGTTGCGCACCTATGTCACGCAAGTGCGGGCGGACCTCGTATCGGTGATCGTTAAAGAGGGCGCTTTTCAGGACATCGATGAAGGTTTGACGTTCCACGTTGCGGCGCGCAAACCCGGCGGCGCCCTTGGCGGTGTTTTTATTTTGGACGGGCGCAGCGAAACCGAAGCCCTTACCTATATGGCCAAGCGGGGTGAAATTTCGAAGTCGGAGGCCGGGACATTTCTCGTCCTGCGCGCGGGCACAATCCAACGGCTGAACCGAAAAACCAAGGCGATGTCCACAATCGCTTTTGACAGTTATGCCTTTAATCTTGAAAGCTTTTCCGGGGGTGGTCGGCAAACGGGTGTGAGCCAATTGGAAGTGCCGACCTGGAACCTGGTCTTTCCGGGTGAAGATGACGTCCTCTACAAAAAGAAGCCTGGCCGATACCGAGCCGAGCTGCACACGCGGCTCACCGGGGGGCTGTATGCGCTGGTCGTGGGGATCGTGCTGTTGGCCTATGTCGGCAATCCTATTTCCCACCGGCAAGGGCAGTTTCTTGCGTTTTTTGTCGCCTGTGGCGGCGTGATTATGTGGCGGGCGATTTCGGTGGTTCTTGAAGGCGGCTTGCGCACGCAGGCTTTTTTAGTGTGGCCACTGTGGGCCATTCCCATCGGCTTGCTCGCAATCCACGCCTATTGCCTTGCCACCGATCGCAATGCTCTGTCGGAGCGCATGATGGCGCGTATTGTTGGCGTCACCGATTGGTTCGGGCGCAAGCTCAAAGGCGTACAGCTTTGGATTATTTCCCTGCGCTACGGTAAGGCCATTGCAAACCGCATTTCGCGCAGCCGCCAAGCCGCGGCCACTGACCAGACAGCCCTTGCGGCGTCCGGCATCGGCCCCTCCTCCGCTTCTGGCATCTATACTGGGACCGCTACTGGCATCGGTGCTGGCATCGGTACTGGCACCGGTATGCACGCCACCGAGGGGGCGCGCTGATGATCCGTGGCCACACGCTCAGCCTATATTTGGCGTTCGACTTTCTTCGCAAAGTGCTGATGGTGTTCATGCTGTTTTTTGCGCTGGTTGTGTCGGTCGATATGATCGAATTGTCCCGAGACATGGCTCAGGCTGCCGGCGTTAGCGTTGGCGATATTTTCCAGATTGCCGCACTGCGCGCGCCTGCCTTCGTTGAAAACGTGCTGCCGTTCGCGACCCTGTTTGCAGCCGCTGGATGCTTGATTGTTATGAACAGCCGTTTGGAGTTGGTTGTTGCCCGCGCATCGGGCGTTTCGGTGTGGCAGTTCCTAGCGCCGCTGGCGATCACCGCGGGTCTTTTAGGCGCCCTTACCAGCGCCGTTTACAATCCATTGGCGTCCTATGCTTTGGCGGCATCCCAACAGCGGGAGGCAGATGCCTTCGGGCGGGTCAAAGGTGCATTTTCCAACCGCACCAACAATTTTTGGCTTCGCAGCGCTGGAAAAGACCAAGACACACTCATTCGCGCCCAGGTGGCGCAAAATGAGGGGCAGGTTTTGGCGGCAGTTTCGTTTTACATTTTCAACAGCGATAATGCGTTGTTGACCCGATATGATGCCCGCTGGTCCCGTTATGTGCGTCAACGGGATGGGACGCCGGCGTTTGTTTTGCGCGATGTGAGCCAACACACACCGGGTCGCGACTCGGTGGAACTCAAAAGTAAAATTCTGCCGGTTTCCATTCAGGAAAATGAGCTTCGGTCCCGGTTTTTGCCGGTCGACAAAATGCATATGTGGCAAATTGGCGACTATAAAGAACAAGCCCTGGCCAATGAGCGGTCGAGCGCGCCATTTGACACCCGTTGGCAAAGCCTGCTGGCCCAGCCTTTATTGTTTGTTTCCATGGTCTTACTCGCAGCAACGGTCTCTTTACGGTTTGCGCGCTTTGGGCAAAGCGGCAAGGCAATTGCGGCTGGTGTCGGGGCTGGTTTTATGGTGTATGTGGTGTCGAAATTGGTGCTGACCTTTGGGAGCAACGGGCTCATTTCTCCAATCCTGGCGGGTTGGGCCTCTGCGTTTGTGGCGAGCTTGATAAGCATGACGGTGCTTTTGCACCAGGAAGACGGTTGATGAGACGGTTTTCCTCCTCCCTGTCGACGGGCAAGGCCCGCATGCGCCGACTGCGCCACCCTTTCGCGCGCGCTTTTTTTCAAGTCGCTTTTTGCCAGGTGTTGACCCAAAGACGGCTGGGCGCGGACACCGGTCTTTTCAGCCCAGCGCCATCCCCGCGGCCAGCGCAACCCCCGCGGTATGTATCCGGGGCCTCGATGCTTCGGCTCTCCCTCACCAGCGTCGCTGCCGCAGTTCTTTGGGCTGCACCGGCGCTTGGGCCAATCACAGCCACGTCCCATCCGTCTCATTCCACCACACTGGGCACGATCAGTGGGCTGTTTGCATCTTCCGCACAAGCGCAGACCCTGCGACCGACCAATCCAAACGCGCAGCTGCTCCTGACGGCAGATCAACTGGTTTACGACAACGATTCTGAAAAAGTCACGGCACTTGGAAACGTGCGTATGGACTATGACGGCTACAAGGTCGTTGCAGACCGAGTGGAGTACAACCAGAAAACCCGGCGGGTGAAAGCCTTCGGGAAGGTCGAAATTCTTGAACCCGGCGGCAATCGCATTTTTGCCGATGAAGTCGATTTGACGGACGATTTCGGCGAAGGCTTCGTCAATGCATTGCGCGTCGAAACCCCGGACGACACCCGTTTTGCAGCGGAAAGCGCGGAACGGTTTGCGGGCCAAAAGACCGTCTTCAACCACGGCGTCTACACCGCTTGTCGTGCCTGTAAGGAACGTCCCAACAAACCGCCCTTGTGGCAGGTGAAGGCGCAAAAGGTGATTTTGGACGGCGTTGCCAAAACGGTGACTTACCGCAAGGCCCGGTTTGAGCTGTTTGGGCGGCCCATCCTCTATCTTCCTTATTTCAAACATGCTGACCCCAGCGAAAAGCGCCAGTCCGGTCTGCTCACCCCAACGCTCGCCTACGCGGATCATCTGGGGTTTTGGCTGCGACAGCCCTACTTCTTTGCAACCGGTCCCAGCCACGATCTGACAATCCGCCCCACCTATTTCACCCGGCAAGGCTTTTTGGCGGACGTGGAATGGCGTCAGCAGCTTGAAAACGGGTTTTACAGCTTCCGGGCCGCCGGTATTGCCCAACAAGATCAGTCGGCCTTCAAATTTGACCCCGACCAATCGGCAACACTGCGCGGGATGGTTCAGACCAAAGGGCGCTTCACGATCAACCCGCGCTGGACGTTTGGGTGGGATGTCGTTGCGCAGAGCGATGAGAACTTCTCCCGCACTTATCAACTCAAAGGTTTGCGCAAGGGCGCGATCACCAATCAGCTCTATCTGCGTGGCCTACACGACCGCAGTTATTTCGATCTCTCAGCCTACCAATTCCTTGTTCAAAACGATATCGAGATAAATCCGGCTGTCACCTTCCTGAAACAGAGCAACCAGGCACTTATTCGTCCGGTGCTCGATTATAATTACGTCAGCAATGGCGGCTTGACCGGTGGGCAGGTCAACTTCGACTTCAACGTGACCAGCCTGAGCCGAGACGAATTGAGCGCGCCGGGGGCGCGCGCCGTTGCACCGACGGCGGACTTGAAAACCTACGGCTTCAAGGGCGACACGACCCGGGCATCGGCTGAACTGGGTTGGAAGAAAACGTTCACATCGTCGTTCGGCTTCATGTTGACACCTTCAGCGACGGTGCGTGCCGACGTCACAACAACAGATGGCTTTGCGACCTCCGCAACCCAACAAACCGGCAACACTCTGACTACGGGCACCCAAACCCGCGCCATGGCGACAGCAGGTCTTGAGGCCAAATATCCCTGGCTTATCCGCGCGGGAAACAGCAGCCATGTGTTTGAGCCCATGGCCAATATTTTCCTGCGACCTGACCTGGCCTTCGATGGCACGCTGCCCAATGAAGATGCCCAAAGCCTCGTGTTTGATTCCTCAACCTTGTTCCTGCGCGACAAGTTTTCCGGTTATGACCGCATCGAAAGCGGGACCCGTGCGAATATTGGGCTGCGTTATTCCGGCGTGTTCCAGGGCGGTTGGACGTTAAACGGACTTGTTGGCCAATCGTTCCACATTGCAGGGGAAAATCCCTACGGGCGCGAAGATGATCTGGCCAATGCCGGTGAAGAGTCCGGGCTGGAACGCAACCGGTCCGACATCGTTGCCGGCCTGGGCCTCACCCATTCCAGCGGCCTCCTCGCTAACACCGAAATTCGGGTCGACGATCTCAAAGGCTCACTCGACCGAGCCGATCTTGTGGTGTCCTACGCCAGCACGCAGGCGAGCGTGGCTGCAAACTACACCTTCATCGGTGCGCAGCCCGACTACGGGTTCACAACGGATCGGCACCAAGTTGGCGGCAACATCAATTACAAATTTGCCGACCACTGGCGGGCGTTTGTCGGCGCGCAATATGATCTGGAAGACAACCGACTCATCACCGGCACTGCTGGCCTCGCCTATCATGACGAGTGCTTTACGTTTTCCCTAGCTTTCACCGAAAAACGGGCGAACAACGGGGACGTCGATCAAGCGGTGCGGATCAAGATGTCGTTTAGAACACTCGGCTCCGCCGATATCACCGTGACCGATGATGATGTGGAAGACCTGTTCGACAGCAACAATATTTTCTCCAACTAAAGCCATGGTCCTAACCATGCTTTCACCGCAATCTTTTGTTCTCCACTCTATCTGATATCCTCGCGTAGACACGGTTTGGTTGTGCGGTTTTAGATCAAGTGGACGCTGGCGCTGTTGGGAAGTGGGCGGTGGTTGTTTAATCGCTGATGCGCGTCAACGTTGTCGCGGCATAGCTGGCTGCGCTACGGCATGCGAGGACCAGCCAAGGTTGTAGCCTCGGCGGCTCGAAGCCGGAGGCGAAATGGGACGGTGTAGGCCGTCGAAACAGTATTTGCGTTTGGCCGCCTACAGAGGCGGCAATGAGGGGATCGTGCGATGGCACTTATTGGTAGAACGCGGAGACCCACCGCTGGCACGGCGCGGGCCGGCGTCAAGCTGGCCCTTTTGGCATCGGGCTTTGCGTTGGCTTCCTGTTCAAGCATTGAAAACCCGCTCTCGTCAGCAGCGACCCCGGCGCCAGCGCCTCTCACCGCTGATCAGCCTGTCACCCAAGGTGTTCCAGAGGTTCGCACCATCAAGCGGTCGGGCGGTGCAAAAATCGCTGTTTTGGTGAACAAGCAACCGGTCACCACCAGCGCCATTCGGCGGCGTGTGGCCTTCGTTCGTTTGCGCCGGTTAAAGGGAAATGCCAGCGCCATCGCTCGTCGGGAATTGATCGATGAGGCTATCAAAATGCAGGAAGCCAAGCGCCTTCGGGCCGTTGCGTCTGATGCCGATGTGAACCGCGCCTTTGCAAACTTCGCCCGCCGGAACAAGTTGTCAGTCAAGCAAATGTCCACGGTGCTCAGCCGCCGCGGCGTCAGTGTTCGCGAGTTCAAAGAGTTCATTCGCGCGCAGGTCAGTTGGCAGCGGGTCGTCGGTGTTCGCTTGCAAGGAGCCGCGCCCAGAGCCTCAGCCAAATCCAGAAAGCGCAACCACCAACCGTGGCTCACAGCCGCTGGTGCCGATGTGCGTGAAGAAAAAGAGTTCACGATCCTGCAGGTAATTTTCAACGTGCCACCCAAGTCGCGCAAGCGTCTTCTGGCCGCCCGGAAGCGGGAAGCCCAGGCGTTCCGTCAGCGGTTCACGGATTGTGGGTCAGCGCGCGGACAGGCTGCGAAACTGCGGGAAGTTGCGGTCCGTGATCAAGGGCGTGTTCGAGCAGCACAACTGCCGTTGCGGTGGCGACGCGATGTTAAAGCAACGCCAGTTGGAAAAACCACTTCGCCGAAGGAAACAGAACGCGGTGTGGAACTGCTGGCGGTGTGCCGCACGCGCAGCATCAAGACCGATACGCCCGATCCAACAAAGGTGTTTGAATCAAAGAACCTTCAGCAAGCGGCTGGGAGTGAAAGCAAGCGCTATTTTGAAGAACTGAAGAAAAAAGCCGTCATCGAACGCCGCGCTTAACAGTCCATGATTGACGACGACATATCCCGCCTTCCACTGGCCGTGAGCATTGGTGAACCCGGCGGTATTGGGCCAGACATTTTGCTGCAAAGCGTTGCAGACGCGCGCGCGGGGACGATCCCGCCCCTTCCCGCGTTGGTGGTCTATGGTGATCCCGAACAACTCGCCGCGCGGGCGGCGCATCTCGGTCTGGATGTTGCCATCGGGGCCGACGACGTCACTCAAGCGGCTGGAGCGCCGGGCGCACTGACCGTTCATCCGCTTATTAACACGATGCAAGACATGCCAGGCGTGTGCTTGGAAGCGAACGCACCGGGTGTGATCGAAGCGATTGAGGCCTCCGTGGCCGCCATCAAACACGGTTCCGCCCGGGGTCTAATAACACTGCCGATCAACAAGAAATCGCTCTACAGCGCGGGCTTTGCGCATCCCGGACATACGGAGTTTTTAGGTGCATTGGCCCAACACCATTGGCCCGGCGCCGCGGTCCATGTGCCGGAAATGATGTTGGCGGGACCGGATTTGAAGACCGTTCCCGTGACCATCCATATCCCGCTCGCCGACGTGCCGCAGGCTTTGACCTTCGAACGCATTGTCGCTTGCGGCCGCACCGTTGCCGATGCGCTGACACGTCAGTTTGGTGTGGACGCCCCGCGCCTGGCCATCGCCGGTCTCAATCCACATGCGGGGGAAGAGGGCAGCATGGGTTCGGAGGACGAAGCGATCGTTCGTCCGGCTGTCGAGACGTTGCGCGCCGAAGGCATCAACGCCATCGGGCCCCTGCCCGCCGACACCATGTTCCACGGGCGAGCGCGGGCCGGCTACGATGTTGCCCTTTGCATGTACCACGATCAGGCGCTTATCCCGGCAAAGACGCTGGCTTTTGATGATGCGGTGAACGTGACCCTCGGATTGCCTTTTGTGCGCACCTCGCCCGACCACGGCACAGCGCTTGATCTTGCCGGCACGGGACGGGCCAACCCATCGAGTTTTCTCGCCGCCTTGCGCATGGCTGATGATATGACCGCCCGATCCACCCAGCGCGCGGCCGCATGAGCCATATTGATGCCCTGCCGCCGTTGCGGGATGTGATTGACCGATTTGGCCTCGCAACCAAGAAGTCCCTCGGTCAGAACTTCCTGCTTGATCTGAACCTGACCATGAAAATTGCCCGTGCCGCCGGTGATCTGAGCAACACCACGGTGCTTGAAATTGGCCCCGGCCCCGGCGGTCTTACGCGGGCGCTTCTTGCCCAAGGCGCGCGCAAAGTTGTGGCGATCGAGCGGGACAGCCGTTGCATTCCCGCCCTTGCAGAAATCGCAAACGCAAGCGATGGCCGGCTTGTTGTTGTGGAGGGGGACGCGCTGACGCTGGATCACGGGCGTGTTCTTAAAGACCACGGTGCGCTTGCCGATGGCGACCGCGTGCACATCGCAGCCAATCTGCCCTACAACATCGCCACCCCGCTATTCACAAACTGGGTGGAAAGTGCGCACTGGCCTCCGTTTTGGAGTGGCATGACGCTCATGTTTCAAAAGGAAGTTGCCCAACGTATTTGCGCCAAACAGGGAGACAAGGCCTGGGGACGGCTGGGCGTATTGAGCGATTGGCGCTGCCATGTCGACACGGCATTTGATCTCCCCCCGCAGGCGTTTTGGCCGCCACCGAAAGTCACGTCCAGCGTCGTGATGGCGCAACCGCGCGCGGCTCCTCTGGTGGTTGACCGCCAAGCCTTGCTGGTGGTGACCCAAGCGGCCTTTGGCCAACGGCGAAAAATGCTGCGCCAATCCCTTAAGGGGATCGGAGGGGAGACACTTCTCAACCGGGCTGGTGTTACGGGCACGCGCCGGGCGGAGGACCTGACCACACAAGACTTTGTGGCTCTGGCGGCGGCGTTGAAGGCCTAAACACCCAAGGCAGGGGCCACGTTTGACCGCATCTCACGCGGGTACAATCAGCGTATCGACAAAGCCGTGCATGCCAGTCCGGCGATCCTGACGCAGACGCTCCGCCCGCAGGATGGCTTTCACGTCGTCGAATGTCTTGTTCAAATCGCGGTTGATCAGCACGTAATCATAGTCGCGCCAATGGCTGATTTCCGCCGCCGCGTTTTTCAAGCGTCGCTCGATCACCTCCTGGCTGTCTTCCGCACGGCGTTGCAGGCGTGCGCGAAGTTCTTCCATAGAAGGCGGGAGGATAAAAACGCTCACAATGTCGGCGCGGGCTTTCTCAAACATCTGCAAAGCGCCCTGCCAGTCAATGTCGAACAGCATATCACCGCCCTCTGCCAAGGCCCGCTGCACCGGCTCTAGCGGCGATCCGTAGAAATTGCCGTGAACTTGGGCCCATTCCAACAGGCCGCCGGAATCACGGATGCTTTCAAACTGGGGGTGGCTCAAAAAATGATAATCGCGCCCGTCAATCTCACTGTGGCGGCGCTCCCGGGTGGTCACCGATACCGAGAGGGACAGATCCTGATCTTCGGACAGCAGCGCGCGGGCGATGGTGGACTTGCCGGCACCGGAGGGGGACGACAACACGAGCATCAAACCGCGGCGGTTGATGCGGGGACTGGAGGGATCATTCACCACGGGGCAGCTTATTCAATGTTGAGCGCTTGCTCGCGAAACTGGTCGATCACGACCTTCAGCTCAAGCCCAATTTCCGTGAGTCCAGAGGAATGAGACTTTGAGCACAACGTGTTGGCTTCACGATTGAACTCTTGCGCAAGAAAATCCAGGCGACGTCCCACCGGTTCAGCAGACGAAAGGAGCGCGCGGGCCGCCTCGCAATGTGCTGCCAGTCGGTCGAGTTCCTCACTGATGTCGGCGCGGGTGGCGAGCAAGGCGAGCTCCTGGTGTATACGGTCGGGATCAAATTGCAGATCAGCATCGGACACAGCGCCCGTGATGCGACCAAGCTGACTTTGTAAACGCGCCTGCAGCGCTTCTGGACTGCGGGATGGCTCAGCAACGGCGCGCTCATGGAGAGCCGCGATCTGATCGATGTGAGCCGTGAGCACGTCTTGGAGCGCCTGCCCTTCCCCCACGCGGACCGCGTTGAGTTGGTCCAGAGCTTCTGACAGGGTCGCCAAAATAGCGGCTTCCGGTCGTAAGGAAGCATGGTCCTGACTGCTCGCCGGTGCTGCCATATCGAGCACACCGCGGAGCGCTAACAGCTCGCCAACGCTGGCGGGACGCAGGCCGTTCGCCTGGACAGACGCTGCATTTGCAGCCTCCACGACAGCAGCCAAAGCCGCATGGTTGATCACCGGCACTGCGGTTAGCGCCGGTCCGCCCAACGCCAGCGTCACTTGAATGTTGCCGCGGGCCACACTGGCGGTGATTAGCTTTTTAGCGGGCAATTCCAGCGCTTCGCAGCCATGTGGCAGGCGAAACCGAACATCGCAGCCCTTACCGTTGACCGCCTTCAACTCCCAAGCCCAGTCGTATCCATCTAAAGCGCCTGCCGCACGGGCAAAGCCCGTCATAGAGCGCAAGGACCGCAGGGTGGGCAGGCTCAATTGCCCGATCCCGTGCCGGAGTTGGATGGCAGGTCTTCTTCGGTGCTTGGGCGCAATCGCAACACAGAGTTATCGTCGTCGGGGGCTGGTTTGGGAGTTACGTTTTCGCGCTCGGCCTTGCGTTGTCGCTCGATGCGCCGCCATTCGGCAACCTTGCGATTGTGCTCCCGCAACGTCTTTGAAAAGCCGTGGCCGCCGGTACCATCGGCCACGAAGAACAAAAATTCGGTGTCGGCTGGGTTCGCCGCCGCTCGCAAAGAGGCAATGCCGGGATTGGCAATGGGCGTTGGCGGCAGGCCGTCAATCTTATAGGTGTTGTATGGCGTCGCGCGATCCAGCTCTGAACGGCGCAGCCCACCGCGATCCTTCGGCTTTCCGCGGCCACCCCAGATGCCGTAAATAACCGTTGGGTCCGTTTGAAGACGCATGCCCCGACGCAACCGATTGATGAACACGGACGCGACTTTAGCCCGTTCCGCCTCTTTGCTGGTTTCTTTTTCGATGATCGAGGCGAGAATCACGAGTTCTTCCGGCGACTTCAGCGGCAGGTCCGGTGCCCGGCTTTCCCAAACCCGCTGCACGGCATCATCACGCTGGCGCTTCAACAGATCCAGGGCCTGGGTTCTCGTCGTGCCCTTGGCAAACGCATAAGTGTTGGGCAGCAATGATCCCTCCGGCGGAATCGGGGGCACATCGCCAACCAGGGTTTCATCGGCGGCCAAGCGCTCAACAATGCGCAGGGACGTCCAACCCTCCGGGAAGGTGATGCGGTGTTCGATGGGGGTGCCATCGGTCAGTTCCAGCATCACTTCGCGCATACTCATGCCCGGCTGTAAGATGAACTCACCGGCTTTGAGTTGGGAGGCTTTTCCGCTGGCGCGAACACCGCGCAAAAACACGCGCAAGACAGTCTGTTGCGGAATGGCGTTTTTCTGTTCCAGCAACGGGATGATCGAATTGAACGATGCGCCACGGGGGACTTCAATTCGAGTTGGTTCCGTCAGCGGACCTGGAGCATCGAACTGACGATCCCCGTGCAAAACCAGGCCAACAAACCCAATGGCGGCGACCAAAGCGATTGTGAAAGAAAAACTAAACAACCGAACAAAGAGCCCGCCTGAGGATCGTTCCTTCTTTGCAGCCCGTGAACCGCGCTCAACCTTGCCCCCATCACCAGATGGTTTTGCGGCGTTGCGTCCAAAAGGGCCATTCTTGGAAGTTTCTGACACTGAGAAACCCATTCCTATCGTCTAAAAGATCATTGGGCGTCCGCGCTGTGATGGCACTTTGCGGAGCACTGAGGTGTTCCCGGACGCAACCAGAACATTATGGCGAGACGTGGAAAGCGTACCGCCTGCGGTGAGATGGCTCCACCCTCTTTGTGGCCCTCGTGATCACACTCGTTTTCGAACTGGTGCGACCCGTCAGACCTTGCGCATCACCAGCGCTGCGTTGGTGCCGCCAAAGCCAAATGAATTGGACAAAACGGTGTTTACTTCCATTGTTTTGGCGGCGTGGGGAACGAGATCAATCGCGGTCTCACCGTCGAGATCATCGAGGTTCAACGTGGGCGGGACGATCCCATCACGCATGGCCAACAAACAGAAGATGGCTTCTACCGATCCCGCGGCTCCCAGCAAATGGCCGATGGCCGACTTGGTGGATGACATGGCCATGTTTTCCGCTGCATCCCCAACCAGGCGCTCCACAGCGCCCAATTCCATCGTGTCGGCCATGGTGGAGGTGCCGTGGGCGTTGATATAATCGATTTCGGCAGCATCAATACCAGCGCGCTTCAAAGCAGCCTTCATCGCGCGGAACGCGCCCTCGTGGTTTTCCGCCGGGGCGGTGATGTGAAAGGCGTCACCGGATAAGCCGTAGCCTGTGACTTCGCCATAAATTTTTGCGCCGCGGGCTTTGGCGTGCTCGTACTCTTCCATCACGACAATGCCTGCACCTTCGCCCATCACAAAACCATCGCGGTCTTTATCCCAGGGGCGGGAGGCTTTCTCCGGCTCATCGTTGAAGGCCGTAGACAGGGCTTTGCAGGCGGCGAAGCCGCCCAACGACAGACGACAGACGGGGGATTCAGCACCGCCCGCTACCATAACATCGGCATCTCCCAGGGCGATCAAGCGCCCGGCATCGCCAATGGCGTGGGCACCGGTGGAGCAGGCCGTCACGACCGAATGGTTTGGACCTTTAAGCCCGTGCATGATGGAAACATAGCCCGACGCCAGGTTAATCAACCGACCAGGGATAAAGAACGGGCTGATGCGGCGGGGGCCCCGCTCTGCCAACAGCAATGAGGTTTGTTCGATGCCCTGCAGGCCGCCAATGCCGGAGCCGATCAATGTCCCGGTAGCTTCCTGGTCTTCATCGGTTTTAGGGTGCCATCCCGCATCGTTCAGGGCTTGGGTAGCCGCAGCGACAGCGTAAACAATGAACGGATCAACCTTGCGCTGTTCCTTAGGCTCCATCCAATCATCGGCGTTGTAATGGCCATCGGAAGCGTCGCCGAGGGGAATCTGGCAGGCGATTTTGGCGGGCAGATCATCGACCTGAAACTCGGTCACCTGACGGGCCGCGTTCTTGCCGGCAAGGATATTCTTCCAGGTCTCTTCCGCCGTGCCGCCAAGCGGCGAGACCATTCCAATGCCCGTAACGACAACGCGTCTCATGGCTGACCCCGACAAGTATAACAGGAAAAAAGGATGAGGACCGCGAGCACCCTGCCATATTTGGTCCGTGTCACACGCGGTGATTTCGGGCGCTTCGCCCTCACCGCTCCATGTGTGCCCGTTAGGCTCGTAGTCTAAGTAGGCGCCCCGCCGAATTTGTAACGGGCGGGGCGGCCCAATTTTATCAAAGCCCGTTAGGCTTTGTTTTTGTCGAGGTAATCGACGGCGTCTTTGACGGTTTGGATGGTTTCCGCAGCATCATCCGGAATTTCCACGCCGAACTCTTCTTCGAACGCCATGACCAGTTCCACTGTGTCGAGGCTGTCTGCACCGAGGTCATCGATGAACGAGGCTGCGGACACGACTTTGTCGCCTTCAACGCCAAGGTGTTCAACGACGATCTTTTTTACGCGTTCTTCGGTATCGCTCATATTGGTTCTCCGATCGTGACCAATTTCGGTTTGGCCCTAACTAGATAAGGCGGTTTGTCTAATCAAGCTGTATTGTCGCGCCTTTGCACAGGCTTTCGGCCTATGAACGCCCGGGCGCGGGCTGTCCATAAATCCATGTTGCTTCGTCCCCCGCTGCGGGATGTTGCCTAGATCATGGCCATGCCGCCGTTCACGTGGATCGTTTGTCCGGTGACATAGGCCGCCTCATCGCTGGCGAGAAAAACGACGGCGCTGGCCACCTCATCGCCGGTGCCCAAACGTTTGGCCGGAACGGTGCCGAGGATGGCGTCCTTTTGCTTATCGTTCAGTGCATCGGTCATCGGGGTTTCGATAAAGCCCGGAGCCACGCAATTAACCGTCACCCCGCGGCTGGCGATTTCCATGGCAAGGCTTTTTGACATGCCGATCATGCCCGCTTTCGACGCGCAATAATTGCCCTGCCCCGGATTGCCCGTCACGCCGACCACCGAGGTGATATTGATAATGCGCCCGCCCTTGCGCCGCATCATGGGATAGACCGCATCGCGGGTGAGCTGGAACACGGATTTCAGGTTTAAGTCCAAAACGGCGTCCCAGTCCGCATCGCTCATGCGCACGAACAGGCCGTCCTTGGTGATGCCGGCATTGTTGACCAAAATATCGATGCCGCCCAGCTCACTTTCCGCGGTGGCAGCGAGGGCTTTGACCGATTCTGCGTCCGACAGATTGGCCGGGAATACGTGTACGCGGTCGCCCAAGTCCGCAGCGATTTCCTTCAGCCGCTCCTCGCGCGTGCCGTGGAGGCCCACCGTTGCGCCACAGGCGTGGAGGGCCTTTGCGATGGACACTCCAATCCCGCCGGACGCGCCGGTGACGAGAGCTTTTTTGCCGGTGAGATCAAACATGGGCGGATCCAGTCGTGGTTTTGGTTTGGCGTGGGGTGTAACACCCGACGCGACGTCTAAGGTAGTGATACGAACCGCCTAAGGCCGGAGCCGGATAAGGCGACTCCGATTGCGAGAAGCGTCGGTTTAAGCGCTTAGGCGCGGGAAGCAAGGGCAGATTGCACGTCGTCCGGCGCGCCGATGGGCACACCCTTCAAGCCGCGCTCGATGCGGCGCAACAGGCCGGTGAGGACTTTTCCCGAACCGATTTCCCAGACCTCATCCACCCCTTGTTCGTTGAGATATTGCATGGATTCGGACCAACGCACGCGGCCTGTCACCTGTTCCACCAGGCGTTTGGCGATGTCGTCGGGGTGGGAAATCGTGTCGGCCAGCACGTTGCAGACGAGGGGAACGATGGTGGGCTTGACATCAACGTCTGCGAGCGCTTCCGCCATACGGTCTGCGGCGGGCTGCATCAACGCGCTGTGGAACGGGGCGGACACGGGAAGTTTCAAAGCCCGCTTGGCGCCGGCGGCGGTGGCTTTCTCCATAGCCTTTTCCACCGCTTCGGCGTGGCCAGAGATGACGAGTTGGCCGCCGCCATTGTCATTGGCGACCTGGCAGGCGCTGTCGTGGCTGGTGGCGTCGGCGCACACCTCTTCAACCGCCGCTTGGTCGAGCCCAATGATGGCCGCCATCGCCCCCTGGCCCACCGGAACAGCGGCCTGCATGGCGTCGCCCCGGATGCGCAACAAGCGGGCGGTGTCTGAAATCGAAAGCGCGCGGGCCGCCGCCAGCGCCGAATATTCCCCCAGGGAATGGCCTGCAACGTGGGAGGCGGACGTGACCTGAAAACCTCCGGCTTCCAAAGCCCGAAGCGCCGCCAGGCTCACCGCCATCAAAGCCGGTTGGGCATTGGCCGTCATGGTGAGCTCGTCTTCTGGGCCGTCCCACATCAGCGCTGAGAGGTTTTGCGACAGCGCATCATCCACCTCGTCAAACACTGCCTTGGCCTCAGGAAACGCATCGGCCAATGCCTTCCCCATACCAACGGCCTGAGACCCCTGTCCGGGAAACGTAAGTGCAAGCATGGGCTTTCAATCTCCAACAAGAAACTGGGGTTCGTTTGGGGATTTATCGGGTGGGGGTCAAGGCTTGGGGGGGCGGAGCCGAGGCATTGGACTATAAATGGACCATTCCAACTTCTAAAGAACCAAGGCGTGGGAGCCGCCGTCTTCCAGTGCTGACTTCTCATCTTGATTCGCTGGTGTTGGGGCTGCCTCACCACTGACAGACATGACTTGTGACGATTATGGCTACCGGGCTGAACAAACCCGTTTGATCAGGGATCAGCTTGCAACAAGTGTGGAAGTGGAAAAATGAGATCACGTTTTTGCTCGCCTACCGTATAAGCACTGTTCATTGTTTGACGAATGTATGAAATATAAATAATAATCTAGCGGCATGAGAAAATATTTGGGAGAGCGTTCGTCTTAATGCAGTAAACCCGGAAAAAAGTTGAATTATGCCTCCGGAGGGGCATGCTCGGAACGTGACGACGAAAATGCCGAGGACCAAATGGACAGGAAGCAATTTGAAGAGCTGATGGAGTATTTGGAACAGCAACGCATTTCCAAGTCTCACCGATTTCGGAAGTATCACCCACTTGAGTACGGGCATTTGCTGCACATAATTGCTGATATGTCGCCGGGTTACATCCGGCATTCCCGCAAGTTGCCCGAGCGCGATGACGGCATAGACGCCGAATACGTCGAAAGCGTCCACCGGACCCTTCGAATTTCAAATGACATTGCGCGAGAGATCGGGATGCTTGAGGTCCTTGAAGAGTATGGGGACCTGATAATCGCCGGAATGGAAATTGGCGACATCCCGCACCACGACATTGAGGCCTTGCACCAACTTGGCGAGGCAAACCCAAGGGGAGCATTGCTTGCAGCGTTCCTAAAGGTGAAGGCAAGCGGCTCCATTGAAAGTGATGGGCGCAACGAGCTGAGCGTTGAAGAGCGACTTAAGAAGTTGGAGCGCATCGTGTCTGACGCGCAGGAGAATGAAGACTCAATCGCGTTTAGGAAGCGCGATGCAGATGAGCATCGGCCAAAGAGGCGCTGGTTCAAGGGCTTGGGCAAGGTTGCTCAGGGTTCCGCGCTGACGCTCGCGGACGTGGGTTTAGCGGCAGGGGTTCTGGTCCTTCCAGTTGATCCGGCTACGCAGACTTGGGGTGCCATCGTCTCGTCCGTTACGGGAGTGGGCACCGCTTTGGATGGGCTCGGGGAGCTGCGCGGAGAGTAAGAAGCATGTTTCTGCGAGCGCGCCCATTTTTCACACGCTATCACAAAACACGGATCACTCGTTTTGGATAGCCTTGTGGTGATGGAGGGCCCGAAGCGGACAGCGCTCGTACTCACCCCGCCGCGGCGGCTGCTCTTAATCCGCTGACCGTTGCTCTTGGTGATAGGCCTTCGGGGTCGATGATCAGTTCAAGCAGGCCTCCCGTCTTAGACGCAAGGGCTCGCTCGAAGGCTGCTTGGAAGGCTTCGGTTGTGCCTACAGTTTCAGCGTGGAAGCCGCAGGCTTTGGCCAATTTTGTGAAGGCTGGGTTGGTGAGATTGGTGGCGCTGACGCGGGCGGGGAATTCTCTTTCCTGGTGCATGCGGATGGAACCGTAGGTGCCGATGTTCAGGACGAGAACCACGAAAGGCGCGCCGTGCTGCATGGCGGTGGCGAGTTCCATACCGGTCATTTGGAAGTCCCCGTCCCCGGCGAAGCAGACGACGGTGCGCTCCGGTTCTGCCAGCTTGGCGGCCACGGCTGCGGGAACGCCCGCACCCATGGCACCGGATTGTGGGCCCAACAAGCGCCGGCCACCGCCATCGCTATTACCATAACCGGGGCCGTAGTGCAGGTATCGCCCCGGCCAAATGGCGAAATTGCCCGCGCCGTTGGTGATGATCGCATCATTGGGCAGACGGTCGCGCAGGTGCTCCATGATCACGCCCATGTCCACCGCGCCGGGTTGAGGAGCGCAGGCAAGGCTGGCTTCCCAACGGGCCCTTGCATCACGGGTGCGCTGCGCCCACGGGCGGCTGTCTCGCGCCGGCTCCGCCGCCAAGGCCGTCATAGCTGCATTGGGACAGGAGACCACGGCCTCGGTGGGGGTGAAGATTTTGCCGATCTCTTCGTCTGCGGGGTGAATGTGAACCAGCGTTTTCTGGAAATGACGGGGATCAAGCAGGGTGTAGCCGTCGGTCAGTGTTTCACCGAAGCGGACGTTCACCGCGATAATGCAATCGCTTTCGTCCAGAAAGGCACGGGTTTCCGGCGGCATGCCGAAGCCCGCATCGCCAATATAACTACCACAGTGATTGTCGATCAGATCCTGACCGCGAAACGTCACAATGACAGGCAGATCGTTTTTTACGGCAAAAGCTGTGAGCGCGCGGCGGCCATTGTCGTTCCATCCACCCCCACCGGCGATGAGCACCGGGCGTTTGGCCTTTGACAACACGTTCATCACTGAGCCCACATCCCGAGGGGTGATGTGAGGCTTGATGGGCGTTTGCCTGGCTGCGGGTTGCGCGTCGGTGTGCTGGAGCAGCATGTCCTCCGGCAGCGCCACAACCACCGGGCCGGGGCGGCCCGACTGGGCGGTTTTGAAAGCGCGGGCGACGAGTTCCCCCACGCGGTCGGCGGTGTCGATTTCCACCACCCATTTCGCCATGGGACCAAAACAGGCGCGGTAGTCGAGTTCCTGAAACGCTTCGCGGTGGCGCATGCCGGTTTCGATCTGGCCGACGAAAACCACCATGGCCGTCGAATTTTGCATGGCCGTGTGGATGCCGATGGCGGCATTGGTTGCGCCGGGACCGCGGGTGACGAACAGCACTCCGGGCCTGCCGGTGAGCTTGCCATAGGCTTCCGCCATGAACGCGCCGCCCCCCTCGTGCCGGCAATTGATGAATTTGAACTGGCCTTGGACATCGTAGAGCGCGTCCAGCACCGCCAGATAGCTTTCGCCTGGAACACCGAACCCGATCTCCACGTCCTGCGCCAACAGGCTGTCCACCAGAAGCTGTGCGCCGGTGCGGGTGTTTTTCGCTGCACTCACGATGGAACCTCCCTTTGCCATCAAAAGCAAAGAAGCCCGGCAAACGGTGTTGCCGGGCTTCCAAGATCAATCAAAAACGCTCAGGCCTTAGCGCACTTTGATGGTGACGAACTTGCCGTCTTTAACTTCCAGTTCTTTGAAGGAACCGGTGGCCTCACCCACGGGTGTGAAGGTCACATTGGAGGCGCCTTCGTAGTCGATCTCACCACCGTTTGCGAGAATTTCGAGGGCTTTGCCCAACTCGCCCGGCATGATCTTCGTGCCCGGTGCGTTGGCAACATCCATGATTTTACCCTGGATGGCGGCGCGGTCGGTGGACTTTGCGGCCTGCATGGCAAGGATCATGAGCGCGGCTGCATCGTAGGATTCGGGCATGTAAGGGCCGTCGACCTTTTTGAGACCACCGGCAGC
>JBCBCT010000060.1:15522-19626 GCA_038530365.1 Pseudomonadota bacterium | reverse complement strand
CCCTCCCCGTCGTCCACCGTCACCGTGTAGGTCAGAACCAGGCTTTCCCCCACAGCCAGATAGTCAAACGCCTCTCCACCGCTGTCGAAGGACCAGTCGATCGTTCCGGTCGTTTCCGAACCATCGATAATTTGCTCAATCTGGGGCGTGGCGTCGCTGGAAACGCTGAACATTGCGTCCAGAGCGGCATTCGATGGCACTGCACCGCCCGCATCGGTGTCCTGACCCGACGTGGCGACTGTTACGCCGGTGACCAAAACCACATCCGTGACATCAACGTCCTGAATGTCGAAGGAACCGGAGGTCGTCAGACCCGCATTCGTTTCGGGGATAATTTCAGTGACATCCGTGGTGGCAATAATCTGGGGTTGGTCGTTGGTGCCTGTAATGGTGACCACGACGTTCACCGTGGTTGTGGCCGAACCAAAGGTATTGGCAAGCGCATCCGCACCAGAGTCATCGGTGATCGACACGGGATAGGTGAGCACCAGCGTTTCGCCGTGGGCAAGGAAATCGATGGCTTGTTCGACCACCGTGTAGGTCCATGAAACCTCACCTTCGATCGCCGGGGGACGATCAATGAGGACCGGCGGACCAACAAGGGGATCCGGGGTGGTGAAGCTCAGGACCGGGTTGGGGTCGGGCGCAGTTGCCGAGATGGACAAGGCCAGCGACCCAATCTGCGCCAATTGCTCGGTGCCGCCGCCGTCTTGGTTCCAAACCACCGTGGGATCGGCTTGGCTCGTGACGTGAACATCGGAGGCGTCCAAATCGCGAAACTCGATAACCCCTGAAGCGGCACGGACCGTAAGGTCCGCCGTGCGGTCGGTCAGTTCGGTGAAACTCTCTTCCAAATCGGTCCCGCCGGGAGCCACCGATTGCAGAGATGTGAGTTGCGATTGAACAGCGTTGAAAATCACTTCCGGGCTTTGGTTGTTCCCGGTGATTCCGATAGAAATCGTGCCGATATCGGTTTGGCCGCTGACGTCGGAGATCGTGTAGGTGAAAATATCGGTGTCTTGATCGCCCAGCCCAAGGAAATCATAGGCGTTTCCGGGCGCGTAGGTGATGGTTCCATCAGCGGCTATTTCGAGGATTGCCGTTGAAGGCAATTCAACAGTGGCCACGCCGTTGTCGAAAATCAGATCCTGCCCGTTAATCTGGGTCACGTTGAGGGGGAAACCCTCCGGGTCAATGTCGACCCCCAGTCCGTTGTCCAAAACAATGACATTTCCCGGCAAGTCCAACTCGCCCAGCGGGCTTTGCCCGTCGAGATCGAGTTCCAAAAGATCGTCGGCGGCCTCGGGCGGATCGTCCGCAGAGGTATCTCCATCGACCACGACATCCGTCCCGCCTGGATTGTCACCAAATGGATCGGCGTCCGGACCGCCGTCTCCACCATCTGTCAGGGGATTGAAACCAATCCGAGTGAAGGAATTTGTGCCGTCAATCTCCGTTCGGTCCCCCGATGCCTTGGAAAACACGTCGCGAATTTCATCAAGCGCGATCTGATCCTCCAAGAGATCAAGCCCCGTCTTGTTGATGCGCACGGCTTCGTTGGAGAGCGTGGTGACCACCCACTTGTCGGCTGTGGACGTCACCGTACCAAGCACTGCGCCGGTGGTTTTGTTCAAGATGACGTAATTGCCCACATTACCCGAATCGGGATCGGGAAGGATCGTAAACTCGGTGACGCCCAGCGAAGCGTCGATGAACACACGGGGTGTCGTGCCGCGAATGCCCATGGTGGCCACAGGGGTATCGATCTTCATATTGCCGGTGGGCGCAATATCGCCGGTGACGAAGACAAACGCGCCTTGCACCAGATTGAAGTTCATTGACGAGTTTTCGACCTGGTTGGGATCGAAGACGAGTTCATCGAGCACCATGCGGGCGTTTGCGGAGAGGGAAAACACCGTCTTGTCGATAAAGTTGATGCCCAGTTTCGAACCGGCACCAGTTTGGATGATGTCGCCCTGAAACACCGGTGTTCCGATGGCCAATTCGGTTTGCGTGCCTGCCGCATTGGTGCTGGTGGCCGTGCCCTCGAGTTTGACGACTTTACCAATTTCAACAGGGGCACCGCCCCCGGCTTGGGCGACCATGCCACCAAACGGAAGTCCGGCGAGTTTCGCGATCGTATCGCCATCCAAAAACGCACCGTTCGGCGCCTGCAAGGACGGCAGGTCTTGGCGGTCAAAAAACCCTTCGATGGTTTGGACTTTTCCGTCGTGGCTCAGGACGAGATTGTCGCCCGCCCGCGCGTAGTCGCCCAAAAAGAGCAAAGATGGGTTGGCGATTTGTACAAAGTCGCCGCTGGAACCATCGATGTGCGGTAAAATGCGCGGCTCACCGTCGGTAGACAGGCTAACGGCCGATTCAATCGCATCCAACCCTGGGATGGATTTTGGATCAGAGGGATTGTCCAACATGGGTCTGGCCTTCGCAGTCTATTGCACTTGCTTTGATGGCTGCCCCCGGTCCGTTTTTACAAACGACCCTTCCGAAAAGGGTAGAGAGCCACCGCGTCCTTGTCTAGTTTTGCCGTACCCGTTTGGCCACACAAAGGCGGGTACGCTTAACGGGGATCACGCAAAGCGCGATCCCGCAAAACGAGGATGGGTTTAACGAGATATTCCAGGATGGACCGCTTGCCCGTTGCGATATCAACGGTGGCAACCATGCCTGGAATAATTTGCAGCTCCTGATCGCTTACGCTTCCGTCCTTGCGGTTGGCAGTGCCAATTATCACTTGGTAAAACGTTTCGCGGTTGTCGTTGGTGATGGTGTCAGCGCCGATCCGTTCCACGGTGCCTTTCAACGTGCCGTAGCGGGTGTAGTCATATGCGGAAATTCGGATGGTGGCGGGAAGCCCAGCGCGAATGAAAGCGATGTCCTGCGGCCTGATCTGGGCCTCGATTAACAAACGATCATCGATAGGAACAATCTCGACCACGGTGTCCCCCGCGCGCACGACTTCATTGATCGCAGCGACGTTGATTTTGTTGACAACACCCCGAACGGGCGCGCGCAGCACAGTTCTTTCCACGGTGTCGGTGGCGGCCCGCAAGGATTGTTCGACGATGGTGAGGTCGGCATTGACGGTGGAGAGCCGAGCGGTGACATCGGCGAGAAAGCTGATTTTATCGGCGTCCACGAGGGCCCGCGCTTCCTGCACTTCGGCGGCGAGCCGCGCTTTGGTGGCCTGCCAAATCTTCAAGTCTCCGGCGAGTTTGATGGATTCGCGCTGCACCCGAATAAAGTCGATTTCCGGCACGGCCTTGCGGCGAAACAGGCGGCGGATGAGGGCGAGTTCTTTGTTTGCCAGATTGAGAAGACCGCGGGTTTGGGTTTCACTTGCCGTGGCTTCGGCAAGGCTTTGTTCCTTTTGCGCCAATTGGCTACGCCGCACTGTGGTTTGGTCGGTGAGACGTTTGACATTGGCTTGAAATACACTGACCTGATCGCGGTAAGGCGCGGCTTGATCCTCCGTCAGACCCGCGGGAATGTCGAATGTCTGAGAATCCGCAAGATGGGCCTGAAGGCGGGCGCGTTCCGCCACCAAGGCGGCGCGGCGACCGGCGAGTTCGCCTTTGCGGGACGAGGCTGTCGTATCATCGATGCGGATAAGCTCTTGGCCCTTTTCCACGATCACGCCTTCGCGCACCATGATGTCGGCCACAATACCGGGCTCGAGGCTTTCCACCGCCTGAACCTGTCGCGACGGGATGACCTTGCCCTGACCGCTGGTGACCTGCTCCACTTTCGCCCAGGCGGCCCAGGCAATGGCGGTTGCCAGAAGAACGCCGATGAGAAGCAACACTTTCCAAGCGGAATGTCCGCCCACATCGTCCACAGCGCCGTTGGCGTCATTTGCAAATTCGAGATCATCCCGCGCCATGACTATCCCTCCCCGTCGGGTTTGGTGGGTGCAATGTGTGTGGCCTGGGGGGCCGATTTGGGGGTCTGTTTGGGCGCTGATGTTGCCCGCACTTTGGGTTGCCGCGCTTTGGCCTGTCGGCTTCTGGCAGACAGGCCCTTGATGATTTGTGCGGTCGGCCCGTCCTGAACCACGCGGCCTTTATCGAGGACGATAATGCGATC
>JBCBCT010000060.1:0-15423 GCA_038530365.1 Pseudomonadota bacterium | reverse complement strand
CGCCTTGAGCTGCTGAACCAGCACGGCTTCGGTCGCCGTATCCATGGCAGCGGAGGGCTCATCCAGAAACAGAATGCGGGGCTGCTGAATAAGCGCGCGGGCGATGGCAACGGCCTGTTTTTGACCCCCGGATAGGAACGCGCCCCGTTCCCCCACCGGCATGTCGTAGCCCAGAGGGTGGGCGGTGGCAAAATCAGCGACGCCTGAGACGGCGCAGGCAATTGCAAAAGCCTCGTCGGACACCGGACCGTTGAAGGCGATGTTCTCGCGCAGGGACCCTGAAAACAAATCCGGGGTTTGAGACACATAGCCCACCGCCCGGCGCAGGTCAGAACGGTTGATATGCTTTATGTCGACATCATCAAGGATGATGCCCCCCGTTGTGCTGTCAAACAGGCCGCACAGCAGCTTGCCAAGGGTGCTTTTGCCGCAACCGACCCGACCGATGATCCCCACCCGCTCGCCGGGCGCGACTTTTAGTGTGATACCCTCCAACACGGCGTGTTGGGCCTGCGGATAGGTGAAGCCCACGTCCCGCAATTCAAGTTTGGCGGACGTTATGGTTTGCGGCCGGTGGATCTTCATATCGTGGTCACGGGGCAGTTTCATCAGGCGATTCAGACCGGCCAGGGCGCTGAAAGACTGTTGAGAACGGCTTAGCGTCATCGCGATGCCGCCGAGGGGCGCCAGCACGCGACCGGCCAGGATGTTGGACGCGATGAGGGCGCCTATGGAGATGTCCCCCGCAGACACCAAAAACACCCCCCAGACAATGATGATGACGCTGACCGCCTGCTGCACGAAGGTGGAAAAAAACATCGAGAGCGAGGACCAAAACCGCGACTTGGATGTGGCGCGTACGGTGTCGGCCACCGACGCTTCCCAACGGCGCTGGAAAGCCCCCTCAGAGGACGTGGCCTTGACGGTTTCGACGCCAACAAGGCTTTCCACCAAGACGCTGTGCCGATGATGGTTTGAGATCAGACCCTTGCGCACCGAACGGGCGAGCGGCACCTGGATCAAGAGCGTTGCAAACAGCACCAGAGGCACGGCCACGAGGGGTACCAAGACCAAGGGCCCCACGATGATCCACAGGACAAACAGAAACAGGCCGATAAAGACGAGATCAATCGCGGACGTGAGGCTGGCCGACGTGAAAAAATCCCGGACATTTTCAAACTCGCGGACGCTGCTGGCGATATCGCCGGCGCTTTGGGGCCGGCCGTCCATGCGCGCGTCCAAAACGTGTCGGTAGATATCCGCGGACACCCGCATGTCGATGCGCCGACCCGCGTTGTCGATAATCGTCGCCCGCATCATGCGCAGCAGAAAATCAAAACCCAGCGCCAGCGCGACACCCGCCGCCAAAGCCCAAAGGGTTGGGATCGCGTTATAAGGGATGACGCGGTCGTAGACGTTCATCACGAAAAGCGGCAGCGCCAGCGCCAGGACGTTCACGAACAGCGCCACCAGCACAACCTGGCTCCATGCGCCCCAAAAGCGGCGCACCGTGGACCAAAGCCAATGGCCCTTGGCCTCATCCCGGGCGGCCTCACCTTCGGAAAATGTGTCGAGCGCGGGACTGACATAAATCGCGTAGGGAAGGGTTTCAGCCTCAAGGTCCTTGGCTTTGACCCATCGGCGGCCTGGATGACCAGCGATCTCCACCGAGAATTTTCCCCGTTTTCCCCGCCGCCGGTGGACGATGCCGAAATCGCCTCCTTTGAACACGACTAGGAACGGGCAGACGATGAGCGGCACATCGCTCACGGGCTTTTTCACAAGGCGGGCGGCGAGGCCGATATTGGCAAAAGCGGCTTCAAACTGGCTGGGCTTGATCCGGCCCTCTTCCAGGGGAAGGCCTGCAAGCACAGCCGCCCGGGAGCAGGGCAAATTGTGGTGCCGTGCCAGAGCTTCCACGGCGTCGAGGAAAGGGCTGTCCAAACGCGGCGGCTCGTGGCCCGCGGCGGACTGAGAGACGCCCACAGGCGCTGCCGCAGGTGGTGTCGGAGATAGTGTCGGATCTAAACTGACATCAGGGGCCGTGTTGACGTGGGGCAATCGGGCCGTGGCTGGGTTCGGCTCGTGGGGCTCGGCCCCATCGATGCTCACGGTCCGGTCCGGCGCGGGGTTTTGATCTCCGTTGCGGTGCCGCGCGACCCCGCCTTCCACATCGCCGGCCCGATCCGCACTCATGTTAGCCAACCTGCGGGCGGGCGTTCAGGATCGGAACGTCGTGGCGTGGTTCAACCATGGGCGATCAGTCACCGCGCAAGGAGGGGATCGTAAAGGCGCGCTTGACGTTGCGCCGCGTGAAGACTTTTGGATTGACCGTGCTGGTGTCCACCCCCGCCGGGCGTTTGATATGGAACCGTTTCAACAAGCTGTCGCTTTGGGCGATGAGTTGATAGGCAGAAAACTTTCGAATCGCCGAGACATTCGACAATTCAAACTCGGTGGCGAAGCGAGAGTTTTCGGCATCCAGAACATCGAGCAGGCTGCGTTTATCGGCTTCGTATTCCTCACGGTAGGAGTTCACGAGCTTGCGGTTTTGGGTCAATTGACGGCGGATCGCCGACACTTGCTTGCGCCCATCTACGACCCGGGTCCATGCCGTTTCGATTTGTTCGATGGTGGTGCGCACGAGGGAATCGTATTCGGCAATTTTTTCATATTCCCGCTCGATCAATTCATCGGTGCGCGCGGTGCGCACGCCTCCGTCGAGAATTTTCCACCGCATGGTCAACATCGCGCGCAGGTCGTTTGATTTTCCAGGCGTGCCGTCTGTGTCCTGTGCGATGCCAGCGCTGCCCTCTAAAAACAGCGTGGGGGCCTTGCTGGCACGGAATTGATCGGTACGGAATTTCGCTACGTCGATTTCCGCCCGCATGGCAGCCAAGCGCGGGTTCTTTTTCACGGCGCGGTGGATGGCTGCCTCGGCGGACCGGATGCCCAGCCGTGGAAGTTCCACCCGGCCGAGATGCCGTGGCTTCACCCCGACAAAACGACGAAATTTCGCCCGGGCCGTGTTTCGTGCAATGCGAATTTGCGGCACCAAAGCGCGGGCTGCTTGCAGGCGCTCCCGGGCTTGGTCGAGATCACCGGTGGTGTTGCGACCGCCTTCGACACGCGCTTGGACCAGGGCCAGAAGGCGTTCGTGACGTTTCACGTTTTGCGCCGCCAGATGCAAAAGATCGTTGTGGCGCACCACATCGATATAGGCTTCCAACACATTGAGCGCGATTACTTCTGACCGGGCCATGATCTTGTAAGAGGCAGCCTCAATGCGGGCGACGGCCTGGTAGCGGCCGTTCAAACGGTCGAAACCATCGAACAATACCTGGCGGATGTTGAGGGATGCGCGACGACGGTTGCGCCAACGGTTGTTCACCAGTGGGCCAAACCCGTTTGGCCGGTCGATGCGCTCAAACCCGATGTCGGCGTTGATTTCCGCTTCCGGGAAATAGCGTCCGATGGCTTGTTCTAGAACCTTGTCGGTGGCACGGCGGCTCGCCTGGGCGGCTGCTATGTCCGGGTTGGTGCGCACCGCCTTTCGGATCGCCTCGCTGGGACTCATGCCCCACGCGCCGCTAACGCCCGCCGAAGACACAAGACCAGCCCCCACAACGACCAGCATGACCGCTAAAAGCCGTCGCAGAGAAGCCCGATTCACGCTTACAGGCCGATGAGCCGTTTGAGATTTCGCAAGACGCTTCAGCATAGTGCACTCTTTGTGTTCGCCGATGGTTTCGCCGAAACGATTTTTAAAGCTGGTGCGGCGTTCGGCAAAACGCCAACACTGAAACTTTTTCCATCGTTGGTCCTTCGACCTGCTCCCGGCAGTTAACCGTTCAGCAAACGCTCTCTCAAGCCTGACACCAACAACGAGTTCGCCCGATCTACACTATCGTTAATGACGCAACGTCATGCAATTTCGATGTTTCAGCGCAGCTCGCTTCTTAATATTCGGTTAACACGCCAGTCTTCGTGTTGGGAAGTCATCACAACCCGATATAAAAAATCTGGCGGCGTCTGTTGCATTCTTGCTCAAGGGTCAGCTTTGTGATGCCAATGGGGCCTTGCTGTCCCAGATAAAGTGACGTTGGCCCCACGATGACAGTGTTAAAAAAGTTTGGTTTGGGTCGCTTTGCGGCGCTTTTGGTGCTGATGGCCATGGTGGCTTTGCGCGTGGCGGATCCGGCCATTGTGCAAATCGCGCGGGCTCAGGCGTTTGATCTTTACCAACGCATTAAGCCGCGGGATTACAAACCAGTTCCCGTGGCCATCCTCGATATCGATGAGGCCAGCATCCGAAAATACGGACAATGGCCTTGGCCCCGCACCAAAATGGCCGAAATGGTCGATCGTCTCACAAAACTGGGGGTCGGCATTGTGGGCTTCGATATCGTCTTTTCGGAGCCCGACCGACTGTCGCCGGATGTAATCGCCAAAGACAATGACAGTCTGGACCCCAAGGTGCGGGAAGCCCTTGCCTCACTGCCAAACAGTGATGCTGTTTTTGCACAGAGCATCAAAAAGTCCCGGGTGGTGCTGGGGCAAACCGGCATTCGCAGCAATCGCAACGCGGCGACATTTGAGGGTTCCGACTTTCAAGACGCCCCCATCGGCTTTCGTTCGGAAGGGGTGGATGTTGAGGCCAACCCTCGCACCTTTTTGCGCATTATCCCGCCGCTTCTTCAAAACAAGCCGGAATTGGAGAAAGCTGCCATGGGGCGTGGGGTGTTCACCGCAACGCCGGACCCGGACGGCATCTACCGGCAGATCAACCTTATTTATTTGGTCGAGGAGAAATTGCGCCTGGCTTTGACCACCGAAATGTTGCGGGTGGCATCCGGCGGGCCGAGGACACCGGCGTTTGCCCGCTACAATCAGTTTGGGCTGACGCGAATCGCCTTTGGTCGCAACCAGGTTGCCACGGATGCGCAGGGCCGCGTCTGGCCCTATTTCACACACACCCGCCCAAGCCGATTCATCTCCGCAGTGGACGTGTTTGAAGGCACGGTGGATCCCAGGCGCATTCGCGGACACTTTCTGCTCGTTGGGACCTCAGCCATCGGGCTTGAAGACTTTCGCGACAGCCCGATGGGCTACCAGATGCCAGGCGTGGAAATTCACGCGCAAGTCCTCGAAAATATCCTAGCAGGCACCATGCTCTATCGCCCCAGCTATGCGTTTGATGCCGAGGTGATTGCCATGATCGTGGTGGGGCTGTTGGCGATTGTCGCGGTTCCGTTTTTGGGTGCAGCGTGGTCTTTTCTGGCGGCCACTTTCATCATCGGCGGCTTTATCAGCGGGTCGTATTTCGCGTTTGACCAGTACCGTATGCTGATCGACCCGGTGCTGCCGACGGCCACTGTTCTGTTGCTGTTTATCCTTTTGGCAACGTTCAACTATCTGCGAGAAGAGCGGAAGCGGCGGGAGATCAAGTCCGCCTTTGGCCAATACGTATCGCCGGCGCTGGTGAGCGAATTGCAGGAGTCGCCCGAAGGTTTGAAGCTCGGGGGGGAGACCCGCGATCTGACTATTTTGTTTTCAGACGTGCGCGGGTTCACCGCAATTTCTGAGAGTTTTAAGGACAATCCTCAAGGTCTGACCGAACTCATGAACGAGTTCCTCACCGTGCTTTCCAAGGCCATTTTGAAATATGACGGCACCATCGACAAATTTATGGGGGATGCGGTCATGGCGTTTTGGAACGCCCCTCTGCCCCACCCCAACCACGCCCGGGCGGCCTGCAACGCAGCGCTGGAAATGATTGCCGCTGTTGACACGCTGAACGAGGAAAACCGCAGGGAACACGAGGCGCGTGTTCTCAGCGGCGACCGGCGGAAGGATCATCCGCTGCACGCCATCAATATCGGCATCGGCATAAATTCCGGCGACTGCGTCGTGGGCAATATGGGGAGCGAGGACCGCTTCGATTATACCTGTCTGGGCGATGCCGTGAACCTCGCTTCGCGTTTGGAAGGCCAGTCAAAACCCTATGGCGTCCTTATCATCATGGGTGAGGTGACGGCCCACGCGGTGGCTGATGAGATGGCGATCCTTGAAATCGACCGCATTCGAGTGAAGGGCAAGCAGGAGCCTGAAACCATCTTTGGCCTATACGGAGGGCCTGAGCTTGCAGAATCAGAAGGCTTTGGGGAATTGAACCAGCTTAACGCCGATATGCTGGCCAAATACCGCGCCCAGGACTGGGAATCTTGCAGCGCCCTTTTGGAACTGTTGCAGGACAAGGCCGATGCGTTGTCCATTGATTTGCAGGGCTACTTGTTTGTCTATGAAACGCGGATCATCGAGTTTGAACAAAACCCGCCGGGTGTGGACTGGGATGGCGTTTACACAGCGACCTCCAAATAACCGAACCCCTCGCCCTGGTTGCTCTGAACTGTCAAATGTGAACTCTGCCCCCTTGTACAGCCTGATGGCGCGCGCTGGCGCGTCGCGTATTAAGTCTATGTTTGCTTGCCTGTGGCAGCTCTGGCTGCAGCAACAATTCAACCGGACGGGCGTGGGGTGGGCGATAGCAGCCTGAAATTTGGAACCAGCGGCGTTCGCGGCCTTGCAACCGATCTTCTGGCAGGCGGTGCGGCAGCCTATGCGCTCGCCTTTTGCCATGTCTTGGTGTCAAAACACGGGGTCAACGCTGGGACGAACGTGCTCCTCGCCCATGACCACCGCGCCAGCAGCCCGCAGATCGCGGAGGCGGTGGGCGCCACCGTTGCCTCTTGCGGTCTAGCCCCTGTTTTTTGCGGCGCGGTTCCCACACCGGCGCTTGCATTGGCGGCGCTGCAGGAGTCTGCACCGGCCATTATGGTGACCGGCTCCCACATCCCCGCCGACCGAAACGGTTTGAAATTCTATCGACCGGACGGGGAGATCGACAAAGCCGACGAGCGCGCCATCGGCGACACCTTTGACGGCCTTGGTGACTCAAGTGAACGCGTGGTTGGTGAACCGATGGACGGTGTTCCTGACGGCACCGCCCGCGTTCTAAAACTGTATTTTGCGCGCAATATAAAATTGGCGCAGCCGTCGGCTTTGGCCGGGTTGAAGATCGGCGTCTACGCGCACACGAGTGTGGCCGTTGCACCCATCACCGCTGTACTCAGCCATTTTGGAGCAAAAGTTGTCACGCTGGGCGCGGCGGAGCGCTTTGTGCCGGTGGATACTGAATCCATCTCCGCCGACATGCGAGCGCAGTTTGCTGTATGGACGACAGTTCACGGATTGGATGCCATTGTGTCGACCGACGCCGATGGGGATCGCCCCTTGGTGACCGATGAAGCGGGCATTCCGCTTCCCGGCGACCTCTTGGGCTACATCGCGGCGGCTCATGTGGGTGCACCGTCTATGGTCACACCCGTTTCGTCGAACTCCGCTATTAAAAGCTCAAACGGGAGGCATGTCGTGCGCACCCGCATCGGCTCCCCTTACGTTTTGGCGGCCATGGCGGCGTCGGATCTCAAAACGCCCGTGGTTGGCTTTGAGGCCAACGGCGGAACCTTGCTGCAAAATACGGCCGAAACACCGGGTGGCACCCTGTCCGCGCTGCCCACCCGGGATGCGATGCTTCCCATCGTTGCCACTTTGATCGACGCGCAGCGCCGCGGCGTTGCCCTATCAAAACTCACAGAAATTCACGGGATGGCGAACACGTTTGCGGACCGCTTAACGGACTATCCCAATGCCGTTTCCGCCGTCCTGCTCACCATGCTGACAAGCGCGCCCGAGGATGCCGCCGCATTTCTTTCGCCCTTTGGCACGCCCCACGCTTTGGACACGACGGACGGGGCCCGTTTTTCCTTCGATGACGGGCGGATTGTCCATTTTCGCCCTTCGGGCAATGCGCCGGAACTTCGCTGCTATAGCGAAGCGAAATCCCCTGAAGAGGCAGCTCAGCTCGTCTCCACCGGATTGGCGCTTGCAACAGCGTTTAGAACATCGCTTGAAACCTCAACCTGATAAGGCGTGGCGAAGGTCACCTCCTCCAGATTGTTTCCCGGACCGATGCGATCCACCACAAGGAAATTTGCCGACTCAAACAGCGGCGTCAGCACACCGTGCCACACGCCTCGGTGGATGTTCACCCCCTGATCGGCTGCCGCCAAAAAGGCCTGCGGCCCAGCGGGGGTGTTATTTTCGTCCGAGCAAACAATGACAAGCCAAGGCTGGCCTCCCAAGGGAAAAAAGGCTTGGGACCCCAAGGGATGCCGCTCCACCAAATCAAGGCTGTGCGGCAGCGCATAGGGCTGCGCCTCAAAAATGCTGATGCCGGTTGTCGCCCCTTCACCGATAAAACTGACCGTCGATAAAGCATGGTGGCGCACACAATGGCCGCGGTTGATCATAATCTGCTCCGCACCGGGCAGTGCAATGACATCACCAAAGGGCTGGAAAGCCTCTGCTGTGAGCAGCTGGGCGGCGATGATTTCTTGCGGCATGGCGGAACTGTCGGGAACTTTTTTTGATGTCTAACGCCGCCGTGCTTTACCACAGTCTGAGGGCGGGAGCAGCTACGCGAGACGATTTCAAGCCCCGCGGATCTTTCAAAGCGCAGCCAAAGCGCCGTCCGCACAGGCCCGTATGAGATTGACCAGTTTGACCGTTCCCTCCTCCACTGTGCCGGAATTGTTAAGCGTGTGAACGCCGGTTCGTCCGGCAACATCGGTCACGCGGCGGTTCAACCGCTCCTGGACGGCGGTGCCCGTTTCACGACCGCGGCGCTCGATCCGGTTTTCCAGGTTTTGGCGGTCCAATTGGATCAAAATCGCGTAGGCCCGAGGAAACGCCAATGCTGCTTGATCCAACACACCCCGGGACCCGTTGACCACGCAGCTTGCACCGGCGTTGACCGTATCGAGAACGGAAGCGGGAACCGCATAGCCATGGCCATGGGCTCGCCAATGGAGCGGCGCTGCGCCGGTTGCGCATAAACGTTCAAACGCGGCTTCGGACAGCGTCTCATGGTCTTCATGTTGGGGATCACTGGTCCGCGTGATCAGCCGCTTGGGGAACTGAATTAAATGGTCAGCCGCGAGTTGACGTTGCGCGCCACGCATGAGGGTGTCTTTTCCCACCCCCGACGGCCCGACAACCAGAATGAGACAGCCGTTCATATTGCCATCCGTTATTCCATCTTGATCAGGCAACGCGCGTCCCCTGCCGCCACACGCTGCGCACAACGGGACCCTTCCCCCATCGCCGTCGGCTTTTCCGTCCACATCGGCTTGTACGCGCACGATGTCCGCCCGTTTCCCCACTTCCAGTGTGCCGCGATCATCCAGGCCCACGGTGCGGGCGGGAATGGCCGTCACCATGGCTATCGCTTGCGGCAGCGAAATCGCTTCTTCCTGTTGGGCAATCGCGAACGGCGCGTGGATTAACGACAGCGGCACGTAGTCTGAAGACAGCACGTCCAAAAGGCCAAGCCGCGCCAGGTCAATCGCGGCGATGTTGCCGGAATGGGAGCCGCCGCGCACGATGTTGGGCGCGCCCATCAAAACGCTCATTCCGCTTTCGTGGCTCGCCCGGGCAGCCTCCACACTGGTTGGAAATTCCGCTAGGGCAACGCCATCGCGTTTGGCATCATCCACATGGTCCAGCGTCGCGTCATCATGGCTGGCCAGAGCAATACCCTGGGCACGGCAGGCTTCGGAGATCGCCAATCGGTGGGGTTCGGAGTAGGTCTTCGATTGCTCGACCCGGCGAGCCACAAAAGCCTCAAACTGGGCGTCGGTGAGGCCACGCTTGGTTTTATAATAGAGCGTGTATTGATCCATCGTTTGGAATTGGCGTTGCCCGGGGGCGTGGTCCATGAGGGATGCCAAACGCACGGTGGGCACGTCGGCAAAGCTGGCAAAATCCTCCAACACATCGGGGGACGAAACCTCACAGCGCAGATGGATAAAATGCTCCGAGCGCAAGCGACCCTGGGCTTGTGAGTCCACCATGGCCTGCGCCAGGCTGCGCATTTCACCGGGTTCCCAGCCGCCATCCTCGTCCGTGCCCATGCGCAAACAATCAAACACCGTGGTGATGCCGGAACTGGCAACCTGCGCATCATGGGCCTGGATGGCCGACACGGTGTTCCAGCGTACACCGGGGCGCGGGCCGTAGTGGTTTTCCAGATGATCGGTGTGCAGTTCCACCAAACCGGCCAGGACAACATCACCGTCAACGTCCTCCCCAACAGTAGAGGGTCCTGAATCAATCGCGATGATGCCGTCTTCGTTCCAGGCTATGCTTCCGGTAATGATTTTGTTTTCAAGGACGATCCGCGCATTGCGCAGAACCGTATTAGGGGCAGTGTGGGACATTGGGATGCTCGATTCTAGAGGCGGAAAACGGAACGTGGATCATCGGAACCGTTGCGGCCCGTTAGGCGGTGACTGTGAAGGTTTTAGGAAGGCGCGACGCGACGGTGATGTTTTTTAGTGCTGCATCGAAAATGATCCTAAACGTCCCATCGCCATGGTCCTGTTTGTAAAGTGCAATGTGGTCCACATCGAAGGGCGCACCGATTTGAGATGAAAAGTGCCGCAGGGCGGCGGCGTGGAGCGCAGCATGGGCCTCTTCCGAAACGCCACCGCCGAGGGTGAAATGGAAACGAAACTCTTCAAAGACGTAAGGATAGCCCCATTGGACCAGCAGCTTGATCTGCTTTTGACTCAGAGGCGACGCCAAGCGCCGTTCCATATCCGCATCGGAGAGCGGGGCGCGATAGGGTTCAAACGCCTCGACAGCGGCACCAGCCAGAGTTTCGAGCGCCGACGACTGGTCACGGGGAACGAGGGCTGAAAACCCCGCCATTTGCTTTGCAACCAGGGCTTCGATGGACGCGGGCCCTTGGCTCACTGCGAAGCGTTCGACAGCTTTGATGAGATCGGCTTCGGTTTTGCCCTCCGCGAGACGAAACGGCGCTTTAAGGGTGGCGTGAAAACCGTATTTGCGCGCGCTGCGGGTGAAGGCGTCGCGTTGGTCGCGCTCGACACCCTCAACACCACATGGGTCAATGTCGGTGCCGGACCATGCAGAATAACCAAGCCACGCTTCTGCCAAGGCGGTCAGCGGGTGCTCCCGGCGCGGACAGGCGTAAACAGCATAACGTGTGGTCGACAATTTTATTCTCCTTTGCCCGCGCCCTACGAGGGCCACGCACACATGTGCCCTGCGCATCGCGCCACTCTGCTACTCTGGCACTCAGGCAAGAGCAGCGCCCAAGCATGCGATTCGCAGCCACCAAGCGACTTGGGGAATCACAGTGTGCTGTGCGCGTTTAAGACTGTTCCATGACAGTTTGCTGTCGAAACACAAAAAGGAAGCGCTTCTCGTTTTGTGTGTTTATCAGTGTTGACCCAGCCGGCCCAAAGCGGACACTAGCCGCGCTTTTGTCCAATCTGATCCACTCAGGAACACATTCCCCCGTGCAAACCTCCGTCGTCACCATCGCTGAACTGGAACGTCGGTCTGGTGTGGCGCTGTGGCGTCAGATTGCAGATGCACTGCGCGCCCATATCGGAGACGGCACAGTTCGGCCCGGCGCAAAAATTCCCAATGAGGTTGATCTGGCGGCGCATTACGGGGTCAATCGGCACACCGTGCGGCGCGCCATTTCCGTTTTGCGCGCCGAAGGGATTTTGGAGGCCCGGCGCGGCGATGGCACCTTTGTTGCTCAAAAGCCGATGTCCTATCCATTGGGCAGCGACACGCGCTTTTCAGACATTGTCTCGGGTGAAGGCAGGGTGCCCCATGGAGCACTGCTTGCCCATGAAACGATTGAAGCCGATCGCACCATCGCTTCGGGCCTGGCCATAGCTTCAGGGGGACTGTGTGTTCAAATTGACAGCGTACACACCGCTGATGGGATCGCGTTAAGCACTGCCACGAGCTGGTTCGATGCGATCCGCTTTGAGGGATTGGGCGCAACATTTGCCGCCTGTGGCTCGCTCACGGAAGCACTCAAACGCCACGGCGTTGCGCGCTATTTCAGGCGCAGCACCGCCGTTTCGGCCAGACTTGCAACGGATCAAGATTGCGCGCGCCTCGATATTCCCGGCGGTTCAGTGGTGCTGGTCACGCGCTACGTGACCGTGGATGACGCCGGCGCACCGGTTCAACTGGCCCGTACGACGTTTGCTGCACAGCGAGTTGAACTGCTGGTTAAATGAGACTGCGGCGTTTGCCTGCGCGCATCTGACACTTAAGCGCTATCCACATTTGGCTGGAGGCAAGCTACGGTGTCACAAAACTGACACTTGTATTCCGCTAAGCACCGTTAGGGCCTATATCGCGATGAAAGATGCCCCAGGGACTTCGAGAAACGCCATGTCCGTCGATGCGGTTGAACAGGAAATCAGTTTTACCTACTCCACCGCCAGCCAGCGGCCCGGGCGGCGCAACTTCATCAAACTGGTGGAAATGTGCAGCGGGCAAAAGCGCCTCAAGCAGCTGTACGAAAACTATGTCAACGAACGGTCGCAAGACCAGGACTTCTTCGATGCCGCCATCGACCGGTTGGAACTTAAGGTCGATTTTGACGAAGAGCGCCTCGCCGCTGTGCCGCGCACCGGACCGGTTTTGTTTATCGCCAACCACCCCTATGGCGTGGCCGATGGGATCGTTTTGACATGGCTTGCCAAAAAGGCGCGTCCAGACGTCAAGGTCATGGCCAATCATGTTTTGTGTCAGGCACCGGAGGCGGGCAGCAACCTGATGCCGGTTGATTTTTCTGGCACCCGAGAGGCCCTGCGCACCAACATTGCCACCCGAAAGGAGGCGCTCGCCACCTTAAACCAGGGCGGTGCCGTTGGCATTTTTCCCGGCGGTGGCGTGGCCGCCAGCGAGAAGCCATGGAAAGGTCCAGCGGTGGATCCGACATGGCACACCTTCCTTGCAAAGCTCGTGCAACAGGGCAAAGCAACGGTGGTTCCGATTTATTTTGACGGCCAAAATTCTCGGCTGTTTCAGTTGGCCAGCCACACCAGCTACACGTTGCGCTTGGCGCTTTTCTTCCGCGAGACCCATCGTCTCATCGGATCGCAACTGCGCATCGCCATCGGCAACCCCATTGGCCCAGACGATCTTGCCGATCTATCCCAAAAAGACGCATTGGTTCGACATCTTCGTAAGAAAACTTACGAACTGGCGCAGTCTTTGCCCAAACGCCGTCGGCGGCAACATCCGCCCCATGATCGCGAATTCGTCTACCCCAGCCGCCTCAAAATCGACTGAGGTGGTGCGCCCATCAGGCGAGGGATTGGACTTCTTGGTCCGTTTTTGACCCTTGGATCAAAGCGCGGATAAAATCCATAACCGCCTCCGCGCCGCTCTCTTCGCAGGCCTTTTGCTGCGGAGATAAGCCGTCAAACAGACGCGACGGCCGTTGCATCCAGTCCTCGGCGAGGTCTTCCCCGAACGCCTGTTTTGCCAACTCCCACAAAGCGTTTTGCGTCGCCATCACATCATGCCTCATTTTTGTTACCCCGCGCAGGACCACGGGAGTTAACCCACCACAGATTTACGGGCTGCAACAGGGATTGACAGCTGATTTTGTTCCACAGGCTGGACAGAATTTCTCCTGATGATTCAACGCATGGCCCACTGTTTTTTGACAGGAAGAAGACAGTGCGCTGAAGAATAATTTTTCAACTTGAAAAATCTAATATATCAAATATTCATGATATATGGATATTGCCCGAGCCTGCGATGCCTTTTCAGCCCTATCACAGCCCACGCGGCTCTCGGTGTTTCGCCTTTTGCTGCAGGTGGGGCCGGATGGCCTACCGGCAGGAGAAATTGCATCCTGCTGCGGCGCAAAACAAAACACGATGTCGGTGAACTTGTCGGTTTTGGCGCGGGCCGGGTTGATCCGAAGCGTCCGCGATGGACGCAGCATTCGTTATTTCGCGGACCAAGATGGCCTGAAAGGGCTTTTGGCGTTTCTTATGGAAGACTGTTGTGGCGGAAGAGCCGAAGAGTGCGCGGCGATCATTGGTGATCTCGCCTTGGTGAAACGCCTAAAGGACACGCCGTGAGCGATTCAAAGACGGCGGCACCCGCCCTCTCACCATCCTTCCCCCGTTTGATCGCAGCCGAATGGCTGGGAACGTTCTTTTTGCTGGCCGCCGTGGTGGGTTCGGGCATCATGGCGGAACGCTTGGCCGGTGGGAACGTCGCGGTTGCACTGCTGGCTAACACCATCGCCACCGGTGCCATCCTTACAGTCTTGATCACCATGTTGGGCCCGATATCGGGCGCGCACTTTAATCCGGCGGTCACTTTGGTTTTCGCGTTGCGCGGAGAAACCGCCCCGACCCTCGCCGTGTTTTATATCATTGCACACATCACGGCGGCCGTGGCCGGGGTTTGGGCAGCGCACCTGATGTTTGAAGAGGCTGTGTTCCAGGTCTCGGCCAAGCCGCGGGCGGGATTGAGCCAGAGTTTTTCAGAGTTTATCGCAACGTTCGGTCTCGTTTTCACCATTCTGGCAACGTTGAAGGCGCGCCCCCAGGCGGTGCCCATGGCGGTCGGGCTTTACATCACCTCAGCCTATTGGTTCACCGCCTCAACATCCTTTGCCAATCCCGCCGTCACCATCGCGCGCAGCCTTTCCGACACGTTTGCGGGCATTCAACCGTGGGATGTGGGACCATTTTTGCTGGCGCAACTCTTAGGGGCGCTGGCCGCCCATGGCGTGTGCGTTTGGCTGTTGTCTTCTCCAACAAATTCGGACCCAACATGACCCTTCCTGCCGTTCCCACCGCAACAGACGGTTTGCCCAATTTGGACGCTGCAAACGTCGCGCCGATTGATGCCAAACTCTTCACGACAGCGGATGATCTTGGGCACAAACCGCGTATTCTTCTGCTCTACGGCTCGCTACGTCCACAAAGCTATTCCCGGCGCTGCGCGGAGGAAGCTGCGCGGATCCTCGATCTGCTCGGGGCGGAGTGTCGGTTTTTCGACCCCACGGACCTGCCGTTGCCCGACAGCGTTGAAACGGACCACCCAAAGGTTGAGGAATTGCGGGCGCTTGCAACGTGGAGCGAAGGGATGGTCTGGTCCACGCCCGAACGCCATGGCGCGATGACCGGTATTATGAAAGCGCAAATTGACTGGCTGCCTCTGTCCATGGGTGGCGTTCGACCGACCCAGGGCAAGACGCTGGCCGTCATGCAAGTGTGTGGCGGATCGCAGAGCTTCAACGCCGTCAACCAGCTGCGCATTTTGGGCCGTTGGATGCGCATGGTGACGATTCCCAACCAGTCGTCCGTTCCCAAAGCGTTCATGGAGTTTGACAGCGATGGGCGCATGAAACCGTCGCCGTATTACAACCGCATCGTGGATGTCATGGAAGAGTTGGTGAAGTTCACCCTCATGGTGCGGGGTCGCAACGCATTG
>JBCBCT010000059.1:0-19763 GCA_038530365.1 Pseudomonadota bacterium | reverse complement strand
CACGATGCTTGGCGCTGTCATGTTCGGCCATGCCGAATTCCAGCCCGTCATCGATGCGATCATCGAGCTGGCAAAGCTTTGCGCCAAAGAACCCCGCGAGCACATCGCCCCGGATAATTCCGAATTGCAGGAAAAAGTCATCGCGCTGGTCGGGCCCGACATCGAAGCCGCATACACCATCTCCGACAAGCAGGACCGCTACGTCGCGCTCGACGCAGCAAAAGCAAAAGCCAAGGAGGCATTCCTCACGGAGGAATCCACCGAAGGCGAAGTCAACACGCTGGGCGAAGTGTTCAAATCGGTTCAGGCGAAAGTCGTTCGCGGTTCGATCATCAAGACCAAAAAGCGCATCGACGGTCGGGACCTGTCCACCGTGCGCGCCATTGAATCGGAAGTTGGCATCCTGCCCCGCACCCACGGCTCGGCCTTGTTCACCCGTGGTGAAACCCAAGCCATCGTGGTTGCCACACTGGGCACGTCGGACGATGAGCAATTCATCGATGCGCTGACGGGCACCTACAAAGAAAACTTCCTGCTGCACTACAACTTCCCGCCCTATTCGGTCGGTGAGACGGGCCGTATTGGCTTTACGTCCCGCCGCGAAATCGGCCACGGCAAGTTGGCCTGGCGTGCTGTGCGCGCCGTTTTGCCATCCCGCGAGGAGTTCCCTTACACGCTGCGCGCGGTGTCTGAGATCACAGAATCCAACGGTTCGTCTTCCATGGCCACCGTTTGCGGCACGTCGCTTGCCTTCATGGATGCAGGTGTTCCGCTGAAAGCACCGGTGGCCGGCATCGCCATGGGCCTGATCAAGGAAGGCGACGATTTCGCCGTCCTGTCCGATATTTTGGGCGACGAAGATCACCTCGGCGACATGGATTTTAAGGTTGCCGGGACGTCCGAAGGCATCACGTCGCTGCAAATGGACATCAAGATCACCGGGATCACCGAAGAGATCATGAAAGTGGCATTGGCTCAGGCCAAAGACGGCCGTGAACACATCTTGGGTGAGATGGCCAACGCCTTGACCGAAGGCCGTGCGGAGCTGGGCGAATTTGCACCCCGCATCGAGAGCTTCAAAATCCCCACCGATAAGATCCGAGACGTTATCGGCTCCGGCGGTAAAGTGATCCGCGAGATCGTGGAGAAAACCGGTGCGAAGGTGAACATTGAGGACGATGGCACGGTGAAGGTTGCATCCTCTTCCGCCAAGGAGATCGATGCTGCCGTCAAATGGATCCGCTCCATCACCGATGATCCTGAAGTGGGCGAAATCTACGAAGGCACCGTCGTGAAAACCGTGGACTTCGGCGCGTTCGTCAATTTCTTCGGCGCGAAAGACGGTCTCGTCCATATTTCGCAACTGGCAGACGAGCGCGTGGGCAAAACCACAGACATCGTCAACGAAGGCGATAAGGTCTGGGTGAAGCTGATGGGCTTTGACGATCGCGGCAAGGTTCGATTGTCTATGAAAGTGGTCGATCAGGAAACCGGTCAGGAAATCGAACGCGAAGAAGACTAGTTTGCACTCACGCTGTCGGCGGCAGTGCCGCCTGCGCTGCGGGGGCGCGACGCATAAGCGCCGGGTGGCTCTTCGCCACCTGAGTAGTCGTGCACTTACGCTGTCGGCGGCAGTGCCGACTGCGCTGCGTGGACGGATTGCTGAAAAGCCACGATGCTAAGGCAGTCAAAAAAGCCAACGGCCGCTCTTTGGAGCGGCCGTTTGTGTTTGGGCAGTGATTTGCGATTGAGGGATCAACTGTCGTCTTCGAACGCGCATGGCCAATTCACCGGAGTGCGCAGGCCCGGCGGCAGGAGCGTATCGGCATCTCCGCAGGACAATTGTAACTGCGCCTGGGTCAGACCCGTTGTTTCGCGCAAATCAACACCACGAAAATCCGTCAGATAGGTCCACGCGCCGGTGAGGTTCACGCTGATCAGCTCGGCGTTGTTAAACTTAACCCGCGACAGATTGCTGAACTCCAACGTGGTCTCTTCAATGCGTGCGCCGGAAAAGTTTGCGCGGCTGAACTCGGCCTTGCTGAAATTCACTTCATTCATTAGCGCACCGCGAAAGTCTGCGCGGAAGAACATGGTTTTATCCATCGTCACGCTTTGAAACTCGGCGTTTTTGGCGGAGAGGCGGATGCCCTCCACCCCACTGAGGCGGGCGTTTTTGAACTGTGCGCCGCTGATACTGGAACGGGTGAGCGTGGCCTTGGTGAGGTTGGCATCCTTAAACACCGTGTTGCGCAGGTCAGAGCCCGTGAAGTCCGTGCTGACAAGTTTTGCGCCTTCAAAATTCGTACCAGACACGATGAGCGCCCGTTTGCGGCAGCCGGTCCAATCCACGTTCACCCCAGCCGCACCGCCGCAGCCAGCCAAGGCCGGAGCGGGCTCCAAAGCATGGACGCCGGCGCTTGCGGCCAGTGCAATGAGGAACATACTGGTGCGCTTGGCCACAAACACACCCGGCATGGTTAGAGAACCCATGTCAGACTTCCTCCCGTTTTTGCGCTACGCTCATCGGTTGATCAATCGTACCGACCGGCGGATTAGCCCGCACGTCATCGACCAGTTCGTCAGGGTGGTTGATGGCGGCGATGTCGAAGTGATGGCGCTTGCCGCGCAGGGTGAAGTGTTTTGTTTGTTCCGGCAATGCCCGCACCCCTGCGCTCTTCATGGTCTGTGCCGAAACGCACAATGTGCAATTTTCATCTTTGGTTGCAGATTCCAGACGACTGGCCGTGTTCACCGTATCGCCGATGGCCGTCAGACCGCGGGCGCGGCCATAGCCCATCTGGCCCAGCACAACGGTTCCAGTGTCCAGACCAATACCCATGCGCAGGGGCGCGTCCAGATCACCCTCCAGACGCTCGTTGAGTGTCCCCAAATTAGCGATCATTTTGGCGCAGGCATCGAGTGCCTGGCGCGCGCCGTCGCGGTTGCTTTTGTCGTCCAGGCCAAAAATCGCCATGAACCCATCGCCCAGGAACTTGTCGATCTGCCCACCGTGCGCCTCCACCGCGACGCCCATTTCACGGGAGAACTGATTGATCAGGTACACCACATCATAGGCGAGCTTTTGTTCGGCGGTTCGGGTGAAGCTGCGCAGATCACAAAACATAATCGTCACCCGCTGTTCGCGACCGCTGGCCCAAGGGTTGGTGAAACCCGCGTTGGAGGCTGTCGAGTCTGGCGGTAAAATGCGGATCACTTCGAGATCTGCCGCAGGGCGCAATTGGCAGGCGAGCCGCACATCGGTGCCGGCTTTGACACGGCGCAAAACTCGGCGTTCGCTTTCCTCCGCCGGGGGTTGTCCCTCAAGACCCTTGGTAATGCGCACCCGGCATGTGGAGCAACGCCCACGGCCCCCGCAGACACTGGCATGGGGAACGCCCTTGGCCTGGCTGATCTCCAGCAGCGTGGCGCCCAAAGGAAATGAAACCTGCGGACCGTCTTGATACGCAACATCAACGCTGTCGGCGCGGCTTAAACGCAGAGCACCAGCCAGCCGCGCCACAACGAAAAAGGCGAGGGCAACGAACAAAAGCTTGTAGCCAAAATCAATGTCGGCCCCCAGCTGCCCCCAGACCGCGTTGTCAGTGACGCCGAGGCGCTCGTAGTATCCGCCCATGAATTCACCATCTTGCGCCAGCGGTGCTAGGGCGCGGCCCGCGCTCATATAACCGCCAAAGGCGAGCGCCGGGAGCAGCCCCGCGAAAGCGAACAACCAATCCCGCACCCAGCCGCGATACCAAGGCTTCAACCGAGCCCACATGTGAAAGCCGATGCAACCGTGGAGCCAGGTCATCACCAGTCCCGCGGTGTTGAAATAAATGCTAGTGGCGGAAAACACGAACAACACCATAAGCACGTATTCGTAGCTGTCGTTGATGCCGTAGCTTTCAAATGCGTGGCGGGTGCCCATCACATGGGTGAGCAGCAGAAAGGGAATAAGGAGCCCCGATATCAACTGGCCCCATTCTTTGATCGGCATGGCAAGATTGCGCCGGCGCAAAAACCGCGTCAGCGCCGAGCCAACATGCACCACCAGCGCGCCGTAAAGAACCAACGAGACGGGAGGAAAGCGCCAAAACGCGCGCCCCACATCCATCATGGTTTCCATGGCGCTCAAAGAGAGGAGCCCCAGGGCGTGGTTTATGAAATGGGTGGTCACATAAAACAGCAAGATAAAGCCCGACACGAGGCGCAACACCGCTGCGTTGAAGAGGGCAGCGCGGATGGTGTCCCAGCGGTCGGTAGGGGCGTTTGGCTCAGTTTTTTCCTGAGCTTGCGTGGAGGCAACCGTTTTGTCGTTCATGACCGATCATTCTTCATGCCAGGATTACAATCTCGACCTGCTCGCCGGTTCCTTCGATGAACACCGATAGTCGCTGTTCTTTGCCATCGGGTTCAAACCCTTGCGCAACGGCATCATCAAACAATTTTCCTGTGACCAGGGCTTTGCTGGAAAGCATCTTGTTGTGTTTTTCAAGTTTCGCCGAAAGGTTGACCGCTGGGCCCACGACGGTGAACTCCAAGCGGCTCTCGTCCCCCACCGCGCCTACCACGACGGCGCCGGAACTCGCCGCCAAATTGACCTCAAGCGAGCCCGCGGCCCCGTCCCAGGAACCGATATCCCGGACGATGGCGCGCATGCAGTCCAGGGCCGCTTTGTCAGGTCGGGCCAAGTCTTCTGTTGCTCCAAAGGTGATCATAATCCCATCGCCCATAAATTTATCAATCGTGCCGCTGTGGGCGTTGATGATGGGGATCAGACGTTGCTGATAGTCCCCAAGCAGGCGCATCATGGCGGCGGGCCGCAGGGTTTCAACAATGCGGGTGAATTGTCGAATATCGATGTTCAAGATCGCCGCATGACGGCGCTCGCCTTCACCGGCCTTGATGACCGTTTCGGCATGGCGAATGCGGTGGGCCACCGAAATCGGGAGAAAGCGCGAAAGATCGGTTGCGGCTTGGGTTTCGGCTATGGCGTCGGACACGTAATTGTTCGCCCGGCTCACCGCGATAGCCAGGATTGCCGTTACCATGGCCATGGAGATGAGTTTGCTCATCTCCGCGCCGATCAACACTGTATTGCTGGTCAGGTAGGTCACATAGGAGCGGGTCACCATGGGATCGGCGGGGTCATTGACCACCACATAAACAACGAGAAGCGCCCAAAAACCCATGCTGGCGGCACCGGTGGCCAAGACATAGCGGGCCTCAAACCGCAGGGTTCGTAGCGCGATCAAAACAAAATAATTGAGGACCTCCACGGCCTTGAGCGAGAAAGATGCGGGCTGGCCGTATTGCTGGTGAAACGTGAAGATCAGATAGGTGAGAAGCGCCGTGTCCAGCACGATCGAGGTGTAAATCAACCAAGGCGGTGTCCAGCGACGCAAGGCGAGGATCAACAAAACGATGGTCACCGCCATGTAAGCGCCAATCACGATGGGGACGCGGCTTTCGGTGCTGGGGTCTGGGGGCGGTGCTGCAAAATAAGCAAGGCCCCAAAGGGCAAACACCACCAGCTGGATGATCTTCACGAGGACTTCGCTGAGATCATCGCTTTCGCGAATAGCTTCTTTCACCCGTTGAGGCGCATCCTGCGCCGCACTCTCCAAAGTGGAGCCCAAACCGACGGTGGCCCGCATGCGCCGGTGCACCTTGGGCCAAAGACCGCTTGGTGGGGTTTTGGGTTGCGCTACGGCGTCGGCAGTGCCCGCCGCTTTGAAAGCCATTGGAGTATTGGAATCCAAGTGCGGTTCAGGCGTTTCACGGGACTTTATGATCTCGTTCATAGATACCTTTGACGGATCGCTTTGAGTGCTCGCGCGCTTTGACCCAACTTAGGGACCCTCCTCAGGGACCGCGTCCGCAGACGGCTTTGAAAACGCACCGTAGAGTGTTGGCAAACCGAAGCGATGCGCACTGATCCCACGCGGCTCATGATGCAACGTTCATTGAGGCATTCTATGACAGCAAAGCGGCCTCGGGATGGGTCACCAGATGTCAAATTTTGATGACCAGGCCTTCCCGTGCGGCCCATGACCGCTTGAAGGATTTGCGACAGTCTTTTTCGATCTTGGCCATAGCCTTGTCCGTCCGGCTGGGGCGGTGGTGGAAGATGCAGTAGCGCTTCGCCCTCGCCTGTTGGGCGATCCGCACCCCCTCTTCCCATGTGGAATGACCGAAATTCCAAAACTGCGGAAACTCCGCATCGGTGTAAGTCCCGTCATAAATGAGCAGGTCCGTGTCCTGGCAGATGCGCAGGATGTTTTCATCCAGTTGATCGGGAATGTGGGTGGTGTCGGTGATGTAACACACCGAACGACCATCAAAATTCACGCGGTAGCCCACACAATTGTCATGGTGTTGAAGTTCCAGCGTTTCCACGGTGACGCCCGCGCAGGGCTCCAACACGGCACCGGGGTCGAAGTCTTTGTAGTCCACGTTGGCTGCAAAAATTTCGGGCCCAACGGGGAAGAACGGCGGCTTCATATAATCGCGGAACATGCGGCGGGTTTTGTCCTCTCCCTCCAGATGCCCCGACCAGGCATTGACCGTGAGGCCCGGGTCAAAAAACGGGGCGAAGAACGGCAATCCAGAAATATGGTCGTAGTGGCAATGGGTGAAAAACAGATTGAGCGGTTGGGGTGTCTTGCCCGTATTGCGCAGGCGTCCCGCTTCTTTGACCAGTTTGTCTCCCAACATGCGCAGGCCGCTGCCGGCATCAAAAATCAACACGTTGTCGCCGCAACGCATCTCCACACAGGCCGTGTTGCCGCCGTAGTGCTCGGTGTCTTTGGTGCTGGAGGCCATGGTGCCCCGGGCACCCCAAAAGCGCACCTTAAACGGCTTAGCGGCTGGGCTGGTGGTGTTCGACATAATCAGGCGCGTAAGCGGGCGACCTCGTCGCGCGCCTCCGTAAGGTCATGGGTGGTTTTGGCCAGGCGCATGACCAGTTCTTTCAGCACCTCCATGGCCAAATCGGGGGTGTCGCGCATCAGGTCCATCATGTGGTTTTTGCGAATGCGCAATGTGTCCAACCGGGTTCGCGCTTGGATGGTGGCGGTGCGGGGAATGTCGCAGAGAATGGCCATGTCACCCACAAAGGAGTTTGGCCCCAATTCGGCAACCTTGGTTTCATCTGTATTGCTGTCAGTGGACACCAACACGTCCGCTTGGCCGCGAATGACAATATAAGCGGCATCCGCCTCATCGCCCTGACGGAACAGGATTTCCCCTTCATCAAAGGCAACCTGATCGGAGGCGAAAGCCAGCAGTTTTAATTTGTTGGCTGGCAAATTGGCCAGCATGGGAATTGAGCGTAACAGCGCAACTTCCTCGTCCAGTTTTCCCATTACTCTTTATCCTCGCCCCCGCTTTACGGTCTCCATCAGTTGTTTTGTCGTTTTATGGCTCATGTTATCGGTCTTCACCATCACGTCACGCCACTAAAGCGGCATAGTCTCCGTCCGCTTGCGCCAATTCCACCGGTGTTCCGGTTTGGACAACCCGTTGGCGCTTAAACATCACCACCTTGTCAAACTGGTCTGCCAGGCCCGGTGTGCTGAGCACCCAAAACAGGCCAAAGGGTTTGGCATTGCCCACCCCTTTTGCAAGCGCGGCCACCCGTTTGACAATGCGATGTTCCGCGCGTGAATCCAGCGCGTTCAGGCCCCGGTTGATGATCATCATATCGGCGTTCTTCATCAGCACACGCGCAAGATTGATCCGCTGACGCTGGTTTTCAGAGAGCCGTTTTCCCCCGGTGCCCATGTCAAAGTCGAGGCCAACCTTGAACACGGCGTCCGCCAAACCGGCTTCTTCCAAAAGGGCGCGGATGGCCTGCTGCACCTGATCGCTGGCCTTGGATGTACTTTGCGCGATGCGGCCAAAGAGAATGTTGTCCTGGATCGATTCCAGCGCGTTGTAGCGGTCCAATTTATAAACGCTGATCTGATCCGCCATCTCCTGGGGCAGATTGGCGTGGAAACGCACGCGAGCAGCCAAAATACGCGCGGCGAAGGCCTCATCAATAAGGCCGAGGCGATTGCGCTCCTCCACATAACCAAACGGCAGCACGAGAAGCAGATTGCGGTCACCCTCCGTAACGCCGGCAAACCCGTTTTGCTTGGCACGGGCGAGAACAGGCGGATAGGCTTCCAGTTGTTCCGGCGACATGAAGTTCAATTGCTCGAAAAACGGGTTGTCTGGAGACAAGTCAGCGAAGAGTTCGATGGCGGTTTCGGCAAGTTCAACACCCATGTCGAACAAGGCTTCGTCCAGCCCATCCTCTGCCAGTACCGAACGCAAATAGGTGTTGGCGACCAGATTTTCGGCTTGCAGGTCAGCGCTGTTGACGGGCGTTCCAAACAACAGGTTTTCGGCCAGCGTCGCCTGCTTGTTGTAGGCGTTCCAATCCCAAGCCTCCACCAGCTTGGCCATATCAGACTCATCCATCCGCTCACGAAACTTGAGACGAAGGGCGAGGAGGTTGGCACACAATTCCTCGTTTTCTTCGGGGTCAAGCTGCTGGCGCATAGCGAGTTCGTTCACCGTTTCAGACAACTCAACGATATCGAGAACAAGTTTCACCTTCTCAAACAGTTGCTTTGCGTCCTTCACACCCATGGCGTCGTAGTCGAGCCAGTCTTGGTTGATGTCGAGCAGCGTGTTGCCGGAAGCAATGGCTTCCGCCTTTTGGCGGGGATGAAAATCAGGGGCGGTAAAACCCTCCGGTGGTGGCCGCAGGGGCACGTGTTTGTTGACGTAAAGAATGGCATCCAGAACGGAGGTTTGCGGCAGGTAGCTGTCGCTTGAAAAATAGGCCAGCCGCCGGCCGCGCACGTATTGCGGCAAGTCGTTAAACGCCGATCCGTTCAGCGTCATACGGCCGCTTGTGGGCCGATTGAGGCCAGCAAGGGTGTTGGCCATCGCGCCGGAGCCGGAGCCGATGGGGCCCACCACAGCAACACGGTCCTGCATATCGATGGAAAAGTCAGCATCCTCAATCAGCACCGAGCCGGATTCGTCCAGCACCTGGAGGTTTGAAACGTGCAATGTGCCTGTCAGCGGCTCGACAGGACCGTCGTGCACCGCCTGCATTTCAGCCTCCATCATGCCTTTGACGTTAAACTGCTCAACGATCTGAGCGTATTTGATGTCAATGTCGGTGCGCTTCTGGTCCCACATGATCAAACCGTTGATGGGCGATGGCAGGTCCTTATAGGCGTTGATGACGCCGATCAGCTGGCCCACGTTCAACGAGCCCCGGATGGCGAAATAGCCGCCGACGACATAAAACAAGAAGGGCGTCAGCTGGGCGAGGAAATTGTTCAAAAACTTGATGAAGAACTTCCGCTGATAAAGCTCATAGCGGATGAAGAAAATACGGCTTAGGCGGCTGGAGAGTTCCGCCCGTTCGTAGTTCGACGTGTCGTTGACGTGCACGGCAGCGATGCCATCCACGATCTCCCCAATCCGGCCCGACAACAGCCGCGCGGTCAACTGGCGCATGCGACCCAATTCTAAGACGCGGCGGCGCAGGATGGGAATGATGGTCACCTGAAAGGCGATGATGGCCACCGCAATCATGCCTAGCCAAAAGCTCTGATTGAGAATGAAAATAAAGGCGACCAGCGCCTGGCCGCCCAGATAAACGGGCTGCACAAAGGCATCCCCGATAAATTCCCCAAACGGCTCCACCTCATCCTTCACCATGGATGCGATTTCCGAGCCCTTTACGCGTTTGAAATGGCCGTAGGGAAAGCGCAGTACGCGGTCGGTGAGTTGGTAGCGCATACGTCGCAACATCCGCTCGCCGAGCCGACCTTTGAAGGTATTGATATAGAATTTGAACAGACCGTTGACGCAAACCAGCGACAGAAACATGCAGCTCAGGGCAATCAAATACGGCCAACGTTCCAGCTCAAACCCCTCAAACAGTGTAACGCTGCCACCGCCCAAAAATGAGGGTGCCGAAAGGGTGAGCTCGAGAAATTTCTTCGTGGAATCAACGTTGGGAAACCCATCCCCCTGGATGGGTTGGTTGATAATGCGCACCGGCAGGTCAAGCACCAAGAAATAGGTGGGCATCGACGCGATAATGACGAACAAAATCCATATTTGCTCGGGTCGCGTGTGACGCCAAACGTAACGCAGCAGCTTTTTGTCAAGCGGGCGGTTCGCGTCATCAAGGCTTTCGGCTTTTGCCAAATCTCAACCCCTGCTTCGACCCTGTGGGAGATGGCACGCGCCAACCCCAGGCCTCCCAATCCAACTCGCTTGGCGTCGGTTGATCCCACAGCGCTTTGGATAACCATCTCGCTGGTTTGGCAACCGTGTCGTGCCGCAGACTTTTTGTTCCCTCAAGCGGGTGACGTCGGCACGCCACCGCAATGGAACCCTGCCCCGAACAGCAGCCACAAAAGATGCTTTGGGATCAGGTGTCGCACCCTAGCGGCGACGCTGCTTTTCACAAGTGCGTTTTCACACACTTTTAGACTTGACGACCCGCCCGTCGATCTCGACCCGCTCCACAGATTGTTGGATTGTGCGTTTAGCGGGAGCGCGATAAGGCTCGCGCTCTGCGTTTGGGGGGATGCCGTCACAACTCGCCTAAATGCCTGTGCCTCATATGCCTATGTCTCAAATGCCCACGTCTCAAGTGCCTACGTCTCAAGTGCCGGAATTTCGGGCGCCAACATCTTGGAAGGAACAGTAAAAAATGGTCGATGCAGTTGTGATCGTCTCCGCCAAACGCACCCCGGTGGGTGCTTTCAATGGCGCCTTTGCCACGCTGCCAGCCCACAGCCTGGGGCAAGTCGCCATTCGTTCAGCCCTTGAAAGCGGGGGCGTTGAGCCCGAGACCGTGAATGAAGTGATCCTCGGACAAGTCCTGACCGCCGGTCAGGGGCAGAACCCGGCGCGTCAGGCGGCGATGGCTGCTGGCATCCCCAAAGAAGCCAGCGCTTGGGGTATCAACCAGGTCTGCGGGTCGGGCCTCCGCGCGGTGGCACTGGGCATGCAGATGATTGAGGGTGGGGACGCTGATATCGTGGTAGCGGGCGGGCAGGAAAGCATGTCCCAATCCACCCATTGCCAGCATTTGCGGTCGGGCCAACGCATGGGCGATCTCACCTTCATCGACACCATGATCCGCGACGGCCTTTGGGATGCTTTTCACGGCTACCATATGGGCGTAACGGCGGAAAACGTGGCGCGGGAATTTCAGATTTCGCGGGAAACCCAGGATGCCTTCGCCGTTGCATCGCAAAACAAGGCGGAGGCGGCGCGCAAGGCGGGACGGTTTGAAAGCCAGATTGCGCCGGTGACCGTCAAGACCCGCCGGGCTGAAACGGTGGTGAGCGAGGACGAATACATCCGCGACGGCGTGACCATCGATGGCATCAATGGTCTGCGCCCGGCCTTCGAGAAGGATGGTACGGTGACGGCGGCCAACGCATCGGGGATCAACGATGGGGCAGCGGCCCTCGTTTTAATGAGCGAAAAAGAAGCCCATCGCCGGGGCCTTGAACCCCTCGCCCGCATCGCATCCCGGTCGACGGCGGGTGTTGATCCGGCGTTGATGGGCACAGGACCCATACCAGCCTCACAGAAGGCGCTGGAAAAGGCAGGATGGCGCGTTGATGATCTGGATCTGGTGGAGGCGAACGAAGCCTTCGCTGCCCAGGCTTGCGCGGTGAACCAGACGATGGGTTGGGATCCAGACAAGGTGAACGTCAACGGTGGCGCCATCGCCATCGGCCACCCGATTGGGGCTTCGGGCGCACGGGTGCTGGTGACGCTGCTGCATGAAATGCAGGCGCAGTCCGCCCGCAAAGGTCTGGCGACCTTGTGCATCGGCGGCGGCATGGGGGTTGCACTGTGTGTCGAACGCTTGTGACGCTGCGGTTGCAGGTGCGCCGACGGAACATGGGCCTAAGGGTGGCTAGCGCACCAACTCCTTCATCGCCTGCTCAATGCCGGACAATGTGAGAGGGAACATGCGGTTGTCCATAATCTCACGGATCATCGCGGTGGATTGGGAATAGCGCCAACCCTTTTCGGCGACCGGATTGAGCCAAACTGTCGATGGCCATTGGTCCGTAGCGCGGCGCAGCCACGTCTCACCCGCCTCCGCGTTCCAGTGCTCCACCGCGCCGCCGGGATAGGCCACCTCGTAAGGGCTCATGGCCGCATCGCCCACAAAGATGCACTTGTACCCCGCACCATAGGTGCGCAGCACGTCCCACGTAGGCATTTGCTCGCCATAGCGACGCGCATTGTCCTTCCAAACGCCCTCATAAAGGCAGTTGTGAAAGTAAAAATACTCCATGTGTTTGAACTCGGCCCGGGCGGCGGAAAACAACTCTTCCACCACGCGAATGTGCCCGTCCATGGAGCCGCCAACGTCGAGAAACAGCAGCAATTTTACAGCATTGCGGCGTTCCGGTCTGGTTTTGACATCCAGATAACCCTGCTCCGCGGTGGAACGGATCGTATTGTCGAGATCGAATTCATCCGCCGCCCCTTCACGGGCCCAGCGGCGCAGGCGTTTGAGCGCGACTTTGATGTTGCGGGTGCCGAGCTCCACGTTGTCATCGAAATTCTTGAATTGGCGCTTGTCCCACACTTTCACGGCGCGGCGGTGGCGGCTTTCTTTCTGCCCGATGCGAACGCCTTCGGGATTGTAGCCATAGGCACCAAACGGCGATGTCCCGGCTGTACCAATCCATTTGGAACCGCCCTGGTGGCGTTTTTCCTGCTCTTCCAGGCGCTGCTTCAGCGTCTCCATGAGCTTTTCCCAGCCGCCGAGGGATTCAATCTGCTGTTTCTCTTCTTCCGAAAGATGCTTTTCAGCCATGCGACGGAGCCATTCTTCGGGGATGGCCTGTTCCGCGACTTCGCCCACACCGGACACGACCTCAAGACCTTTGAAAACCTCGGCAAACACGCGGTCAAACTTGTCGATGTTGCGCTCGTCTTTCACCAATGCGGCTCGGGCCAAAAAGTAAAACTCCTCCACATCCCACATGGCGAGGCCAGCCTCCATGCCTTCAAGCAGGGTCAAATATTCCCGCAAAGACACCGGCACTTTGGCCTCTTTCAATCCATAAAAGAGATTTGAAAACATGGAGAATGCGCTCCTCTGGGCGCGGGCTTTGGCGTGGTGTTGCGCGCCCGAAGGAGCGCATCTTCGTCTTTGAAGCGAAGTGCGGCGTGAAAATCAATCGTGCGCATCAAAGCGGCTTTCGCTGCCAAAACCTGCTGAGGTCCGTCTAGGCCGTCCCAATATCGGCAATCTCATAGGGGGCGGATTGGTAGATTTGGTTGATCCAATTCCCAAACAAAAGATGGGCGTGGCTGCGCCACCGATTTTGTGGCAATTGTTTGGGGTCGTTGCCCGGATAATATCCGGCCGGCACATCAATGGGGGTTCCGGCCTCCACGTCACGCTCATACTCCTCCGCCAGCGACGTGGAATCGTATTCAATGTGGTTGAAAATATAGAGTTGTTGGCCGTTTTTCTCCGCGATGAGACAAGGACCGGTCTCTTCGCTGTGCATCAAGAGGGTGAGCGCGTCTTTACCCTCAAGATCGGACTTGCGCACCTCTGTCCAGCGGCTGACTGGGATCTGAAAGTCGTCGGAAAAGCCGTTCAAATAGGGCGAGCTCGGCGCGAGGTTCACGTGGCGAAAAATGCCAAAGGCTTTCTTTTCGAGTTCATATTTGGGCACCCCGTGAAAGTGGTAGATCGCCGCCATCGCACCCCAACAGATGTTGAAACAAGAATGGACATTGGTTTTTGTCCACTCAAGTATCTGTTGCAATTCCGACCAATAGGTCACCTCTTCAAAGGGCAGGGTTTCAACCGGTGCGCCGGTGATGATGAAGCCATCAAACTTCTGGTCCCTCACCTCCTCCCAGGTCTGATAGTGCTGAATGAGATGGTCCTGGGAGGTGTTTTTGGAGCGGTGAGAGCCGATGCGGACCAATGTAAGCTCCACCTGAAGCGGCGTTGCGCCAATCAACCGGGCGATTTGGGTTTCGGTGCGGATCTTATTGGGCATGAGGTTCAAAAGCCCGATGCGCAAGGGACGTATGTCCTGACGGCTGGCTGCTGCCTCATCCATGACCATCACGCCTTCCGCTTCAAGCGTAGCGCGGGCGGGCAGAGTTTCGGGGATTTTGATGGGCATGACGTAAACTCGCAAAAACGCGCGCGGCGGTGTTGAACACCAAGCCGCGCGTACAAAAAAACCGGCTGCAAGTTGCAACCGGTTCCGCTCCGCGTGTCTTCTCATGACGGGATCGGTCCTTTAGCAACTTGTTTAACGTGGCTGCAAGCCGACCGGCCAAATCACCACGCCGTCGATTTAAGGCTCGCCTGGAGGTCCGTCAACTGGCGGTGCGATGTCTACACTGTGTTCGGGCATTGCCGCGCAGTCATCGCGCGCTTGCCGCGCTTTGGGCGATCAAATCCACAACAAGTTCAACGTGACGGAACGCACAGGGCGTCTCCCGCTCGCCTTGACGGATAGGAGCGCACCGTTCACGCAACTGTTAGCGGCACCAGCTTTTGCCGAACACCTGCAACGAGGAGAGACCCTTTGGAAAACTATGGCTACGTCAGCGCAATGCGCAAGTATTTTCAGTTTTCGGGACGCGCGTCCCGAAAAGAGTTTTGGATGTTCACGCTCATCTTCATGATCGGCAGCATCTTGTTGTCCATCGTCGATGCAATGGTCTTGGGGGCCGCCGACGGAAACGGCATTTTAAGCGGACTGTGGAGCCTGGCGCACTTTATTCCCAGCATCAGTGTTGCGGTGCGGCGTTTGCACGACATTAACCGGACCGGTTGGTGGATTTTGAGCATCCTGGTGCCAGCTCTGGCAGTGGGTGCCGCAAGTGGGTTGATGGCCGCTGGCCTTCTGCCCGGTTCCGTCGTCATTATAGGGATTGCCAGTGTTGCGCTCATCGCTGTCGTCATTTTGATGCTCTACTTTTACTGTAAGCGCGGTGATCAAGGCCCCAACACTTATGGTGCAGACCCCTACGGCATGACCAACAACGCCGAAGCGGTGTTCCAGTAAGACCGGACCCCAGCCTTCGCCACGGGCTTGATTGAGGTTCATTTTCAATTTTGAAGACTGGCACCAAGGGCGGCTCAACGGGCCGCCCTTTTTTGTGTTTTCGCCTTTGCCACCGGTGAGAACAGGAAAACGTTGTTTATCAAGAATTTACTGAAATGCGCTGAAAACAGTGCCCAGGGGCTGGCGAGACCGCGTGTATTGCGAACGGACACAATGATGAACGGCGTCCTGTTCATCGGCTCCGACGTGACCAATTGCTCGACGATCGCCAAGCATGGAGTGCGGATCGCATGTTTAAAAATTCCAGAAACCCGGGCTTCCGGCGTCAACGGGTGCACGCCAACCGCCACGAACGTATTGCCAGCACAAAAGCTGCCAGCATCAGTCTTGATGGCCATGCAACCGCTTTTGATGCCACCATTCGCGACATCAGCACGGGGGGCGTCCGTGTGAGTTTCATGGGTCAGCTTTCCGTGGGTGAACAGGTTTTGATCACCAGCCGATCCGAAGGCATTTTGGCCCTTGGTCTGGTGCGCTGGCGGCGCGGCAATGAAGCCGGGCTTCAATTTGTACGCAGCGTGAGCGCTGACCGGGAAGCATGGCTAAGGGAGGTTCAAGCCCACCACTATGCCGAGATTGGCGCGGCGCAACGGGCCAACGCTGAGCAAGAAAATCGTAAACCTGCCCAGCCAACGGAGAAGGTTCTATCCGTTGCCGCATCCGCCCGCATTTTAAGTTTGCCGGGGGCGGAATCGCTCGATGCAGCCACGCTAAAACTGGCCTACCGACGCGCGGCTATGGCCGTGCACCCCGATCGCGGTGGGGATGCGATTGCATTCCAAAAGGTCAACAGCGCGTATGCCGTCTTACTGGCCCATGCGGAGCAAAATGCGCCGACCGCCCCAGCAGCCCCGACCGACCCGGCAGCGCCTATGCCTTCGGATGCCGCGCCAGTCGCAGCAAGCGCCCCAGCCCAAGTCTGAGCGACGGCGTCGTTCCAATAAAACCTTAGACTGCGGCAGCTGCCCTTACTGACCGCCGCCCTGCCTGCGCGCCATGAAAGCCAGACGCTCAAACAGGTGCACGTCCTGCTCGTTTTTCAACAGGGCCCCGTGGAGCTTCGGCAATGCATTGGTGGCCTTTTCCCGCAGGGTTTCAGGGTCGACATCGTCGGCGACCAAAAGGCGGATCCAGTCCAGTGCCTCAGACGTTGACGGCTTTTTCTTCAAACCCGGCGTTTCGCGAATTTCGTAAAACTGCGTCAGCGCTTCCCGCACCAAGCGTTGCTTCACATCGGGATGGTGCACGTCGATGATGGAGGCCAGCACATCAGCCTCCGGGAAGGCGATGTAGTGGAAGAAACAGCGGCGCAAAAAGGCGTCGGGAAGCTCTTTTTCGTTGTTGGAGGTGATGATCACGATGGGCCGTTGTTTGGCCTTCACGGTTCTGTCGAGCTCGTAGCAATAGAACTCCATCTTATCGAGTTCCTGCAGCAGATCGTTCGGGAACTCGATGTCGGCCTTATCGATTTCATCGATCAGCAGCACGACCTTCTCATCGGTCTCAAACGCTTCCCAGAGCTTCCCGCGTTTGATGTAGTTGGCGATGTCCTCAACCTTCTTGTCCCCCAACTGGGAATCCCGAAGGCGGGAGACGGCATCGTATTCATACAAGCCTTGTTGGGCCTTGGTGGTGGATTTGACGTTCCACTCCAGCATGCGCAGGCCGAGGGACGACGCGATTTGTTTGGCAAGCTCGGTTTTTCCGGTGCCGGGTTCGCCTTTCACCAGCAGCGGCCGCTCCAGGGTGATGGCGGCGTTGACCGCGGTTTTCAAATCATCACCGGCGACGTAGTCCTTCGTTCCTTCAAATCTCATCGCGATCATCACCACTCTTGTTTTAGACCTTTTGTGCGGCTTGGGCCGCCATGCTTTGACGAGTGGCATAAAGCGCAATCAAGGGCTTCGCAATGCAACCGTTGCGGCTTGTTCTTTCATGGCCATGTATGCAAAGGCTGGCGCGCAGATGCGGCCAAATGGCTCGTTTGAACTCCTCTTAGCCCCAAAAAGGATTACCCCATGTCCATTCTCAAGCGCGGCCTCACGGGCGCTCCGGTCAAACGCCTCCAGGAAAAACTCGGCATTGGCGCTGACGGCATTTTTGGTTCCGGCACAGAAAAAGCCGTTCGCGATTTTCAACAAGCCAACGGTCTGGCCGTTGATGGCATCGCCGGTCCCGATACGTTCACAGCCATGGGTTTGGAAGAGCTCGTTTTGTTGCGCGTGGGTTCCCGCGGCAGCACGGTAAAGGCCATGCAGGAAGCCCTGGGCATCGGCGCAGACGGCATATTTGGAGCAGGCACGAAAAAAGCTGTCATGGCGTTTCAAGAGGCAAATGGCCTTTCGGTTGATGGCATGGCCGGCCCGGCAACGCTCGCCAAAATGAGCGGCATGGCGTCCTTTGATGCCGACACGGTGGCGAAGGCTGAAGTGAAGCCGGACGAAGAGCACTTTGAAAGCGAGCCCCTTCCCGAGCTCAAGGGCGCCGAGCCGGTGGCCGGCGCAGCATCAGAAGCACCGCCCAAAAAATCCCTCTGGGGCAAAGTCAAAGGCTGGTTCGGCTAGGGGAGAAGGAAGACCCTCATCCCACACCCTCATCGTGAGGCGCCATCGTAGATGGCGTCTCGAACGGCGAGGTTGTGCACGGATGCCGCCCTTCGAGACGGCGCTTCGCGCTTCCTCAGGATGAGGGCGGGGGGCTGATGGTGGCTTTTTGAGGGTGCTGCGGGTTTCGGGTTGTGGTCGATCCTCGACCTCACCCAACCCACAACTGTGGCCTGCAATCGTAGCCTGCTTTCGGGCCTGCCGCTAAAACTGCGCCCAGGCGATCGCGGCGAGCGCTATGGCGATGATCCATAGCGCAACGCGGCCCGATCTTGAGTGGCGGGCTTCGGCTTGGCCGATGGCTTTGATGGTGGGTTTGTCGAGGCGCAGGCCGTCGCGGGCCATGGCGTCGATTTCTTCTGACAAAATTTGCGCCCGTTTGGCGATGTCTGGGGCTTGGCGCATCAATTGTCCCAGGGCCTTGAGACCGTCGCGGGCTTCGTTCAGGCGACCCAGCGGACCGATCAGGCGGGTGGCTTCGGGCAGCACCACGGGACCGGCGGTGGACCACATGTTGAAGTCCGGGTCGAGTTTTCGCGCCAGGCCTTCCACCACCACCATGGTTTTTTGCAGCAAAAGCAATTGCGGCTGCGTTTCCATCTCAAAAACCTCGGTGATGTCGAACAGCAGGCTGAGCAACCCACCCATCTGGATTTCCTGCGCGGTTTGCCCGTAAATCGGCTCCCCCACCGCCCTTAGCGCTTGAGAGAAGGAGTCCACGTCCTTCGTCATGGGCACGTAGCCGGCTTCGAAATGCACCTCCGCCACGCGGCGGTAATCGCGGTTGATGAAACCTGCCAATATTTCCGCCAGGAAGCGGCGCTCCGGTTTGCCCAACCGCCCGGCGATGCCTAGATCGACCGCCACAATGTCCCCGTCCGGCGCGACGAACAGGTTGCCCGGGTGCATGTCGGCGTGAAAAAATCCGTCGCGGATTGTGTGGCGCAAGAAGGACTGGATCAAATTGTTGGCGATGGCCTTGCGGTCGTGGCCGGCTTCCACCAACGCCGGAATGTTGTTGAGTTTGATCCCATCCACCCATTCCATGGTGATGCAATCGCGCCCCGTGCGCTGCCAATCGATGGCGGGAAGGCGGAAGCCCGGATCGTCCTTGGTGTTGTCCGCCATTTCCGAAAACGCCGCCGCTTCCAGCCGCATTTCCATTTCCAGCCGCGCCGACTCCGCCAGCATGTCGACGCTCGGCACCAGCATGAGGCGGCGGATCGGCGGGAAGAGGCGGTTCAGCGTGTGGGCAGCGGTGTAGAACGTTTCAAGATCGTAGGCGAAGCGTTCGCGGACCCCCGGACGCATGATTTTGACGGCAACATCGTGCTCACCGCCATCGCGGTCCTTGATGCGGGCCTTGTGCACTTGGGCGATGGAGGCGGCCGCGATGGGCTCGCCAAAGGTGGTGTAGAGTTCGTCGGTGCTTTTGCCCAGCGTTGCAGCGATGGTGGCCTTCGCCTCCGCCATGGGAAACGGCTCCATGCGGTCCTGCAGCCGCTCCAGATCATGGGCGATGCTGTCGCCCACAATGTCGGGCCGGGTGGCGAGGAACTGGCCCAATTTAACCCAGCTGGGGCCAAGCCGGTTGAGCGCTTTGGCAAGTTTGGTGCGTTGCTCCTCCGTCTTCGCTTTGCGCCGTTCCACCAAGCGCGCCACGCGTTTGGCAAACACAACCGGCGGCGGAGCGCCTTCATCGGGGAGTGCGGTGATGACGCCTTCGCGCATCAACACGTAAACGGCCCGCAGGAGCGAGAAATAGGGACGGATGGTGGCCATGGGGTTCGCGCGGGCTTTACAGCTTCCAGCCGGTATGGAGAGCGGTGATGCCCCCGGTCATGTTGCGATAATCCACACGGTCAAACCCTGCGTCGCGGATGATTTGGGCGAAGCGCTTTTGGTCCGGAAATTTGCGGATCGATTCCACCAGATATTGGTAGCTGTCGCCGTCGCCCGTGACGGCCTTGCCGATGCGGGGGATCGCGTTGAA
>JBCBCT010000058.1:17300-20639 GCA_038530365.1 Pseudomonadota bacterium | reverse complement strand
CCTGTTTCGGTTTTTTCTTCGTCTTGGGCGTCCTGATTTCCCGTTTCTCGTCCCAGTGCCAGTTTAGCTTTGTCGCGGTGTTCGTCCGTCATGTGCGCGCCGATGAGGCTGATGGCGGCTGTAAGGACAGCGAGATCATCGGAAAATCCGATGAAAGCGAGAATGTCGGGCACGGTGTCCAGGGGCAGAATGAAATAGCCCAGCGCTGCAAACAGGGTTGCGCGCACGCGAAAGGGCGTTTTGGTATCGGTGGCGCAATAATAGGCCGCCGCCACGTCCTCTGCGAAGGGGATGGTGGCCGCCACGGAGCGCAGCTTGGGCCAGAGTTTTTCGCGGACACGCTTTTCACGCCGTTCCGCCTCCTCCAGCGGCACAGGAAGCAGTACTTTGTCGATCTGAACCTTTTTCATGGCGTGTTCCGGCGGTGCCTCCGGCCTCTCTTTCTTCCCTTTCCATATGGGAACGACTAAAGCTGCAAACAAGCAAAGCTGATGTTTGCACCTCAGCCAGGCGCCCTCGGGGGTTCGGTCTGCCGTTTGGGCGGCACGGTGCAAATTGGGGTTAAAAACTCACACAGACGGGATGGATTGATGGAACTGAATTCTGATTTGGCTGCGGTGGTGACAGGGGGGGCTTCCGGTCTTGGAGAGGCGACGGCGCGGCGTCTGGCAGGCCACGGGGTGAAGGTGACGCTGTTTGATCTCAATGCCGAGCGCGGGCAGGCGGTGGCGGCGGATATCGGTGGTCATTTCGAGCCGGTGGATGTGTCAGACACCGACAGTGTTGCAGCCGGTTTCGCCGGAGCGCGGGCCGCCCACGGCGTGGAGCGCATTTTGGTCAATTGTGCAGGCATCGGGACAGCCATGAAAACCGTGTCGCGGGACCGCGAAAGCGGTGCCGTGCGGTTCCATGATCTCGCGCTGTTTGCCAAAACCATCGCGATCAATCTCACCGGCTCGTTTAACTGCATCGCCCATTCCGCCGCCGGCATGGTGGACCTTGAACCGCTGAATGATGATGGCGAACGGGGGGTGATCATCAATACAGCGTCGGTGGCTGCAGAAGACGGGCAGATCGGGCAGGCGGCGTATTCCGCCTCAAAGGGTGGGATCAAAGGCATGACGCTTCCCATCGCCCGCGACCTTGCCCGGGATGGTGTGCGCGTGTGCTCTATTCTGCCTGGGTTGTTCAAAACGCCCCTGTTTGAGGGCTTGCCGGAAGAAGCTGTGCGTACGCTCTCCGCCTCGGTTCCCTTTCCTTCGCGCCTTGGTGCGCCGGAGGAATATGCGGCGCTTGCCGAACATATTTGCACGAACGCGATGTTGAACGCGGCCTCCATCCGCCTCGACGGCGCCATCCGTATGGCCCCGAAATAGGGCGTCTAGAGTTGGTCGGGGCGCTCACCGGGGCGCAGTCGGGGGCATAAGCCGGTCGGTTAGACGGCCAAGGCGTCCAGCTGGCTGGCGAGTTTGACATCCAGATCGGTGAGACCGCCCGCATCGTGGGTGGTCAATGTCACATCAACGCGGTTGTAGACGTTGAACCATTCGGGATGGTGGTTGAGTTTCTCGGCATGGATCGCAGCCTTGGCCATGAAGCCGAAGGCGTCCACAAATGTGCCGAAGGTAAAGCTGCGATTGATGGCATCGCGCTCAGCATCAACGTGCCAATGGGGTAGTTTTGATAAGGCGGTGGCTTTTTCGGCGTCGGTGAGTTTGCTTGCCATGGCTTATGAATGTCCTGCCCTGTTGGTGCTGGTGGCCGCGTTGGTGTGCGTCCTGGTGTCCGCATCCATATAGGATGATGGCGTTGCTGTTTCGACCGCATCCAACAGTGGCCAGGCGCTTTCCACGCGGTAGGGACCGCCGCCGGTGGATTCTTTTGCAGAATACAAAACCAGGCGTTGTGCTTGAAAGGAGGCAAGACCAAGGGGGCCGCTTCGGCCCAAAAACTGTGCAAGTGCTGCGGGTTTGACATTGCGGCAGCGACCAAGGGTGATGTGGGGGGTGAACCGCCGGGTGTCGGGCTGCAAACCAAGCCGTTGCATCAATCGAGCCAGGCTGGCGTGCATGGTTTCCAATTGTACCGTTCGGTCGACGCCAACATAGAGGCTCGACGGTTTTTTTGAACCAAAGACGGCCAATTGGGTGAATGTGATCTGGGAAGCCGCATAGCTTTTTTGAGACACAGCTTCCAGCACATCGTTCGCCGCGCGTGGGCTTACATCGCCGATAAAACACAGCGTGATGTGAAAATCCGCTGGATCGACCCAGCGCATATTTGGGACGCCGCTTTGCATAAAGCTGAGCTGTGTGGACTGGGCCGAAGGAATTTCCAGTCCAAAGAAAAGACGTGGCATCGCTGATCACCCATAATACGCCTTGCTCTGGGTCCACTGTGGCGCGGCTTCATTTGAAGGTCCAGGCGAGCCCGGCGAGGGGTTGTGTGAACTTTGTCTTGGCTTGTCGTTAGAGGGGTCTGTCGCAAGCTGTGTTTGGCCTAAGCTTTGTCCAGATCGCGCTCGCTAACCTCCTGCGGCGGGATGACCGTGATCGTTCGGGCGGCCAAATCAACCTCGGGGACGGTGTCTGAGGTGAAGTCCAGAAACCAGGATGGACCCGCACCGGCGATCTCAAGCAGGGCGCCGGCACCGAAGTCAGGGACGGTCACGACGGTGCCCATCTGTGCGCCTGCGCGGTCCAACACGGTGCAACCGATCAGATCCGTCACGTAGTATTCATCATCTTCGGTGTCGTCTGGCAGGGCGGAGCGATCCACGTAAAGATCGATGTTGGCCAGGGCTTCCGCAGCTGTGCGGTCGTTGATCCCCTCAAACTTCACCACCAGCATGGCCTTTTGCGGCCGCAACGCTTTGACCTTGAAGCGCTGACCGTCTTTGGAGCGAAGGGGGCCATAATCGGCGATGGAAAAAGGATCTTCCGTGTACGGTTTAACCCGCACCTCGCCCCGCAGGCCGTGGGCCGCGCCGATGGTGGCGAGAAGCACAGGATTTTTCATAGCTTGATCCCGGTCGTGTTCGAGTTTTCGCTCGTGGCCCCGATCAGGTCTCGATATTCATCGGCGAGGAGGCCAAACAGGACAAGCGATGCCCGTGTGCCGTTGCGCTTTACCGTCGCTTGCCGCAACTCTCCCTCGCGGGTGAAACCGGTTTTTTCATACAATCGGATCGCCCGGTGGTTGTCGGCATAGCAATCCAGACTGAGGCGAAATTTTTTCAGCCGCTCGAACACATGCCGCTGTACCGCGCGTAGGCTGCCAACGCCTCTGCCGCGCCCCGGTTCTTCAAGGGCGATGCGCTTCAGATTGGCCTTGGAGGAA
>JBCBCT010000058.1:0-17203 GCA_038530365.1 Pseudomonadota bacterium | reverse complement strand
CGTGGGGCGCTGTGATGATCAGGGTTTGAAAGGCCGGATCGGTGAGCATCGCTTCGTGCTCGTCGCGCGGGGATTGGAAAATGAAATCCAGCATGTCCCCGCGCCGCTCCAGCGCCATGATCCGCTCAAGATCACGGACAGTGGCCGAGCGCAGGGTCAAAGGGGACGACGGGGTCAGACCGTTCGATCGCGTTTTACCCTGCGCCATGGCGTGCTTTTGTGAGTTGTTTCTGCGTTCACCAAACGCTTTATTCTGCAGCCGCGTCTTCTGCCGGTGCGGCTTCAGCGGCGCTGGCGGCTTCGGCAGCAGCAGCGGCTGCTTCTTCCTCTTTCATTTTCTTCTCTTCAATGCGCTCCAGCGCTTTTTTGCCCGGCTTTGCTTTGTTGGGGTTGTTGCGGGCATCGCGCTTCATCATGCCTTCCGCGTCGAGAAAACGAAGAACGCGGTCGGTGGGCAGGGCGCCTTGGTCAAGCCAATGCTGGATGCGCTCTTTGTTCAAGGTCACACGCTCTTCGGAGTCCTTGGGCAAAAGCGGGTTGTATGTGCCCAGTTTTTCGATGAAGCGGCCATCGCGGGGCGCGCGGGCGTCGGCGGCGACGATGCGGTAAAACGGACGCTTTTTGGAGCCGCCGCGGGCCAGTCTGATACGGGTTGCCATAGTTGAAGTTCCTTCTGAGTTTTGGTTTGTCCGCTAGCTGCGCGTCTGCGTATCTTTTGCGGAAACATGGTGTTGAATGACTTCGCGGATGATGAATTCGAGGAATTTCTCAGCGAAATCGGGATCGAGATTTGAGCGTTCCGCCAGGCGGCGGAGGCGATCAATCTGTGCTTTTTCCCGCTCCGGATCGGATGGCGGAAAATCATGTTGGGCTTTCAGCACGCCCACCGCCTTGGTGACGCGAAACCGTTCGGCCAAAATATGAACGAGCGCCGCATCAAAATTGTCGATGGACGCGCGGTAGGCGAGCAGGTGTTCCTCTGGCGTCATGCGGCGCGCTCCAGATATTGCTTTGGCGGCAAATGACGCCAGATGTCGGCGGTGAAAAAGCAGACCTGGACGCCGCTTTCCTCCAGCGTTGCGCCGAGACGTTTGGCGACGCCTTGCGAACCGACATTGTCTGGATCGATGCAACTGATAGCGGTTTCCCAGCCCAGCGTTTCGTAGGCCCAACGTAAGGCTGCCTCAGCCGCCTCCGTGGCAAATCCCTTGCCCCATGCCGACCGTCGCAGCGAATAGCCGATCTCGTTTTCAGGCCAACCGTCGGGTCTCCAGCAGCCGGCCCAGCCCAGACACTGTCCGGTGGCTTTTTCTTCAACCGCGAAAAAACCAAAGCCGCGCAATTGCCAGTGCCCAATTTGCGTGCAAACCGAACGGAACGCCTGCCATGGCTCTTTAAGGCCGCCGATGTAGCGGGCAGCCTCTTCGTCGGTTGTTATCGCCCGAATCGCCTCGACATCATCCTCGCGCCAACCGCGAAGAATCAGGCGTTCGGTCTCTAAGACCGGAATGTTAAGCGTGCCGACGGTCACTTTTTCTTGCCCCCGAATGGTCCGCTAAGACCGGGCAATTTGGGACCACCCAAACCTGGAAGTTTGGGCATGCCGCCGGGTAGGCCGCTGGGTACACCACCGGGGCCGCCCATCTGGCGGGCCATGTCTTCCAGCTGCTTAGGGTCCATTTTAGAGGGATCGGGCATGCCTGCACCGCCCATCATGCCGGGGTTGATGCCCATGGCAGCCGCCATCTGACCCATCATGCCCCGGCCCTTCTTGCCGCCCATTTTTTTCATCATGTCCGCCATCTGGCGGTGCATTTTGAGCAGTTGATTGACCTCTTGCACGCTGGAGCCTGAACCGCTGGCGACGCGGCGCTTGCGGCTGGCATTGAGAAGTTTTGGCGCTTTGCGCTCCTTTTTCGTCATCGACGAAATGATCGCCTGCTGCTTTTTGAAAACCTTGTCGTCGAGGCCGGAGGCTTCGATTTGCTTTTTCATTTTGCCGATGCCGGGCATCATGGACATGATGGACCCCATGCCCCCCAGATTGGCCATCTGGCCAAGCTGCTGGGACAAGTCGTCCATGTCGAACTGTCCCTTTTGCATCTTTTTGGCCATGACGGCAGCTTGTTCCGCGTCGATGGCTTCGGATGCTCTTTCCACCAGGGAAACGATGTCCCCCATGCCCAAAATGCGGTCGGCGATGCGCTTTGGATAAAAGTCTTCCAGCTCATCCATTTTCTCCCCGACGCCGAGGAGTTTGACGGGCTTTCCGGTCACCGCCCGCATGGAGAGGGCTGCGCCGCCGCGGCCATCGCCGTCAATGCGGGTGAGCACCATGCCGGTAATTCCGACGCGCCCATCAAAACTTTGCGCAAGATTGACGGCATCTTGACCGGTGAGGGAATCGGCCACCAGCAGGATCTCGTGGGGTTTGGCCGCCTCTTTGATCTGCGCCATCTCCAGCATCAGCGGCTCATCAATATGCGTGCGACCGGCGGTATCCAGAATAATAACGTCGTAGCCGCCAAGGCGTGCGGCTTGTTCCGCTCGGGCCGCGATCTGAACGGGGGTCTGGCCCTCAACGATCGGCAGTGTGTCGATGCCCGTCTGCTCACCCAACTGACGCAATTGCTCCTGCGCGGCCGGTCGGCGCACGTCGAGGGAGGCCATCAAAACCTTTTTTTTCTGGCGCTTGAACAGGCGAAGGGCGATTTTTGCGCTGGTGGTCGTCTTACCTGACCCTTGAAGGCCCACCATCATAATGCCAACGGGGGCCGGTGCGTTGAGGTCGAGTGGGGTTTCCTCTTCCCCAAGCATGGAGACCAATTCGTCATGGACGATTTTGACGACCATTTGGCCGGGGGTGACGGATTTGATGACGTCGGCCCCAACCGCCTTGTTGCGGACCCGGTCGGTAAAGGAGCGCACCACATCGAGGGCCACGTCCGCCTCAATCAGCGCGCGGCGCACTTCACGCAGGGCTTCAGACACGTCTTTATCGGACAGCGCACCCCGTCGGGTCAGGCCATCGAAAATATCGCTGAGGCGATCTGAAAGCGTATCAAACATGGAATATCGTGGTGGGTTATCGGAGAAACTGGGCTGGTTGTATGCTGATCACCGTCAAACCACACGCAAAAAGCACCCGCGGGCGTATAACGCTGGCGGGTGTTGACCTCCGGTACGGCGTGATGGGCGGCCCGGTCGGTTGCTCAAGTCGTGTGCAATCCAGTGATGTGGCGCGCTTAAAGAACAGGGACGCGTTGAAGTCAAGATCCGTAGGGTTTTGTCGCGTGCCTGACCTGGGCGGTGGATTGGTTTTGGGCGGGGTCGTACCGCCGGGCCGCATAGGAGGCACTTGCATACCGCTCTTGCACACCCATGTTGCACGGTTTCGTGATCTGCCGTGATCAAACGGTGCTTCGATTGTGACCGTTAACACTCCCAAATCCGCCGGTTAATGGCGTAACGTAAGGCGTGACCTCATTCGACCGACCATGGTCGATAAGACCGACAGTTTAACGAAATAGCCGTCTTTTTTAACGTTTGGCTTTTTTGAAACGCGGTACAGAGGCACACGACTATGGGGCAGGACTTTTGGGGGCAGCCAGAAGGAACGATCACCATGATCATGGCATCAACAGATAAAAACGCTCCCCTCGGGGCTGAAACATCCCAAGGTGCGGATGACGATCGCGTTCAAAAGCCCGCAGGGGATCACGGCCACGCGCTCGGCGAACGGCCACCGGCTGCGCTGTCCAAGCAGAAGCGCAAGATCACCGCTCCATTACGGGATGCCATCGGCAAGCGCGTTCGGTTCGATGAGAGCATCGGCAAGGTCACCGTTTACCCCTATTAAGATTGATGAACCGGCAGTCAGGGTTGCCGGGGGTTGCCTTGGCGTACCTGGGATGACCTTGGACGCATTCGCCTAGAAATCCTGTGGTGGCGTGAAATTGTGCGCGATTGACTTTCGTTGATCGGCGGGTAACGCAAGGGTCTTGCCTTTTTCAATAAGAGTTGCCCCCGTGAACAGACGCTCCTTCTTAAAATATGCGGGCTTCACCGGTCTTGCAGTGGCAACCGGTTTTGGTGGTACGATCGCTGTGGCTCGCTCTCGCAATCCCTATTACGACGGTCCCGTATCGGACCATTTTGACGGTCTGTCGTTTTTTAACCCTCAGGGCGAAGCGCCTAAGGGGTTTGTTGAGCTGATGAAATGGCAGTTGGGAGGAGGTCGCAAGGCATGGCCGTCGACATATCCCTCACCGTTTCAGGGCAAACCCAAGGCGCGGGTCACCGGCGGCGAGTTGGAGGCTACCTATGTCGGCCACGCAACCGTTCTTGTTCAGGTGGATGGTCTCAACATTTTGACCGACCCTGTTTGGTCGGACCGATGCTCCCCCGTAACATGGGCCGGGCCCAAACGGGTTAATCCCCCCGGCATTGCGATGGATGACCTGCCGCCCATTGATGTGGTCCTCATCAGCCACAATCACTACGATCACCTCGACCTTGAGACGCTGGATCAGCTGCACACGCGGTTTAAGCCGTTGATCGTTTGTCCGCTCGGCAATGATAAAATTCTGTCTTCTCATAATGCGGGCTACAAAATCGCCGTTGGTGATTGGGGAGACCGTATTGATTTATCCCCCACCACCGCGGTGACGCTGGAACCGATGCACCACTGGTCCGCGCGGGGTCTGGGGGATCGCCGAAACGCGCTGTGGGCCGCATTTGCGATCCAGACGCCCGCGGGCTTGATCTATCATGTGGGGGACACAGGCTTCTTCGGTGGCCGCAATTACGAAGCGTTTTTTGCCAAGCACGGAGCGCCTCGCCTCGCGATCTTGCCGTTTGGAGCCTATGAGCCGCGGGATTTCATGCGCGCCCAACACCAAAATCCAGATGAAGCGGTGCGGGGGCACGGGCTGTGCAAAGCCGCGTTCACCCTGGGGCACCATTGGGGCACGTTTCAGCTGACCAATGAGAGCATTGAGGATCAATTGGCCGATCTTGACGCCGCCCGCAAAAAGCACGGTGTGGGGGAAGACGTATTCCGCGCCCTCCAACCGGGCCAAAGCTGGTCGGTGCCCCAACAGCCGTCCGTTGCAACCTGAGGATCGGTCGCGTGCCCAGCGAATTTGCGGCGCTTTATGATGCCGAATGGGATCGGCAACGCCGGCGCGCCGACCTTATCGACAGCCATCTGCCAGTTCACCGCTGGTATTTACGCCACGGGACGCCCTGGACGGTGGACGATGTGGCGCCACCTCGTGCAGACCTCAAGATTATGCGCGGGGTGGAGCCAAGCATCCAGTTTTATCGGTTTTTATACCACACGGTGGGGCAGGATTATCTTTGGGGCGACCGTCGTCGGATGGACGACGCCACGCTTCTGTCCCTTGTTCAAAACGACAGTGTCCATGTCATGGTGCTGTACCAAAACGGTGTGCCGGCTGGATTTTACGAATTGGTGTTTGATTATGAAGGCGCAACGGAGCTTGCCTATTTTGGTTTGCTCCCCGGCTTCACCGGCGGCGGTTTGGGGTCCTATTTGCTGACCAGCGCTCTTACGCATGCGGGTCGCGCGAGGGTGCCGTTGAACGTGAACACATGTTCGCTCGATCATCGCTCGGCGCTGGAAAATTACATGCGGCGAGGTTTTTACGTCGTGCGCGAGGATGATGAACTTTACCCCGATCCGCGTTTGGACGGAACGATCCCCGCACACGCTGCCGCGCACATTCCGTCCGTCGCAAGTCTTTTGGACAAGACGCCATAAAGTGCTGCGGTAAAGGATGCTCTGGAAGTTGGCGGCGGTTGGGGTCATATATCTGGCGTGATCACGGTCCGGCCCCGTCTTTTGCGCCGACCGCCAACCCCAATATGCCTCAATATCATGGTTCCTTTTTTGAAAATGAACGGCAACGGCAATGCCATTATTGTTGCTGACATGCGCGGACGGTCCGATGGTGTGACCGGTGCGGCAGCGCAGGCTTTGGCCGCGGGGACCGATACGCACTTTGACCAACTCATGGCTGTCCATGATGCGAAGCCCGGGGAAGGCGATGCGCGGATGGTCATATTGAACAATGATGGCTCCGAAGCGGAGGCCTGCGGTAACGGCACGCGCTGCGTTGCGTCATGGTTGGCGGCGGAACTAGGGCGGTCAGAATTGGTCTTGCGTTCGGTTGCAGGCACTTTGCCAGCTCGCATTTTTCCCGATGGTCAGGTTTCGGTGGTGATGGGCGTGCCGCGGTTTGCCTGGGATCAAATTCCCCTGTCGGAGGAATTTGCCGATACGCGGGGGATCGAACTTCAGGTCGGTCCGATTGATGATCCCATCCTGCACACGCCATCGGTTGCCAATATCGGCAATCCCCATGCGATCTTTTGGGTGGAGCAACCGGTGGAGAGCTACGATCTGGCGCGGTTTGGCTCCATGCTGGAGCACCACCCTCTTTTTCCCGAGGCCGCCAATATTTCGATTGCGCAGGTTGTGTCCAACGAGGCTTTGATCATGCGCACTTGGGAGCGGGGCGTGGGCTTGACCTTGGCCTGTGGCTCTGCTGCCTGCGCGGCGGCGGCCTGTGCGGCCCGCAAGGGTTTAACCGGTCGTCGGGTTTCAGTTCGCCAGCCCGGGGGCGTGTTGGACATCCATTGGTGGGACGATAATTTCCTCGTCATGACGGGCGCGGTGGAGGAAGAGTTTCGCGGCCTTTTTGATCCAACTTCCGGCGCACGGACGGTGGCGGTATGAGCCAATCCGCGAACAATTCCGGTCTCGAAATGATCAATTTCGGTTGTCGGGTCAACACCTATGAAACCGAAGTGATGCGCAAGGCCGCCCTTGAAGCCGGGCTTGCTGATCTGCCCGGCGGAGCGGTGGTCATCAACACCTGCGCCGTGACCGCAGAAGCCGTGCGCCAAGCCAAGCAAAGCATCCGCAAAGCCCGCCGAGACAACCCTAACGCCCGTATCGTGGTTTCCGGTTGCGCCGCTCAAACGGAGCCTGAAACCTTCGGCACGATGGACGAGGTGGACCTGGTTCTTGGCAATGACGAGAAACTGCATGCCCACCAGTACCGGCAATTGCCCGACTTTGGGGTGAACCTTTACGAGAAGGTTCGGGTCAACGACATCATGTCTGTGAAGGAAACCGCAAGCCACATGGTGGAGGCCATCGAGGCGCGGACGCGGGCCTTTGTTCAGGTGCAGAACGGCTGTGATCATCGCTGTACGTTTTGCATCATTCCCTACGGGCGTGGCAATGCACGCAGTGTGCCGGCGGGGGAGGTCGTCGAACAGGTGCGACGTTTGATTGGGAACGGTTACCGCGAGATCGTCCTCACTGGTGTTGATTTGACATCCTGGGGTATGGATCTTCCCGGTACGCCCTCGCTTGGGCGTTTGGTGACAGCGCTGTTGAGCCAATTGCCGGATCTGGAACGACTGCGTCTCTCGTCGATCGATTCCATTGAAGTTGATCCACCGTTGATGGACGCTCTCGCCTCCGATCCGCGGATGCTGCCCCACCTGCATCTGTCGCTCCAATCGGGGGATGACATGATCCTAAAGCGCATGAAACGGCGCCACAGCCGGGACGACACGTTGCGCTTTTGCCAAGAGTTGCGCGCCCGCCGCCCTGACATGGTTTTTGGGGCGGATATTATCGCCGGGTTTCCCACGGAGACGGAGGCGATGTTTGAAAACACGCTCGCCTTGGTGGACGAGGCCGGGCTGACCCATCTTCACGTGTTTCCTTATTCGCCCCGCAAGGGAACGCCGGCGGCGCGGATGCCGCAGCTTGACCGCGGTCTGATCAAGGCGCGCGCCGCCCAGTTGCGGTCGCTCGGGGCACAACGTTTGACCGCGTTTCTCACGGGGCGCACAGGGCAGCGCATCACCGTGTTGAAAGAGACCGGACGTCTCGCCCGGGCGGATGATTTTACCCCGGTTCAGGTGGACGGCGGTGCGGCGGGGGAGCTCTTTACCGTCGATATTACCGGGCACGACGGCCGCCGTTTGCACGGGCAACGCTTGCACGCCGCGCCGGATTCCCGCATTCAGGCGGCATAGGGGCCGTCGGGGGCCGCGCACAAGGGCCGCTTTGATCCATGGCGGAAAAATCTCCAGGTTTGCTCAAACGGTTTTTTCGCTTCGGCAGCAAAGCGCCGGACGCGGCTGATCCATCGGATATTGAACCGGTTTCGAGCACCACACCGACCGTTGCTGATCCAGTTCCGGCTGTGCCTGATGAAAGTGATGTGGCTGGTGATGTCCCATTACCGGACGCAACCGACGGGGTGACGCTTTCTGATGAGGCCAATATCCTTTCGGAATCAACAGAGCTGGAGATGGAACCAGCCCCTTCCGACAACCCAGACGTCTCAACCCTCGGGCTGGAAAATCCAACGGATGTCAGCGCCGACCCTGCTACTGTAGAGCCCAGTGATGGTGGTGAGGGGGACGATAAGGCCGGTTGGCTCGCACGGCTAAGGCGCGGCCTGTCGCGCTCCTCCGGTCAGCTTACAGGCTCCATCACGTCCGTTTTTACCAAACGCAAACTCGACGAAGACGCCCTCCAAGACCTCGAGGATTTGTTGATTCAAGCCGACCTTGGCGTTGAAACTGCCATGCAGATCACTGACGCTCTGTCCGCCAAACGCCTGGGCAAAGATGTCAGTGATGAGGACGTCAAAACGCTGGTCGCTGAAGAGGTCGAGGCCGTGCTCGATCCGGTGGCCGCAGAACTCGAACTGGACTTGGACCGCACGCCCCACGTGATTTTGGTGGTTGGGGTGAACGGGTCTGGAAAAACCACAACAATCGGGAAGCTGGGCCAAAAGCTCTATGATGCCGGCTTTTCCACGCTTTTGGTGGCGGGGGATACATTTCGCGCCGCAGCGATTGAACAGTTAAAAATCTGGGGTGAGCGCACGCTTTCACCCGTCATGCACCGTCCTCTTGGTTCCGATTCGGCCGGTCTCGCCTTCGATGCCTATCAAGAAGCTGTGGAGCAGGGGCGCGATGTGATGCTTATGGACACGGCGGGGCGCCTTCAAAACAAGAAAGAACTGATGGATGAACTTGAGAAGATCATCCGGGTTTTGAAGAAGCAGGATCCAACCGCACCGCACACCGTTTTGCTGACGCTGGATGCTACCACGGGCCAAAACGCTTTGAACCAGGTAGAGATTTTCAAGGATGTTGCGGGCGTCAACGGCTTGGTCATGACCAAGCTTGATGGCACGGCGCGGGGCGGCATTATGGTGGCGGTTGCAGCGCGCTACAAACTGCCGGTGTATTTTATTGGCGTTGGTGAAGGCGTGGAGGATCTGGAGCCGTTTGCAGCGCGGGATTTCGCGCGGTCGATTGTTGGACTGTCGGCATCATGAGGCTGGTGGCCGAGACTGTCAGCGTCGAGCGGGGCGAGGATTTGATCGTAGCCGGCGTTTCGTTTGCTGTCTCCAGCGGACAGGCGCTTATTGTTACGGGTCCGAACGGGAGTGGAAAATCCAGCCTTTTGCGCGCTATGGCGGGCTTGATTGAACTTCGCACCGGCTCCATTGTTTTGGATCAGGCGCCGGAAGATTTCCGTGATGTGCCGTTTTCAAATTGCGTCCATTTTCTGGGCCATGAAAACGCTATGAAGCCGCAAATGACGGTGGCTGAAAACCTCGACTTTTGGCAACGGTTTTGCGGTCATCCCGAATGCGAGGTGGACGAGGCGCTGGAGTTTGTTGGGCTGAGCGGCCTTGATGATGTTCCATTTGCGCATTTGTCCACCGGTCAAAGGCGCAGAGCGTCGATTGCGCGTTTGCTGGTGAGTGCCCGCCCGGTCTGGCTGCTGGATGAACCCACCGCTGGACTGGATGCGGCGTCTGAACGGCAGTTTGCCGGGCTCATGGAAAGCCACCTTGAAAATGGTGGGATTATCGTTGCCGCAACCCACGTGCCCTTGCATCTGGATCAGACCCAATTGCTCGATCTGGGGCCATATTCTGCCCGGGCCATCTTGGAGCAAGCGCAAGCTGACACGTCTGGGCAGTCCGGCCCGTGATGGCGCTTTTGAAGCGTGAGTTTTCTTTGTCCCTGCGGTCCGGCGGCGGGGCGTCAACGGCGTTGCTGTTTTACCTCGCGGTCGTCATTTCCATGCCCTTCGCCATTGGGCCCAACCCAATTTTGTTGTCGCAGGTTGGGGCTGCCACGCTTTGGATTGGGGCGCTCCTCGCTAGCCTTCTGGGATTGGAGAGACTGTTTCAATCCGACCGTGAGGATGGCTCCCTGGACCAATTGTTGCTCAGTCCGCATCCCTTGCCGGCCCTGGTTTTCATTAAGGGGCTCGTGCACTGGCTGGTAACTGGGTTGCCGGTTGCGCTTTTAGCGCCGGTGTTTGGTTTGCTGCTTAATCTGTCTTCCGAGGCCACCCTGGCCGTTGTCGCGACCCTCCTGGTGGGGACGCCTGCATTGTCGATGATTGGGACAGCCGGTGCAGCGTTGACCGCGGCGCTGCCACGAGGCGGATTGCTTCTTGCTGTTTTGGTGCTCCCTCTGTGTATTCCCATTGTCATTTTTGGCGTCGGTGCCGTGCGGGCAGCCGTTGTTGAGCCCGATCCGTTTTTGCCGCCATTTTTGCTGCTGTCGGCGATGACCCTTCTGTTTTCCGTGCTGGGTCCATTCGCGGCGGCTTATGCATTGCGGCTGCAAGGGCGATGAGAGTGCAAAGTCGGGGCGGCCTTTGACGAAGATCAATGCGCCCCGCCTGTCGACAGATTATAGGCCGGACAGGGTAGCGGGAAGTGTATGGAAGCCTTCGTGACACGTTCGTTATGATGGCGCGACCAAGCAACCCTTGATTGCGGGAGGGGTGCGCGCCTAAATCAAAGTACGAAACAGGTTTTGAGTTTTTTGGGAGCGATGATGGCCGAAACGGGCAGCCCAATGGGGGGTGGGGAGGTGACCATAGCCGCCGTGCAACAAGCGCCGACCGGCCCCAAAAAACCCACCGGTCTGACGGCACTGGCCAATCCCACGCGCTTTCTTGCCTTGGTCAAGGTTGCTTTGCCCATCGTGTCTCTTCTGGCCGTTTCGGCCCTTGGGATCGGTCTGTGGTTCGGCTTGCAGGTTCCCGATGATTATCAGCAGGGTCGGACGGTGCTGATTATGTTTGTGCATGTGCCAGCGGTCTGGCTCGCTATGGGCGCCTATATTGTCATGGTGGGCGGGGCCCTTGGTGTGTTGGTGTGGCGCCATCCGCTTGCTGATGTGGCGGCACGGGCCGCGGCCCCTCTGGGCGCGGCCTTTACCGTTTTGGGATTGGCCACCGGCTCGATCTGGGGGCGGCCGATGTGGAACACATGGTGGGTGTGGGACGCGCGGCTGACGAGTTTCCTGGTGTTGTTGCTGATCTATTTGGGTTTGATTGCCCTCTGGCGGTCGATTGAAGAGCCGGCCACGTCAGCGCGCCTTGCTGCGGTGGCGATTTTGGTCGGCTTCATCAACATTCCCATCATTAAGTTTTCCGTCGATTGGTTCACAACGCTGCACCAGCCCGCAAGCGTGACACGGTTTGATGCGCCTGCCGTGGCTTCGGTGTTTCTCTATCCGCTTTTGATCATGGGTCTGGCCTATTTGTTGATTTTCATCGCGCTTCATCTGGCGGCCATGCGCAACGAAATCCTGCGGCGTCAGATCCGCACGTTGCAGCGCAAGGCTGCGCGGGAGCGTCGTGCCGCGCCGGCCGCTCAGGGGGTTTAGGATGGTTGACTGGATCTCAGCGCCTTTGATCGCGGCCTTCGGTGAACGCTATGTCTGGTTCATCGTTTCATCCTACGGCGTGAGCGCGATCGTTTTGGCGGGTCTTGTTGTTTGGGTGCTTGTTGTTCACCGCAGCCGCAGGCGCGCAATTCAGAAGCTGGAAGCGGCTGGGATACGACGGGCGGCGAGCGCACAGAAAAACCGGCAAATGCCGTCGCAACATCAGGCTCACATCGCCACTGAGGACGCCTGAGCCATGGCGGATATGAAATCCGTTGAAGGGTCCCGGCCCGACCCCAAATCAACCCCTCACCCGGATCCTCGCCCTAATCCCCGCCCTAATCCGAAGGGTCGCCTGCTTATTGCAGCGGTGCCGTTGGTGTTGTTTGCGGCCCTTGTCGCCGTGTTTGCTTACCTGTTGCTCCAGGATGGGCGCGATACATCGGAAATCCCGTCGGCTCTGATCGGGAAACCTGCGCCGACCTTCTCCCTTCCCCCGCTTGAGGGCCTCAAACGCGATGGCGCGCCTGTCCCTGCGCTCGCCTCCAGCGATCTCACGGGTAAGATCCATATCGTCAACATTTTTGCGTCGTGGTGCGCGCCGTGCCGGGCGGAACATCCCATCTTGATGAATCTTGCCAAGCGAGACGGCATTTCCATCGTCGGCATCAATTACAAAGACCGGCCTGCCAATGCTCTTCGGTTTCTGGGCAGTTTGGGAAACCCCTATGATCGCGTGGGCGCTGACCTGAAGGGCCGGGCCGCCATCGATTGGGGTTTTTACGGCATTCCAGAAACCCTGCTGATCGCCCCCGATGGCACCGTGCGCCACAAGATTGTGGGGCCTATTGGCCCCGAACAGTTGGAACGGTTGGACGCTGAAATCGCGAAATTGCGCGCCAACTAAGACCTCAACGCCGCGCTCTACCGGCGGCGCATGAAAATGATGCCCATCAACGGAATAGCCGGGAACAGGAACCACGGCGTGGCAAGGCCCGTAAACATGGCATTGATCGTGAACAGTGTGCCGAGGGTGGCGCTGGCGGTCTGAACGGATTTGGGCTGGCGCAGCCACCAGGCTTTGAATTCGCCGACCGCTGCCGCGCCGGGGGAGCCCACCGGCTTGACGTCTTCTTGGATTGCGGGTTTTTCTTCGGCTCGCTTTGGGCTTTTGGGGGTCTTTTTGGAGGGGGCTGAAACACGGTCCGACCCACTGTGCGGCCCGCTTTCCCGCATTTTGGGCGATATTGGAGCATTGGACCCGTCCAACCGCACCCGGTACGCTACCACGGCATCATCCCCCTCCTTGCCCACCACTTCGCCGATCGGGTCAAAGCCGAGGGCAAGAAATTTGGCGCAGTAGCGGTAAACCTGCTCGGATACCAAGACCCCGCCCGCCTCGGAGAGGGATTCCAAACGCGCAGCAATGTTCACGCCTTCGCCGTAGAGTGAGCCATCGGTGACCATGACATCGCCGGTGTTGATCCCGATCCTGAATTCGATGATGGGCTTGCCGTCTTTTTTGGCAGCAGCAATGTCCGCCTGAACGGCCACAGCACAGCGCACGGCCTCCACGACAGAATTGAACTCGGCAATAATCGCATCACCCCAGGTGTTCAGCTCATCGCCGCCGAAATCTGCAAAGGCATCACGCATTATTTTTCGGCTGTTTTGCAGGCGCACCATGGTGCCCGTCTCATCCCGCGCCATCTGGCGTCCGAAATGAACTGCATCGGCATAGAAAATAGTGGTCAGACGTCGCTTGGGCCGAGCCGCCATGGGGTCTCTATCTAATTGATAGCTGTTGCTGTCGCGCGCACCTTAGACGAACGGGCGTTCAAACTCATCCGTTTCGTGGTTCAAAACCCAAAGTTCCCCTTTGGAAATATCAAACCACGCGCCGTGCAGGCTAATTTGCTCCCGTGCGAGAAGAACGTCGACGCATGGGAATGTTTTGAGGTTGGCGATGGACTGGCGAACGGACTGAGCCTCCAGCTTCCACTGCAACTCTTCGGCGGTTTCTGCGCCGGTGCAGGTCAACCCTTCCGACACGGGGCCGAGAAGTGAAATCCACTTTTCAATATATTTGCCGGGGGACAGGGGTTTTCCCGGTGCGCCGGTCATTTGCTGGCGAAACGCGGAAATGCCTCCGCAGCGTCCATGGCCCATGACGACGATATGCCGAACGCGCAGGGCTTGGACGGCGAATTCCAACGCCGCTGCTGCGCTGTCATAGTGGCTATCATCCTTGCAGTATGGGGGCATGATGTTGGCGACATTGCGCACGACGAACATTTCACCCGGTGCTGCACCGAAAATGGTTTCCGGTGCCGAGCGGGAATCACAGCAGGCGACAACCATCGTGGGAGGACGCTGCCCGGCTTCGGCCAATTCTTCGTAGCGCGCACGCTCCCGGGCGAGACGGTTTTTTCGAAAATGCGCATAACCGCCAAGAAGTGACCGTGGAAAGTCCGGTTCCACGGGCAAACGGCGTGGCGCAACCGGGTTCGGCTTTACGTCAACAACAGTCACGGCGATGTCTCCCTCTTGTGGCGAGGGAGATTAGCATTTTGTCGCAGTTTGGCCACTCGACGAATTGCCTACGGCGGGTGTGCGGCCTGGGCCCTGCGCGCTAAGCGCTCAAATACCTATCCGCCACCCCCGCTTGTCCGCCCGTCTGCCATCGCGTCTATTTACATGTCGAGGGGACGGGCTTCGGAGATCAGCAAGATTGGAATGCCGTCGCGCACCGGGTAGGCGAGTTTGGCTTTCTCGGAGACCAATTCCTGATTGGTCTCGTCAAATGCTAAGGGTGCTTTGGTCTTCGGGCACACCAACAGATCAAGCATTCGAAGATCAAGCTCATCGCTGGAGTGCTGTGAAACCATAGCCTGGAGTTTGCTGTTTTTATTGCAGCGTGTTGGGGCTTTCGGCACTTTCCCGGGCGAGGGAAATTTCGGTCATGGCCACCAGCGTTTCGGCCCGGGTTTTCAAATCGGGCGCTTCGAGCAAGGCTTGCTTTTCCGCCGGTCCGTAGGGGCTCAACATCGAAAGCGTATTGACGAGCGTCTCGTTGCTGGCCTCGCTCACGCCCTCCCAATCGGCCTGCATATCGTTTGCTTCCAGGAAGGCTTTGAATGTTTCCAACAGTCCGTCACGGTCCACGGCTTTGGCAGCCTCTGTGCTGTCGGCAAGATCGTCTCCAAATCCAGCAATCTCAGCCCGACGATAGCCTTGGCTGCCCGCAATCTCTTCGATGAGGCGGAAGCGGCAGACGCCGGCAAGATTGACCATGAGGCGACCATCGCCGTTTTCCTGAAACGCCGTAATGCGGCCGAGGCATCCCACGTCACAAAGCTGCGGATCTTCATCACTGTTGGTTTTGTCATCCGCCGCGTCCAGATCAAACCGCGGTTGGATCATACCGATCATGCGATGGCTGGAAATGGCATCGTTGATCATCGCCAGATAGCGCGGTTCAAAGATGTTGAGCGGCATATTGCCTGCTGGCAACAGGAGTGCGCCAGACAGCGGAAACAGGGGCACCGTCGTGGGAAGATCGGCCAAGCGGGTATAGCTGTGGTTTCCGGCTTTCATCGTCGATCTCCTTTTTTCGTTTCACGGGCCTTCTGGCTGTCTTGCAGATAGGGCGCTCCGACCACGGCGAACCATGGGGCAAGTGGACGCGAGGGTCTTTGGTAAAAAACGCTCGAATTGTCTTGCGCCGCAACCGGCTGCGCGTTCCTCCTCAAACTGGGTCACGGTTTTGCTGATACAAGGGTTTGGCTAACGCAACGCCCTTGAGCGAAACGCGTGCGCTCTAGGAAAACAGCACTGAAGACAACGCCCGTCTGCCTGCGACGCTCGCTTCGTCCATGGGGCCCCAGCTTTCAAAAAACTCCAGAAGCTGTTTGCGCGCTCCGTCGTCATTCCATTCCCGGTCCGCTTTGACGATGGCAATCAGGTTTTCAATCGCATCATGGCGTTGGCCGTTGCCGTTCAAAGCGACCGCATAATCAAACCGCGCTTGATGGTCGGTGGGGTCAGCTTCAACAGCCTTGGCCAGAGGTTCCAAATCGCCGAGGGAGGCGGCTTTTTCAGCAAGGTCCAAGGCTTTGACGAGCCCAAGCAGCGGCTCCTTTTCGCGGTGCTCCTCCGGCACATGGGCCAGCAGGTTCTTGGCGCGTTCCGCCTCGCCTACCGCCAGAAAGCACTGGCCAAGTCCTGCAAGGGCATCCAGGTTTCCCGCTTCGGTGGACAGGATGTGGCTGAAAATTTCGGCGGCACCGCCATAGTCCGCCGCTTTCAGAAGGCTGTCGGCTTGCTCCAGCAAGGTGTCTATGGGGGATGCCTGCGGCCCCGGGCCTTTGGCCGCCACCTTGTCGATGAAGGCCTTAACCTCGCTTTCGGGCTTCGCGCCCATGAAGGCGTCGGCGGGCCGTCCGTCGATAAAGGCCACAACAGCTGGAATGGACTGCACGCCCATCTGTCCGGCGACTTCGGGATATTTGTCGATATCCATTTTACAAAGCGACACCGCGCCATTTGAGGCGGTCACCAATTTCTCGATGATCGGGCCCAGTTGTTTGCACGGTCCGCACCATGGGGCCCAGAAATCGACAATGACCGGGGCCGCTTTTGAGGCTTCGATCACGTCCTGCATGAAACTTGCGGTGGTGATGTCTTTCACAGCTGGGCCGCCAGGAGCATTTGGTGATTGTTGGGGTGCCTGTTGCGTTGCCGGCTGGCTGCCAAACGACACGTTTGTTGAGCTTGTGCCCATGCTTCCGCTTGCGCTGCCGCCGAGACTGCCCCCAAGGCTTCCACCGACGGCATAGCCGCCCTGTCCGTATTCATTGCTCATGGTTGCCTAGCATTCCCTGATTTGTGTTTTTGGCTGCCCGTGCGGGTTTGGATGTTTGCACACCGTGCCGTGATGGTCATTTGGGTTTTCGTGCGCATTTTGCAACGGGGGCATGGCGTTCAGCTGACCATTGTTTCGCCTGTGTCTCTGTCTGTTCTCGGGTTCGCGTCCATTGCCCAGTTTAGTCTGTTGGCGCGGTCAGGTCGATAATGATGGGCTTGTGGCCGCAATGGTCTGCAAACTGAAGCAAGTCTTGAACTCGAAGCGTCGTGGTTCCGTCATTGCGTAGGGGATGGCAATTGATTTTCTCGTGGGTGAGCAACGTTTGATCGATGGCAAATGTCACCTGATGTTCGCGGTCATTTATCACGCCGAGGGCGGAGACTGAACCGGGTTTGAGACCAAGGGTTTCTTCCATCTTTTCCGCTGAACCAAAAGAAAACCGACCGCTCGCCCCCAGCAGTTTGTGGAGGGTCTTGAGGTTCACCTCGCTTGATTCCTGCGCGGTTAAAAAAAAAAGACGCCCCTTCTTGTCCTTGAGGAACAGATTTTTCGTGTGCCCACCCTCCAGATCAC
>JBCBCT010000057.1:14851-21485 GCA_038530365.1 Pseudomonadota bacterium | reverse complement strand
ATAACCGGGCCGCTAAAAGGCTTTTGGGTCTTTCGGTTTTGAGGTGTCAAAAATATCCTTGAACGGATCAAAAGGTTCCGAGGCACTTGCCGAAGTTGGCGAACTTGACGGTGCTGCGGGCGCTATAGGACTGGCCTGAGCTGGCGATGCGGGCGCTGGCGGGCTGGGCGGCGATGGTGGAGTTTGTGGAGTTGGGGCCGGATCACGGGCGGGCGGCGATGGCGATGGCGGTGGCGATGGAGCTGGAGCGGCAGCAGGCGCTCGCGGGCTCGACGGAGCCGGTGGAACCGCAGCCGATGCCGCAACCGGGGCCGACGGCGCGACAAAGGCCGGCGGCTCCGGGGCCTTCTGAGGTATCGGGGGTGCTGTGGGCGCGACAGGTGCAGCCGGCGCAGGCGGCGCGACGGGTGATGACGGCGCAGGCTGCACTGGGGTCGGCGGTGCAGCACTGGTCACCGGAGCAGGCGGTGGAGCGCTGGCCACCGGAGCAGCTGCCGGGGCCGGAGCAGGCGTTGGACTGGGCGCAGCCGGTGGCGGCGCAAAGCCCGCGGGTGCAGGAGACGCGGGTACGGGACTGGGAGCAGCCGGCGGTGTAGATGGCGCGGACACCGACGCAATGGCAAACGGTTGACCACCAGCCGGACCCACACGTTGAAACTTCAACTCCTCATGGATCTTGAAGATCACCAACATCAATTCGCAAAAGACCTTGGCGCCAACAACGCCCAAGACCCAACCGATCAGCGACAGCAATATAAGTCCAAAAGCGGTTTGCGGGAAAAAGCGCATACTGGCGAAAGCAGCAAGCAGTGAAAACACTGCGCCCAAAGTAGCCAGAGCCACCAACAGCCAAAAAATGATGACAATAATGTTGGGGGTCACGAAACTTTCGAAAGAAAAAAATCTCTTTAGAAATGCCTTCCCCTGCTGCGCATCCAACTCCACGCTATACTCCCCCAATACAAATAATGCTCACTGGCAAAAAGCTAGCCCTAGTCACCTTCAAACTCAACCAGAGTTCTGACGGGAACGCCAAGATCTTCAATGCGTTTGCGACCGCCCAGGTCCGGTAGATCAATCACGAAACACGCCGCAATCACGTCCGCACCAATCTCTTTAAGAAGTTTGACCGCAGCTTCTGCGGTTCCACCGGTGGCGATTAAATCATCCACCAACAGCACTTTTTCGCCCGGCTGCACCGCATCGCGGTGCATCTCCATCTCATCGATTCCGTATTCCAACGAGTAAGCGATGCTCACGGTGTTGCCCGGCAGTTTACCCTTCTTGCGCACCGGCACGAAACCGGAGGTCAACTGATGGGCAATCGCTCCCCCCAAAATGAAACCCCGCGCCTCAATGCCCGCCACGTGGTCAAGGCCTATGCCAATATAGGGGTGCACCAGCGCATCGCAGGCCCGACGAAACGCCCGAGCGTTTTGCAACAACGTCGTGATGTCGCGAAACACGATACCGGGTTTTGGGTAGTCGGGAATGGCGCGGATGCTGGCTTCCAACTCGTCAGTCAGAGATTGGTCCATGGTTTACTCGAAAGAAAAAGAAGGCTCGTGCCCCATCACAATAGGAAGCTTGATCCGTTGCAGGCAAGCGCTTGCAGGGGGAAATATCAGCCTTCCCCAAGCCTAAGCGTGCTCGCCACCTGCGCACAAAAAAGGCCCCGATTGGAAACCAACCGGAGCCCTTTGAACTCGCAATATGCACGTTGGCGTTAGTGGGACACGTCCGCCCAAACCCGCTTTTTGGTGAAGTAGAGAAGACCTGCAAACAACAGCAGGAAACAGATCACGATAAAACCGCGTTGCTTCCGATCTGGCAGGCCGGGCTCGGCAGCCCACATAAGAAACGCGGAGATATCCTTAGCGTACTGATCCACCGTTTGTGGCGTTCCATCATCATAGTCCACGATATCGTCAGACAGAGGATTGGACATGGCCAGCGCCGTACCTGCGATGAAATACGGGTTGTAGTGCAGCCCATCCAACACATCCACGCCGTCCGGCGTTTCTTCCGGGTAACCGGTCAGCAACGAGTAGATATAGTCCGGCCCGCTTTCGGCATACATCGTGAAGATGTCGAAAATAAACGTTGGGAAGCCGCGCTCCACGGCCCGCGCCTTGGCAATCAGGGACATGTCCGGCGGCAAGGCACCGTTGTTGGCAGACGCTGCCTCTTTATCGTTGGCATAGGGCCCGACAAAACGGTCCGCCGGGCGTGCGGTCCGATCAAACATCTCGCCATCGTCATTGGGCCCGTCGGTGACTTCGAACTCCGCCGCATAGGCTTTGATCTGCTCTTCCGTGTAACCCAGATCGGCCAAGTTGCGGTACGACAGCAACTTCATCGAGTGGCACGCGGCGCACACCTCGGTGTAGACCTTCAGGCCGCGTTGCAGTTGCGCCTTGTCCCATTTGCCAAACGGTCCAGCAAACGTCCATTCAGCCTGCCGTGGCTTCTTTTTGGGGTAAGAGGCTGCGTCCGCTGTGTCAGCCACAAACGATGTGCCAGCGGTGACGCTGACGGCCAGCACCAGTGCGGCGACACCTTTTGCAACGCCTTTAGCAAGACCCTGAAAGCCACAGGACACGTCCTGTGGAGCGAGCCTCAGCTTCTGAAACACTGTCTTCATAGGTTTGGTCACTCCAAACGCCCGCAGAGTGCTTTTCGCATGGGCGCAACATCAGTCAAATTTGAAACAGCCCCCGCCGGAGCGGGGGCTGCGTTAAGTCGGTTTTCTAACCCTTGGTGTCCGGTGCGGCAGCCGCACCCGCCGGAGCCGCAGCCCCTGCACCCTGCGCCTTCCCAAGGACAGCGTCCGTAATGCTGGCCGGGCGGGGCAGTGGTTTCTCAAACCAGCCCAGGGCCGGCATGATCACCAAGAAGTGGAAGAAGTACCAGAAGGTGGAGGCCTTCGTCAGTGGGATCCAGATGCCTTCCGCCGGGCGTGAGCCGAGGTAGCCCAGGAAAATAGCGTTGGCAACGAACAGCCAGAAGAAGATCTTATACATCGGGCGATAGTTCGTGGAGCGCACATCGGACGTATCCAACCATGGCACGAAGAACAGAACCGCAATGGCACCGAACATGGCCAACACGCCGCCGAGCTTGGAGTCGATCAGCACAATGTCCGTGAACGGAATTCCAATATTAAAATCGACGGCTCGAAGGACCGCGTAGAATGGCAAGAAGTACCATTCGGGCACGATGTGCGCCGGCGTCTTCAGCGGGTCGGCCTGGATAAAGTTATCCGCGTGGCCAAGATAATCCGGCAGGAAGAAGACGAAGTAGCAAAACACGATGAAGAACACGACCAGAGCGAGTGCGTCTTTGATGGTCGCATACGGCGTGAATGGCACCACGTCCGTTTTCTGCTTGACTTCAACACCCGTTGGGTTGGTCTGACCCGTCACGTGCAGCGCCCACACGTGCAGGATCACGATGCCGAAGATCATGAAGGGCAGCAGGTAATGCAACGAGAAAAAGCGGTTCAGCGTTGCGTTACCCACGTTGTAACCACCGAGCAGGTATTGCGTCACCGCATCACCAACGAACGGTATCGCGGAGAAGAAGCCGGTGATCACTTTCGCGCCCCAGTAGGACATCTGACCCCAAGGCAAAACATAACCCATGAAGGCCGTTGCCATCATCAGGAGGTAGATAATCACGCCCAGGATCCACAACACTTCGCGTGGTGCCTTATAGGAGCCGTAATACAGACCACGAAAAATGTGGATGTACACCGCCACAAAGAAGAACGAGGCGCCAACGGCGTGCCAGGTTTGCATGTCCCAGCCAAATGCCACATCGCGACGCAACAATTGCACGCTTTCAAACGCCATATCAGCGCTCGACGTGTAGTGCATGGCAATCCAGACACCGGTGATGATCTGGGACACCAGAACCACCATCAAAATGCCGCCAAACGTGTAAAAGTTGTTCAGGTTCCGAGGAACCGGATATGACACGAAGCTGTCATACATCAGACGCGGCAGCGGAAGCCGCGCGTCGATCCACTTGGTAAAGCCGTTGCTCGGCTGATAGCTCGATGGGCCACTCATAGCGTCGCTCTCCTTGTGCTATGCTTGTTCCGATCCGATGACGAGCGTGTCTTCATCGGAAAAGACGTAAGGGGGAAGCGGCAGGTTCACAGGCGCCGGACCTTTCGTCACCCGACCGGTGACGTCAAACTTCGATCCGTGACAAGGGCAAACCCAGCCGTCCAGTCCCTCATCCACCTTCGTGGGCACGCACCCCAAATGGGTGCAGTTGGCTGCAATGATCGTCCACTTGGTGTCCGACCCCTCAGCCGATGCAATCCGCTCCGCAGCCGGAGCGTAATCGCGAAATACAGTTTGCTCAGCATCAATAGCCAGCTGCGCTTCTTCATCGGACAGCTTGCGGATGAAGTATGGCGCTTCGCGCCAGATCACCACGATCTGCTGGCCCTCTTCGATGGCCGAAATATCGATTTCCGTCGGTGCCCCAGCCGCTTTCACAGCTTCGTTGGGTCCAAGGCTGGCGATCAAAGGCCAGGCGATCCCGCCAACGGCGACTGCGCCTGCAGCGCCCGTTGCAATAAACAGGAAGTCACGGCGTCCGACGCCGTCTTCACCATGGCCGCCAGTTGCTTGACCATCGCTCATAGACCGATCCTTTCAGGTCTCAGTTTTATCTACCATGTGCCGATGTTCAGGGCTAAGGACAATGCCCCAAATGAGCGCAGGTCAAAGGCTGCGCACGCCCTGTTCAGCGGCTCCGCGCGCTAATTGGAGATTCCCTCGCCCCTTGTCCAGTCAAACCGGCATGAAAACGGCAGTTTGTCGCAAACTCTACGACCATTATCCAACGCTGACCCAGGGAGCTCACTCGGTGGACGACAGACGCCCATGAACGCCATTGGCTTTGAACGACACATCAGGATCGTTTTCCATTAAATCAACCGATAACATGAAGTGCCCAGCCGCGAGCTCATCCACAAACAGTGTCAACAACCGCTCGAAAATCAGCGCCGCCGCTGCTCTCTTGGCGCTGGCGCTGCGCCCTGCGCCGATGCGCAATACGAGCGAGAAATAGGCGTTGCGATCATGGCGATCCGCGATTGCATAGGCGTCCACCGGGATCAGCCTGATGCGCACCCCACCAAGGGGAAAAATACCGGTTTCGAGCGCGGCTTCGTAGAGCTGATCGAGAACCCGCCCCATATCAAAACGCTCGGCCAAGTTCGCGGAATAATCGGCAACCAAATGGGGCATAGAACACCTGCGCGGCGTGCAAAAAGTGAGGGGCCAACACTTGCAACGGGATGGCGCGGGGTTTCAACTCCCCAAGGCCAGCAAGCTGCAAACCCACCTGAAGGGCTGTCCCATGATCACACTGACTGTTGACGATCTTCGCCAACCGGACATCGCCGCCCTTTTGGAAACCCATCTGGACTTTTGCCGCGCCGCCTCGCAGCCTGAAAACGTCCACGCCCTTGATCTGGACGCCTTGCGCTCCCCCGACATCACCTTTTGGCGTGCCGAGGAAAATGGAACTCTACTGGGCTGTGTCGCCCTCAAGGAACTTGATGCCCGGCACGGAGAAATCAAAAGCATGCACACCCGCGCCGCCGCCCGTGGCAAAGGCATCGCCCAAGCCTTGCTGGACCACCTGATCACCAACGCGCGGCAACGCGGCTACACAAGAGTAAGCCTGGAGACCGGAACGATGGCAGAATTTGCCGCCGCCCGCCGACTGTACGTGAAAAATGGATTTCAAATCTGCCCGCCCTTCGCAGACTATTTCGAAGACCCCGAAAGCGTGTGCATGACCCGGGTTTTGTAACGGCTGCGGGTGCTTGCCGCGTGATTCGTCAAGACACGGCTGCACCCACCACCTCTACCCATTCAAATCACGATGAATGTTGGGGCCAGGTGTTGGGCCGGTATCGGGACGAATGTTGGGATTGCGCAACAAAGGCGTGGTCTCGGAAACATCGGGCTTGGCCTCACGGGCGACGATGTAAAGACCGCTGGCGATGATCACAGTTGACCCCACACCAACCCACAGGTCCGGGACCTCGTTAAAGAACAAAAGCCCAAACAGCACCGCCCAAAGCATCTGGCTGTATTGCACCGGCGCGATGACGGCGGCTGGAGCACGGCGATACGCCCCGATGATGCACACCTGAGCGAACACGGCCAGCAGACCCACCAGACCCATCAAAGTCATGTCCACCAGCGACAGCGGCTTGAAGACAAACGGCTGCACCAGCGCCATCGCCACAATGCTCACATACATCGGAAAGAGAATAATAACGGTGGCCCGTTCCGAGCGGCCCAATTTGCGCACCGTAATGGCGGAGAGCGCGCCGGCCACCGCCGCCAGCAAGGCCGAAGCATGGCCCCAGTCGAAGGCGCTTGACCCCGGTCTGACGACAATGATCACCCCCACCAGCCCAACAAGAACTGCAAGGCCGCGCCGCAGCCGTATGGTCTCCCCCAGCAATGGCACCGCCAACAGCGTGATCAACAACGGGGTTGAGAAAATCAACGCGTAGACCTCCGCCAAAGGCAGAACCGAGAACGCGTAGAAAGCTGATGACATCGCAACCAAACTCGCGGTGGCGCGACCGGCCAAC
>JBCBCT010000057.1:0-14753 GCA_038530365.1 Pseudomonadota bacterium | reverse complement strand
ACGGAGACCGCAGCCGGAGTTTGCGTCGATCTCACAGCAGATTTGCGCGATGCCATGGCCGGCAGGATCCTTATCTATACGCACATGCTGCTCGTGTTGTGCGCGCTTATCACATCCGCGCGCTGACCACAGCGGCTATTTCAAATGCGCCACGATGTTTTCAATCATCCGCATGCCCGCGTCCTGCCCAAGGCTCATGATGCTTTCGGGGTGAAACTGCACCGCAGCGATGGGTTCTTCCGTGTGCTCAATGCCCATGATCACATCATCAGCGGTGCGCGCCGTCACCTTAAAGCCCGCCGGCAATTGGGCCGCATCGGCGTAAAGCGAATGATACCGACCCACTGTCAGCCCACCGTTGAGCCCTGAAAATGTCAGGGAGTTGGGCTCCACCGAAATCCGCGACGGCTTGCCGTGCATGGGATCATCAAGCTGCGCAAGCGTCCCGCCATAACTCTCCACCAACGCTTGGAGACCAAGGCACACACCGAAGATCGGCAGCCCCAGCCCCCGCACCAGCTTGATCGTCGCATCGCAGTTGAAATCCTGCGGATTGCCGGGCCCGGGCGACAGGACAACGAGATCCGGGGCGAAGGCGTCAACGACAGCGGTTGAAACCGGCGAACGCACCGTGCGAACCGCCGCCCCCGTTTGGCGAAAATAGTTGGCCAGCGTGTGCACAAAACTGTCTTCGTGGTCGACGAGAAGAATGCGCCGCCCCTCCCCGACTTTCGCCGCGGCGCGGGTTGCGCTTGCGGCGTTCGATTGCCCCGCTTCCCGCACGGCGGCCAGCATGGCCGACGCCTTAAGCTCGGTTTCAGCCTCTTCCTCTTGGGGGTTGCTGTCGTTCAACAGCGTCGCACCGGCCCGCACCTCTGCAATGCCGTTCTTGATACGCACCGTCCGAAGCGTGAGGCCGGTGTTCATGTTGCCATTGAACCCCACCATGCCGACGGCACCGCCATACCAAGCCCGCGGGCTCTTTTCGTGCTCTTCGATAAAACGCATGGCCCAGAGCTTCGGCGCACCGGTCACGGTTACGGCCCATGCGTGGGACAGGAAGCCATCAAAGGCGTCCATATCCGCCCGCAACCGCCCCTCGATGTGATCCACGGTGTGGATGAGGCGCGAATACATCTCGATTTGCCGGCGCCCGATCACTTTGACAGACCCCGGCTCACAGACCCGGCTTTTGTCATTGCGGTCAACGTCGGAACACATGGTGAGTTCCGATTCGTCTTTCTTGGAGTTGAGCAGCGTGAGGATCTGTTCGCTGTCCTCAATCGGATCCCGGCCACGGCGGATGGTTCCGGAGATGGGGCAGGTTTCAATTCGCCGCTTTTCAACGCGCACAAACATCTCGGGGCTCGCCCCCACAAGATATTCCTGTTCGCCAAGATTGATAAAAAACGAATAGGGAGACGGATTGATCTCCTTCAACTTGCGCGAAATCGCCGATGGCGGATTGGTGCACCGCTCGGTGAAGGTTTGACCCGGCACGACTTCAAACAGATCGCCCCGGCGAAACTTCTCCTTCGCCTTTTCAACCAGCGCCGCATATTCCCCAGGCACATGGTCGCCGCGACCGGGGTCATGGTCGCCGGGCTGGAACGGATCATCGGCCCCCTCCCGCGGCAATCCTTCGGTGGTCAGGCCCTGACCATCAGCAAAATCATACCGCTCTTTCCACGCGGAAGCGGCGTGATGGTCCACAACGAGAATTTCGTCGGGCAAATAAAGCACCATATCCCGCTGATCGTCGGGGCGGGGAAGCCGCGTGGTGATCGCATCAAACTGAAACGCGATGTCATAGCCAAACGCACCATAAAGGGCGAGATTGCTGTCCGCGTCGCTTTTGAAATGGCCAACGATTGCTCGCAAAACGGAAAACACGGTGGGTGCACGGGATCGGTCTTCTTCGGCGATAACACCGTCCGGTTCCTTGATCGTGAGGTGAAGAATATCGCCATCACGGCAGTGGTCTTTGACATGGTCGTCCGCCACCAGCACGGGCTCCAACATATTCAGGAGAACAACACCGCGACCGTTATAGGCCTCAACCCGCATCTGACGCCCCGCCGAGGCAATCCCCAAAGGCGGGTCGACGATCGCCGTGTCCCAACGGGTATAACGGCCGGGATATTCGTAATTTGAGGAAAAGACAGCACCGCGGCGGCTGTCTAACCGGCGGACATAAGCGTCCACAGCATCGTCATACGCCGTACCAACCCGGCTGCGTGTTACGGTGACCCCGCCCTCGGTTTCATAGACGAACGGCGTATGCGTGCCGGACATGCCAGCAGAGTTCGAACTAGAATTGGGCATGATTTCTCCCTTCCCCTTCTTTCGTGTGCCAACCGATCAACCCAAAACGGCGGCACAAAAAAACCGCCCGAAAGGGCGGCTGGGGCTGTTTTCATTCGATGTTCAAAACGAAACCCGGAGCCGCCTTTAGCGGCCCCACCACGCGGTCATCATGGAATGCTTGTACATCATGTCTCCGTCCTACTGTCCCTGTGGCTCACAGACAAGGGCTCAAATGCGGTAATGCGGTGAAGCGCGAGGCAAGCGGGATCACACCGACAGCGCGGCTGATCAAAAGCGCAATACGGTGAAAAGGAGCGGGGACCCGGACCGGGCGGATTGATCCGGGTCCCCTTAAGTACCCGCTTGGCACGGGTTACATATTGAGCTGAGGAAAAGCAGGGGGATCAGCTCAACATGTTCTGTTGCGAATCGAAGTTATTCGCGTATTAGTTGTATGCAGAGATACAGCGCGTGTGTAAACAAACTACTACCAAAAGTTGCATTTATTTTTAGGCGCTCGATTAAGTTGAAGTGCGGTCCGTGGCTTTGGGCAGGCCAAAACCCAGCCGATGCCGCCAAACGCGCAGCCTAAGCGTCAGAACCGCTGCAAGACAAAATACAAAAGGCGTGACCGCAAAAAGCCCAACGCTCGGGTGCCACTTGAAAAACGTCTATGGATAGAGCCGTTGTGCGCTCCAGCCGGCGTCGGAGGGGGTAAACACGGCGCGGTCGTGCAAGCGAAACTCTCCGTCTTTCCAAAACTCCATGGAAATCGGCTTCACCCGGAAGCCCGACCAATGGGGTGGGCGTGGGATGGTCTCGGTGCCGTATTTCTCTTCATATTCCTTGAACCGCGCCAAAAGCGTTTCCCGCTCGTCGAGGGGTCGGGATTGCTCCGAAGCCCAGGCCCCAAGGCGCGATTGGGGATGTCGAGTGTTGTAATACTCGTCCGCTTCGGCATCGGACACTTGTTCTAGCGGCCCGCGCACCCGCACCTGGCGGCGCAGGCTTTTCCAATGGAAACACAGCGCCGCCTTGCCGCTCGCCAACAGTTCCCGACCCTTGGCGCTTTCAAAATTGGTGTAAAACACAAACCCTCGCGCGTCGTGCCCTTTAAGAAGCACCGTACGCACATTGGGCATGCCGTCGGGATCGACAGTGGCCAGCGCCATGGCGTTGGGGTCATTCAGTTCCTGGGCCTGCGCCTCGGTTAACCATTCTTCAAACAGCGTGTGCGGATCGGTGCGCTTCGTGAAATCCATAACAAACCTTAACGAAATGTTCAGAGGGCGGTGACAAATTAAACCAAGTTCTTGGTGTTTTGCGTTTGGGGTCACCACCCTGTTGGACAAGATATGACTGATCGTACCGATATCTCTAAATTCGTCTGCGCCGCCAAGGGCCGACGCACAACCGCGTCAAAAAGAGCGGTTTTGGCTGTCCTGGTTGCGAGCATGGCGGTGTCCGGCTGCGCCATCAACAACAACACCCTACCGCAAATCGCCAACGATAAGTCTATCGTGACCGACTCGGTTGCCAAGACCACCGGTCCAAAGGGCATTGCCAAGGGCGATGCCGACGTCATCAAATCTGCGGTTGCTCAAGCTCCAATCGAAGAACGGATCAAACCTTTGGCTTGGTCCAACCCTGAGACCGGGTCCACGGGCACGATTGTTGCCATCGACAAATTCATGGGCAAGCACGGTCAGCAATGCCGTGGGTTCAAAACCAGCGTCGACACTTTTATGGGAATCGCGTTTTACAACGGCGAAGCCTGCCAGATCAGCCCCGGCGAATGGGTTCTGTCCTGGTTCAAATCCTCAGGCTAAGCACGCGCAGACGGCTGTTTTTGTGACAAGCCTTTGAAATTTAGGCGCCCTGCCCCATATCTGGTGGAACAACGTTACCATCCGCATTGAGAATAGCCATGCGCGACCCTTATCAGGTGTTGGGTGTGCCACGCACTGCCGATGAGAAGGCGATCAAATCCGCGTTTCGCAAGCTCGCCAAGCAGTATCACCCCGACCAGAACAAGAACAATCCAAAGGCCAAGGAGCGCTTTTCCGAGGCAAATGCCGCCTATGAAATCCTGGGCGACAAAGAAAAACGCCAATTGTTTGATTCCGGCGCGATAGATGCCGAAGGCAAAGAACGGTTTCAGGGATTTGAGGGATTTGGTGGCGGGCGCGGGCGCTCTACCAGAGGTGGTTTTGCGGGCGCGCAAGGCGGCTTCTCCGGCGCAGAAGACATCCTGTCCCAAATGTTTGGCGGCCTCGGCGGCCAAGCTGGGCCGGCGGGAATGGCCGGGATGGGGGGCGATCCCTTTGCCCAAGCGGGCGCGAGACAGGGTCCATTTGGTCAAGGCCGCGCACCCAAAGGGGCCGACAAGAAAATCACGCTGTCCGTGCACCTCAAAGACCTCGCAGCCGGCAAAGCCCCCGTTCGCCTGTCCGCTGACCGGACCGTAAACGTCACCATTCCCCCCGAACCCGAAGACGGCCAGATCATCCGTCTGAAGGGCCAGGGTGAAGAGGGCCCCGCCGGTGCGGGGGATGCCCTCGTGACGCTAAAACTCTCCCCACACCGCGATTTTCAGCGCGAAGGCGCAAACCTGAGGGTGCACGTTCCCGTGGCGTTGGAAACCGCAGTTCTGGGCGGCAAAATTCGCGTGCCGACGCTCACGGGCGCGGTCGCTTTGACCATCCCGGCGTGGTCGACATCCGGAGCCGTTTTTCGCGTCCGCGGCAAAGGCCTGCCCAGCCGCGCGAACGGACATGGCGACATTCTGGCTGTTCTCAGCATTCAATTGCCGGACGAGCCGGATGAAGCCCTGGCTAAGCTCATGAAACAGCGCAGCCCGGACTGAACATTACAGCGGGTGATCAACAGGCGCGCTTGAGACGGGCGCGTTTCGGGTTTTGGCGCGCTTGATGGCGGTGCACCTGTGTGCGATACCGCCGCACGCAATGATGGCGCGCCGCGGTTCCGCCCGCGTCCACGCGTCAGGACGGGTTTCGATTACGCTATGTCAGACGACAAAACTCCAAACGCCCATGCTCTCATGGCCGGAAAACGCGGTCTCATCATGGGTCTCGCCAACAATCGCTCCATCGCTTGGGGGGTCGCCAAGGCCTTGAGCGAAGCGGGCGCCGAGTTGGCCTTCACCTACCAGGGCGACGCGATGAAAAAGCGGGTCGAACCCCTCGCCAAGGAACTTGGTGGCTGGGTGGTCGGCGATTGCGATGTGGGGGACGCAGCCAGCATGGATGCAGCCTTCGCCGCGGTGGAAGAAACCTGGGGTTCGATGGATTTTCTCGTCCACGCCATCGGTTTTTCCGACAAGAACGAGCTCACCGGCCGCTATGTCGACACATCGCCGGACAATTTCCGCATGACGATGGATATTTCCGTCTACTCCTTCACAGCCGTCGCCCAGCGCGCCGAGAAGTTGATGACCGACGGTGGCTCCATGTTGACCATGACCTACTACGGCGCTGAAAAGGTCATGCCCCACTACAACGTCATGGGCGTGGCCAAGGCCGCACTGGAGGCGAGCGTTCGTTATCTTGCCGTTGACTTAGGCGGCAAAGACATCCGCGTGAATGCCATTTCCGCCGGACCCATCAAAACCCTGGCGGCCTCAGGCATCGGCGATTTCCGCTATATCTTGAAATGGAACGAATATAACTCACCCCTGAAACGCACCGTCAGCATTGATGAGGTCGGCAAATCAGCCCTGTACCTCCTGTCGGACCTCTCATCGGCGGTAACGGGCGAAGTTCACCATGTTGATTCAGGCTATCATACGGTCGGCATGAAAGCGGTGGACGCGCCGGACATCACAGTGGCAAAAGACTAGGGGCAAAAGACTAGCGTAGACCACCACGCCCGCGCCGCCACCCACGCTACAAGGGCCAAGCCCAAACGGGCGGCCCATCCGAGTCCTGGAATTTGATCAATGTTTTTGGTGCGCCACGGCCAAACCGACTGGAACGCCGAACACCGTTTGCAGGGCCAGCAGGACATCCCCCTCAACGCAATCGGGCGGGACCAAGCCGCCAAGAACGGCGAAAAACTGCGTAGCCTCATCACGGACCCTTCCAGTTACCGGTTTATCGCCAGTCCCATGGGCCGCACCCGTGAAACGATGGAAATTATCCGCGAGGCGATGGGGCTGGCGGCGCAAAGCTATGAGACCAACCCGGCCTTTATCGAAATCAGCTTTGGCGATTGGGAAGGCCACACGCTAGAAGAGCTTTACCACGAGACCCCTGCCCTGGTGAAAGGCCGTAAGAAAGACAAATGGCACTTTCGCCCGCCCGCCGGGGAAAGCTACGCCGACCTCGCCAAACGCACGGTGCCAGCCTTTGAGGCGCTGGAGGATCGCACCATTCTGGTGTCCCATGGCGGCACCATGCGCACGCTCATGCACCATCTGGGTGCTGGCAGCGAGCAGGACATGGCGCAGTTTGTCATCCCCCAAGACCAAATCTTAAGGCGTACGGCAAACGATCTGATCTGGGTTTGAGCCAGAGAAGCGGACGGGCCAGGGGAGCGGGTGGGCCAAAACCAACCTGGGGCAAGCCATGTGGGCCGCGCTCTCCCCCTCGTGAACCCGCAGCACCTGACAAATGCCCCGCCCTCCCCTAACTAGAGCACATGGGGGTCTGACCGAGACCCGTCACACAGTCTAAGCGTCGTGCATGATGGCCAAACTTCGCCTTGTTCTCTGGGGTGCCGTATTCGTTTTGGGCGCTTTCCTTGCCTATTCCACCGTCACGTGGAGCCTGAAAGGCGATGTGACCAACATTGCGCGGGTGCAGATTGGCGGCCCGTTTGAAGCGCAGGACACCAAGGGCAACCCCTTCACGCAGCAAGCCATGATGGGACGGCCCCATATCGTATTTTTTGGCTTTACCCACTGTCCGGACGTCTGCCCCACGACGCTCTATGAAACCACACAATGGCTGGAAAAACTGGGCGAAGACGGCAAGAAGATCGACGCCTATTTTGTGACCGTGGACCCAAAGCGCGACACCGCCAAAGTCATGGACGACTATCTCACGCCGTTCCAGCCGGGCATCAAAGGTATCACCGGCACGGAGGAACAGATCGCTGCCCTTTCAAAACTCTGGCGGGTTTATGCGGAAAAAGTGCCGTTGGAAGACGATGATTACACGATGAACCACACTGCCACCACGTATTTGATGAACGCCGATGGTGCGTTTTTTGGCACGATTGCCTATGGTGAAAACGCCGACAGCGCCGTGCAAAAACTCAAACGTCTCCTCGATGCCCAAAGCTGATTTGAACGCCATCGCCGAACGGGAACGCCAGACCCTCATGCGCGGTATGGGAATCGCCCTTGGGGCGTTTGGTGCGTTGGTGGGCGCAGGCCTTGGCGGTTGGGCGGTCTATGGTGGCGAGATCCAACTCGCCTACCTGGCTGACGCGATCATGCGCTGCTTTTGAAAAACAAGCCCAGCGGATCAACGCAGCCTAGCGGTCCAATACATCGCGGATTTCCACCAAGTTCGACCGCACCCGCAAAACATAAAAACCCATGGTCGCAAGGTGCGTTGGCATGATCCAACTGGCCTCGTGACCGTTCGAGATGATCGCTGGACGCAAGTCGAGGGATGCCCGCAGTGATTCATTCGTACGCTGCCACACCTGCTCCAACTGCCGGTTCGTGAACACATCGGCAAAGTCCGACCGCACCGCCGTCAGGATACCGTGATAGGCATAAAGCTGGCCGTAAGCGAACCAGAACCGGTCATCGGCCCGTGTGTCAAACCAACCCCAATTGCCCGCTTCCATCCGCTTGCGCAAAATATCAGATGTAGAGCCAATATCTGATGTCACCCGGTCGATGAATTGAAGCAGGTTATCGGTGCGCGCATCAAACAGGCTGCCGCAAGACGCCAGGTCGGCGTTGAACTTCAACAAACTGACACCGGCGGAGCGGTAGTTGGCTTGGGTGGTTGTACGAAAACCAAAAGGATCAGTGCTGAAATACCAAGCGTCTTCATCGTAGGCGAGCTTCTGGCGCGCATCCTGCAAATCCTGGTTGATGCTTGACGTTCCCCGCACCCGGCCCAAACGGTCCACCAGTTCAACGGACGTGCGGCGCAGCGCCGAATTCACGCCCAGTTGGAAAGCCGCTTTGTTGTCGAGGAATTTTGTGCGTTTCCACTCGATGCCAAAAAAGCCGATCTTCGACAGGAACATCGACGGCACCCAATTGTTGGTGTTCACATTGAGATCGATGAGATCAGCCGTTGCCTGCACCATGCGGGAGGGAACACATCGCTTGCTATCGGGGGCAGCGTCATCGGTGTTGGCGGTCGTGCTCGCTGCGCCAGAGTTTGATCCATCAGATCCGGCCGTGGTGCTTGCCACCGACGGGACCGGCGCGCCGGCGGAACTGGCAACCGTTGCACCGATGGCATATTTTTTAGCGTAATCCGGGTCGAACCCGTGCCACCATTGGGTGGTATAGATGAACCATCCGTAGCCGAAGACGAGCGCCAGCAAGAACAGCCCGATTGGCCCTTTTATCAGCCAGCCGCGCTTGCGATACCACGCCGTCGCCCAAGCAAACGGCCACAACAGAACCGCGATGCCGTAGCCGATCCCCTGCCCAATGCGAAGAAAGACGTTTGTGAAAAAATTCACCACCGGATCGAGCATAAAATCTGTCCTTCGCTTACAACAAACACGCGCACCACATACGCCAACCGCGAAGCCTCAATCTTTCAAACCGTAGAGGTCGCGGCGCAGCTTTTCTTTGTTTTGGAGATAGTCCTTCGACACCGTTTTCACAATGTGCTCACGCTTGGCCTCGCCCCATTCCTCGTAGTCTTCATAAAACGCCGGCTTGTTGAAAACATAACGAGTCATGAAATCAAACGGAACGTAATCACCAATCAACCGGTTGATTAACCAGGCGTCCTCGTGGTTGGGCCGCGCCCGCGACAGGATAAATCGGCCACGCGGGTCCACTTCTTCCATATCGATATTGGCCCAACTTTCCAGCTGCCGCTGCGCCCATAGAAGAAACGGCAACGTGCCTTCCCGTTCAACGAGTGCACGATTATCCTTCACCCAACTGTTGATCCACCGCTGGCTTTCGGGCTTGGGGCGCGCCTTTTTATCGGCATGAAAGGCCAGCGCCGTCACCAACATCTCAATGCGGTGTTGCAGCAGACCCGACTCCTCAATCCACCGCCCGCGGGGCATTTGAACCCGCCCCGTTTCGACCAAAAAACGGTACACCAGATCACCGTCCCGCGCGTCGATATAGCTGACTTGCCAGGGCCGCGACCGCCGGAAGCCCGGCGCATTCGGGTTGCCGATCACCGTGGTCTGATCGCGATCAATGAAGATGTAAACGCCGCCAAAATGGCTGGTCCAAAACGTGTTGTGGCGAAAAACCACTTCGCTGGGCACAAGATCGTTGCGGCGAATGTCTCCGGTTTGAATGGCCAGATCGACCATATCATGCAGCAGAGCATCATCTTGCCAGGCATCGGGTTCTTTGCGCAGCCGGTCGATAGAATGGCGAAGTTTCAACGCCTGTCGCGACAGATCCGTCCCCGTAAAAACCTTAAACTCGATCTGCTCGATGGCCAGAAGGTCTTCAATATCCCGCGCTTCCAAAACTGGATCTTCGATTTCACCATAGATCACATCGCGGATTGTGAGCGCTTGGATAACCTTGGCGTTGGCCTCAAAAAACTCGTGCATCAACTGGCCGGTGTTGGAAAAAGCCGTGTGCACGACCGGCAGATATTGTTGCTCCGGTGACAAAATAATGTAGCGCCGGTTTATCCCGCCCGGATCAAGGTATTGCCGGTCATCCATTTCATCGGCGATCTCCGGCGAAAACCCTGTCATGTCGATGCGGAACGATGCTAGCTGTGTCTCTGGCAGATTGAACCCCTGAAGCGCGCGGTTGTAGCGCTCAATCAAATGCCCCTCATCCACCCGCATCATGCGGCCATAGATAAGTTCTGATTCCTCAAGCCGATCCATAAAAAACCGATCCCCAACAGCGCACAAAACTCCACCGGAATGGCAAACCCAAGGCCCATGCCAAAGCCCGTCTAGGCCCATCCAGGGCCCATTCGGAGCCCATTTGGAATTTGTGCAGAACACAAAGCCATGTACCCAGAATCAGCCAAGCGGGCTAGGGGTCGAAATACCTGCCGCTCAGGCCAAACAAGCAACCCAGCCAACGCAACGCACCAAAAGTCGGGAAGAAGCCAAACAGGATGGCGCTTTTATAGTGTCAGCCCTTCAATCGCGAAAAACAAAGGGCGAAAAATAAACCGTCACAAATATGTTGAAACAACGCTTCTAACGTTGCCACACGAGAGCAAGATCATCAGCGTTTACGTCTAAAACTGACACACGGAAGATAGACCGATGGGCATCGTACAATACGTCAAAGAATGCCCCGCCAAGGAAAAGCTCATCGGCATTTCGTTTTTGCTGAACCTCGCGGCGGTGGCAATTCTTGGTTATTTGACTTGGACCGCCACGGGCCAGGCCAACTCAATCAACCGTGGACAAAACACGCTTAATCTCATTGTCGACCTGACGTCGCCATCGGTCCGTGAGGCGAGAGATGCGATCTATGGACTAAGGACAAATGCGGCTGACTACGACCTTCGGGATTTCAACGTCCAAAACGAACTGATCCGTGATAAATTTGCACCCTTCCTGCGACAGGTGGATCTCATAGCCTTTTGTTTGGACGCCGATATCTGCGACGCAAAACTCGTCAAAGACTACACCTGTCCCAGTTTGGTGAGCATTTTCTCCTTGCTGGACGACAAACTCAAACGGCTCAACCCATTGCCCAGTGCGCAAAATCCCCAGCGCACCGCTTTGATCAATCAATGTCAGACGAACAACGGATGAAACCGATGAAAGCTCAGACAAAACGCCTCCTGACACTCAGCCTGGCTGTTTTCATAGCGGTTTCATTACAAGCACGCGGGGCAGAGGCGTCAAAAATGTGTGGCCGCGATGCGATTAGCGACGAAAAGTACCTTCAAATTCGCGACGTCATATGCGCCGACACGTGGCGCGTCGTTCAAAAGGAAACCAAACAGTTTCGAGGCGCAATCGGCAAAGACATGGAACAAACGGCGGAAGGAATTCAGGGCCGCGTGTTTCTCAACCTGCTCAACAAACTGGAAGCCGGACAGGTGGTGAACCCGACCGATCTTCGCGATGTGTTAGATGCGGAAGAATCCAAAATCTTGCGCTTGGGTCTGCGGGCTGGTGCCGTGAAAGCAACGTTCGAACCCAAAAACATTCAAGTCTGGTGCTCCACGAAACTGCGGGTTTTAGAAACGCTCCCCCTCAGCAATCCGTCCCCTGTGGTCACCATCGAGAACGCCGTGCGTTGCGTGAACAATTAGAGGCACACCCATGTCTACAAAAGTCTGCACGGCCGTGCTTTGGATTTTCATCAGCGCACTCGCCTGGTCACACGGTACAAGCGCTTCCCAAAGCAAGGCCTCAAGTCCTGCCCAAAGAGTTGCCGAAGGCATCTGCCAAATCAAAGGACCCATGAAGCCCGAAGCGTTTCACACGTTCGTTGGCTGCACCGCACGGACATTGGAAACCGTCATATGGCCGGAAAACATTTTGCCCGGAATTAAATTTGCCGGCGTTCCCATGGCCCCAAATGGGGTGGTAACACTGCACTTTCCCAACGATTGCAGCATGGTCCCCGTCTATCAATTGCGGGACCGCAAGATCATCTTCCCCTACCAATTGCAATATTATTCCCTCTACAACCAGCAAGCGATACTCGCCTATCTGATGGGCATGCCGTTTGTGAAAACCCCGGAGGCGCTCAGCGCTTTCCTCGAGACGAAACTTCGCCCACACTTGGTCGCGGCGCGGAACCGTTGCCCGACCTCCGCCATGGCAAAATCCGGGCGCGTGGAGCCCCTGCCGCCCAGTGTTTTTGCAGCGCAGCTTTCGATGAACGACCGCCAGGAGCTTGTAACAATCGCGCAACAAAACCAGCTCATCCGCAGGCTGGAGGCTTTTACAGCAAACGCGTCCGTGTTTTTCACGCTGATCCATGAATACGCCCACGCCACATTGCACAACGATGGCAGGCCAAACTCTCTGGCCATGGAGATGGAGGCGGACGCTTATGCTGCGCGGGTGATGGAAGCCAATAAGCTGCCCGTTGTTTTATCCGTGGGCCTATTTGACTTACTCCACGGCTCAGCCGCTCAAGGCAATGCAAAAGACATGGCCTGCCGCATGCGACGTTTGATGGATCAGACGGCGGTGTCGCCAAAGTCCGCCGACGGGTTTGCGGAGGAATTTGGTGTTGCAGTTGCACAGCGCCTGGAAGATCTGCGCATATTCTATCGCGGATATTACGGGCAGCGGTGCAAACCATAAGTGATCGCTTGAAAGGGCCCCTGCTCCCTCATCCACCGTGCGCGGTTTTTTCCCAATGGTGCGGGCGACGAATGAGATCAAAAAGCGCGCGCCATGCGGCGAATGACAAGAGCAACCAGTAAACCGGCAGTGTCAGCAGCGTTGGTCTGTGGCCCTGCAAGCCCCGTTGCGGAAGGGTTTGTGCAGCCAGAACACACAGCGCCCCGTAGCCCATCAACAGAGTGCCGACATCAACGAAAAGCAACGTCGATGGCACTGCCGGCAGCCCACCCTGTGCCGCCCATTGGCCGGCGTAAAGCGCAGCGCTGATCCAAAAGAACGGGTGGATGAGCGCTGACGCCAACATCCCGGTGATCAACAGGTGAAAAACCAAAACCTGAAACCAACCCACTTGCCGGCCAAAGCGCAACGGATGCCGCGTGTGCACGAGCCAGGTTTGCATCCAGCCCTTGAACCATCGGGTGCGCTGGCCCAGCCAAACCCGAAATTTCTCCGGCGCTTCCTCGTAAGTGGGCAGCGCGATGGCTCGAAACCCCAAACCAGCCCGGGCCATGCGCACCCCAAGATCAGCATCCTCGGTCACGTTATGGGGGTCCCATCCCCCCACCGTATCGAGCGCCGCCCGCTTGAAATGGTTGGACGTTCCCCCCAGCGGCGCAAGAAGGCGGGAGCGACTGAGCGCGGGAAGCAGGCCATCAAAAAGTGCGGAGTATTCAATCTCAAACATCCGCGCCAACCAACTCTTGTTCCCGTTGGTAATGACCAGCGGTGCCTGCAGCACCGCGCAGGCGGGATCAGAAACAACAAACGTATGGTGGGCCTCGCGCAATTGTCCTGGGTGCGGTCGATCCTCAGCATCATAGACCGTCACCAACTGCCCGCAGCTGACGGCGAGCGCAAAATTGAGCGCCTTGGGTTTGGTGCGTGGCAGCGACGGCGGCACACGGACAACCTCAAAATGCGCTCGACCCTTGGCCAACAACGCGGCCGCTGCAGCCTTGATGGTCGGCGCATCATCGGCTTCGCATATGAGCTTGATTTCCAACCGCTCAACCGGCCAATCGATTTGACACAGCGACGTCACCAGACCGTCCACCATCTGCTCTTCGCGGTAAAGCGGGACAAGCACGGTGTATAAGGGCAGGTCTTTGTCGGCATAGCGCGGCGGGTTGGGAGGCTCCGGCGGCCGATAAACCAGCGAGGCCCAAAGGCGCACCACGACACATGCCAGATAGAAGCATGTGACCGCCAGATGAACCACGAGCGCCGTGCGGCCCCCCGCAAACACCATGCCCCAGCCGATAAACTGCAGCACGATCAACACGATTACGGCTTGCCAGGGTGTGACGGTGGTGCGCGCTGAGAGCCAGCGCGAGCGGCGCCACAGTCCGAACCGTGCGTGATCGCTGAGATTGCTCTGCGCCAACCGCATCAGCCCTTCTCGGTTTGCCCGTTTGGTGGTGATGGAAAACCGGTTCGAAACCTGAGGGTTTCGGGCCAAAAGTTCAGCAAAATTTCGCAGCTCCTTTCCAGCCGGTGCCGCATGAAAATGTGGAGCAACCAGATCGGGACGGCGCAGCGGTGCTGCATCGGGTTGCGGATCAGCTGAGCCTCCGTTCGCATGGGGCAGAACAGCAACCATGTGGGAGAACTGGTCAAAGTCTCGCGCTTTTCCAACGCCGTCGGGCATGGGCTCGCGTTTTCCAGGGTTACCAGGATTGGAAGGGCTGCCAGAGTTGGCAGAGTTGGAACGAGCGCAGGCTTCAGCCTCATGGTCCCGGCCATCGGCCCGCGCCAAATCGGCTGCGGCAAGTTCATCGTCGGACGTCGATGTAAACGGCGTTGCAATGGGCAGGGCTTTGGTTTCAGCTTGAAACGGAAGCCCCAGCCCCAGCGCGAGAGCACGACCGTAGGCTTCTTCGCCGATCAGGCCACGCTTGATCAAAATCTCACTGGCATCCAGTCCCAACAGGCGGCCACGCACGGCAGCCTCCTGCAATACACAG